>JAKEER010000416.1 GCA_022616615.1 Acidobacteriota bacterium
ACTCAAGAACTCGAAGGTCCCTCGGCCATTAATTTCGTGGGGACCGTCAAAAAACTCTATCTCCGTGTTGTTCGGAATTCCCAAGGTAACGTACAGGCGACGGACTTTCGCGTATTCATGCGCAACCCATTCATCTGGGGCTACGGCGTCACGGTGTCCCCTTTCAACCATGAACGGACGAGGGGCAATCAGCGCGGCCATCTCTGCGTAGTTAAAGGTTTGTCCCAGGTTAAACTCAAACATTTCATACTCACCCGTAAACATGTAACTGTAACGATGGTCCACGCTGGTATTCTTAATGATCCATTCATTGAAATCTCCTGAACAGATTGACAACGCGTAATCATCCAGCAGAGCCGGAACTCGCATCGCGGTCTTCCCACCGTAGGACAATCCATAGAAACCAAGGCGCTGTGCATCCACGAAAGGCAGCTGTTTTAGCCACTCCAGGATTCGTTCGTGCTGCCGGACGATGACCGAGAACAGCGACTTCCCGAGGGGATTTGCTTTACGTTGTAAAACCCGAAAGTTATCTTTGCCAATATATGGATTTTGGGGAGCAAACACGATGAAACCGCGGTCCGCTAACTGAGCTCCGTAGGCATGATAGACATTTTTCAGTTTGGGATCGCAAACGTCCTGCGGACGCCCTTCTAACCCATGCTGGCAAACCACGACGGGCCGCCGCTCGCCCTCCTTCAAGTCCTTAGGGAGAAGCAATAGCCCATACGCATAGACATCAGGCCACACATCCAGGACGACCTCATAACCTTCCCATTTTGGTTCTTCGTAGACTTTCAACCAAGCATCATGACACTTCCCTACCCGCCTCGCCGGAACCCTTCTGAGGTCCCATCTGTGTTTGGGCACCAGACTTCCAAGGCTTCCTCAAAAAGGGAAGAACCCCTGGCAGTTCCTGGAAACGTGAACGTTGAATCTTCTCAATCTTCGAATCGCTTCTCAGACGAGTCTGAGGTCCTTAGATTGAAGCCGTATAATCCGTGCGCGAAGTCGTTCTGAAGGACTCTTGGGTCAAGATTCGCAAGCATGCACACGAGGACGCTGAACCGCTTGACAGAGCACGAAGTGGGGTCCTCAGTTCGGAGGCCTTTCTTCAGTGCATCAATGGGAGAATGGACTCGTGTGACTAAACGCTATCAGAACATCGTGTGTCGCAGCCAAAGCGATCAGGTTTGTCGGATGAGAGGATGAGTCTTTCTTGGGACCGTCCCGGATGAAACGCTTTCCAAAAACTGGCGTCTATTTCTTGGGTGTACCAGCAGGCCCATCAGTAACTTTTGCCAACTCGTCATAGCTTGTCGGTTTCGGTTCCAGCATGCCGACAAGCTGACTCTTTAGCGAAAACGCTGTGAACAAGTTTCCGAGAGGCTTGTAGTGACCCATATAGTAGCGTTTGAGATATTCTTCAATTCCGATGTTGAACTGAGCAAAATCGGTCTTATGCGCTTCGAGAAGATCCACATATGGCAATTTCTTACTTTGCAGGAAATCAATAAACTCCTGGTCAAACCGGCGTCCTTCTCTAAGAGCCTTCGCTGTGTCGCGTTGAACATAGGACAGTACGTAAAGAACCTTCTTGCCATGAGTTTTTGCATACTCTTCCACTTTCTCAACGATACGCATGCTGGCAAAGAGAGCTGCCCTCATGAGCAAAGAATCAAGGGTCTTATTGAGTACCTCAACGTTATCTATTTGGGTTCCAATCCCGTGCTCTTGTGCGAGTTTCATTATCTCAGCATAGCTTTTCTCGGGTGTCCCTTGCTTAGCCATTTCGCGAGCGAGGACAATCTTTAAAACAAAATCGTCTTTGAAGTTCTCATAGGCCCAATTCAAGTCGGTTAGGTTATACAGAGCCTCCGGGCGAGGGCAGGGGTTTTCATATTCCAGGAACTCTCCAGTAGCCGGATTCACCTTTACGAAAGGCGCTGTAGGTCGTCGCTGTAATTTCCTCTGGTGCGATGGATCTGGCATCCCGATTGAAGCCCAACCAAATAAGCTACGCCGGTGATCATCACTGTAAATGTTCAAGACGATGTACTTCGCTGGCGTTCTCATCTCTTCCCGCTTCATTCGCAGATACATCTGGTAAACAGAATAGCCACTGACACCGAAATTCCGAACCGGCTCGCATAAGTGACTTGCCAGTATCTCCTGCCAGGTCTCACCGTCACTTACCTGGTCACAATGCGTAAAGCTGTTACCGTACGTGTTGATGCGGCAAGCCTTGTCTCTATACGCGACCATGTGCCGCGCCCCTGACGGATCGTAAGTATAGGTGGCGATAGATTTATCAATTCCGTGCTGGTGACGACCGGCAACATGTGCCCAGCCCATCTGGTCATCGTATCTTTCGGGGATATACAAATTCATTCTTCCCTCTAACCAGTCATTGACTTCTTCTCGAGTAAACAACACGCTCTCCAGGTACTTTTTGGTTAGGTCTGCTGTTGCAAGGCGTACTCCCGCAATCTGCTTTGAGTGATCTGAACTAAAGGCACGCATCGCAATTTGCTTATCAGGTCGCGGACTTGCCCATTCGAAATTGCAGATGGTGAGGCTGCACAACACAAGTGCGGTAACGGCAAATCGGATGGTCCTGGAATATCCTTGACTCATGGTCTGGCTCCTATGACTCGTTCCCTGGCTTGCTAGAATTACAAAAGAATGACGATAACGGGATACCCTAAGCTCCCGTGTCCCGGGCGGACTACGTCTGAGTAGGATGATGCTCGTTGGTGGACAGGGATGTTGGCTGGAACCACGTTAAGGGAACCCGATGACACGCGGGCCTGAGTTAGAGTCCTCGCCTACGTCGATACTCGGGTATATCCATTTCAAGCAAGCGCTCGACCTGCTCGATTTTCTTTTCGATGGTTCCGGGAGAATAGATTCCTCCTCTCGCTACTCCAATTGTTTCGCCATTGCTGCTATTGGCGTAGCCCAGTCGTGAATCTCGGCTCACGACTGCGAGAGCCTGCCGAGAGTTCGCTAGCTCAGCCTGAGCAACCTGGACCAACTGATCAATCAACTCTGAAACCACAGAAGGAGTCTTTTCCTGCCATAGCCTGTCGCGAATCTGACAGAAGCGCGCTACGTTCAAGGCACTGCGAATGCAGTACAGCAGATTCTGTGCAACATCCCCTTCATTCCGCGCGTTGCCACGCAGGTCAGGCTCTGCTGAAAGCAGAACGTTCTCCCACTCGACCACGCCGCTGCGCCACCCTTCCTCAAGTTTCTTGAGTTGTTCGAGTGCCAAATCGGGTCCCCAAGGCTGAGTCCATGAGAGATCGTTCTTGAATTGACGACCCCGATTCTGCGCCGGGACATATTCGGGATCCAGGAACAACGGATGTGCAGGACCTTTTTGGATGGGGCCCATGGCCATATTCCCGGAGAAGGGATAATGCTGGATGGCTGCACTCCATTCTCGCCACGCTTTCAGGGCGCGATCTTCTGCTCGCGATCCGAATTCACGACGGGCAATTGCGCGCAATAGAGTTTCTGTCTCGGGAACCGGCGACCAAGTGTGCCATTTGAACACTTCAGCAGCGATCGAGGGCAAAAAACCGTAGTGCAACCAGTTGGCAAAGACGCCCTTCAACCCAGGGAACTTCTGGAACCGGCGAAATCGCTCTGCCCACTGAAAATAAACCGGGATGTTTGGGGTCTGAATGAATTCCATTGCAATGGCGTGTTCGGTCTTTACCCAGAGGTTCAACCCCAGGCGTCTCGTCAGTTCGGCTTGGGAAGAGAAGCGTTCTGAAGGTCCCACGTAGTTGATTGGATAGTCATAGGCTGGAATCGTGATCCCCCCGAACTGAATCCGACCTTCCTTGCCGAACTCCGTGAGGAGCGTAACCGTTGACGGCAGTTTTTCGAGCAGACGGGATTGATTTGGATCATCCTTTGACCATGAAAAGGGGTTTGATGCACTGTAAGGCCACAGAGCCACATCCGCATCGGGTCTGCCAGCTCTCACCCCCCCATCGATTGCACTGGCGAGTTCTGCGACAACCTCCTGTGGAGAACGCTGGGAACAGCGGGGGCAGTCCAGCTTCCGAGTGTAACAGTGCATGAATCCTTCGCCCCCCACAATGAAGACAACTCCCCGCAAACTGGGAACACGTTGGAAGAGATCCTGTGTAGCTTCCCTGATGAATCGTTGCGCCTCCGGCGCGCTGGTGCAGAGCACGTAGTCGCCACCATAGGCTTTGAGGGGACTCCCGCGCACACCGGGCCGGCTTTCAAAGAAAGCGTTGGGCTGGGGCCGATTTGCCAGGTAAAGATAGACGTCTAGTCCTCTTCGTGCCGCTCGATCCACGACTGCCTGGAGGCGTTGCTGCCGTGCTTCCACGTTGTTCTTCAATTCCGGAAACGCAGATGAGCGACCTACTTCAAACAATTCTGCCCAAATCCAGATCGCGCTGAACCCGTAATGTGAGATCCGAGACAACAACTCGTCAGAGTAGGGATCGGAGCCTTCCTCCAGCTCAACTCTTGCGTAGAACGGCGTAGAAGTGATTCGGGGTGAGTACAGGGGGGCTCGCACCTCTCGGAAGGGTTCCAGAATGGGGGCCCTGCGAAAACTCAGGCGATCTTCGAGGTACTGCAGGGCACGCATCACTCCGCGTTCATCGAAGCCACACACCAAAATCTGCTCAGATGAGACTTTGACGAGAAATGCCTCCGATTGGGAAGGCACTTCCGTTACCCAGGGCAGGTCCCGGCGAGTTCCCACCAGAACTGATTTTGAAGAGGTCTTCGCCGACTCCAGACTTGAGACGGGTTGGACACGTGCTTTTGCTCCCATTCCGGACGTGAGGAACTTTTGAAAGTCAGCGACGGCTGCACTTACCAATGCAGTGCCTTTGGAAGGGTAGTACAACGACCAGGCGGCGGTTAGTTCGAATTCATTCGACCTGGGAGTATCGGAGACGCGGATCAACTTCTCGTGCAACGGGGCAATCAACTCTTCGATAAACGCAAAGCGTTCTTGTGGAGACTCCGTTTCCTCACGCTTTTGTTTGGCCAATGATGTGGGAGACTCACCTGGCGTCCCGCGTGCAGGCATCTGCCCCAGGACCTGAAAGGCAAAGTCCAAAGGCTCCATGGGCGTTCCGTTTGTTGCAATGGCTGTGCCGCCTTCGTAACGTGGTGTTCTCGCTCCATAGTCGATGTTGCTCGCATTTTCGAAGGTCGTCACCGCCGAAGGAGCACTACCCCAAGCCGGCGCATACTGGAATCGGATGTTGAAATTTGGCTGCCCTATTCGCTCCGAGGCCGTTCCAAAAAACTCATAGTGGCCCGCATCAAGGCTATTCAGGACTCGCAACTGCATGTAGAACTGCTTGTGAGGATTCACCGTGACTGGCCGATTGAATCTGATCTCAGTCCAGCGCTCAAAAAACCCGCTGATATCACTTTGGAGTATCCTGCCGGAGGCAACCTTGCCGTCACCCCACTTGTCTCCGATCCGATACTCCAAAGGGGGAACAGATCCAACCCTCAGAAGCTTTACTCGAAAGCCCTGCAGGGTACTACTTGACGGGACAGTGAATGACTGTCCCACACTTTCACCAGCCTTAAGGCTCCAACTTACCACTGTATCGGAGATGGGATCATAATCATGACCGACGAGGACGTTGGCCGCCCCTACGCCAGACGTAACCCCACGTTGCGCGCCGCGAGATATCCACGATGCCGCCCCGAAGATTACGACCATCAAGGTCAGACAAAGTCTTGACCAATTCCGCATCTAAGCCATCCTTCGAAGGCATGATCTGAGAAGGATCCCTTAAACGTCCAATAGAATAATTGGATAATCTCTATCTTCCTTTGAGATGTCGTCTGCCAGGATTTTATGCTTGGGGGGTCAAACCGAAGCTCCATACACGCGCCTGTGCTGCTTCAGCGTGAAAATGGAGAATTGGGGCGCCCCTGTTAGCGAGGATAGCGCCATTTTCGGCAGGCCAGTTTGCACAGCCAACGCAGTGGCGGCCGGCGGAAGGGGCAGCCGCTGAAACTGCAACTGGTTTCAAAAGGAAGATCAAGTTGGGTGGTCCCCATTCACCACAGGGTGCGGGGGCCCCGGCCGTTTGACCTGTGTGCCGCCCGGGCCTGTAGGCCCGGCTTAAAGCAGAGGCTGATACTCCGAGGGGAAACCAACTGGCTACGAAAGAATCTCGAATCTACGTCCCGCTAGGCATTTCAACAAGCG
>JAKEER010000417.1 GCA_022616615.1 Acidobacteriota bacterium
GCGGTTATAGGATGCGGGAAGGGGACGTGCAAGATAAAGGTTTCTCCCTTAACGATCTTCATGATCACGTCACCTCCCACGGCTGAAGCTGTTTGAGGTCTCCGGCTCGCGGAGACCGCTCACGAACCCGACTCATGTCGGAGGGCCTCTGGGTTAACGACGTTGATGGGCCGGCCCGCCAGATAGGCCTCGACGTTGCTTATGCTCTGATCGAGTAGGGCAGCGATGGCCTCCGGCGTTCCGCCGGCGATGTGAGGGGTCGCAACTACGTCAGGCAAGGAGAGAAGCGGATGGTCAGGGGGCGGCGGCTCTTGGACGAACACGTCGGTGGCCGCTCCGGCGATGACTCCATTGCGCACAGCGGCGGCCAGGTCTTCCTCCACCACCAGGCTACCGCGGCCGACGTTGACTAATAACGCGGTGGGCTTCATCTCAGGCAGCGTGGCGGCGGAAATCATTCCTTGGGTCTGGGGGGTGGCTGGGGCCGCCAGGATGACGAAATCGCTCTGGGCAAGGAGTTCACCAAGCGGGACAAAGCGCGCCTCGGGATGAGTCTGCCGGTATTTCTCCGGGTGGGCAGTCCACATCAGCAAGCGCAACCCGAAGCCACGAGCGATGCGCGCGATGTTCTGTCCAATGCCTCCCCACCCCACAATCCCCAAGGTTTTTCCGGAAAGCCCGGTGGGCTGGTAGGCGATGCCGGTCTTCCAGAGGCGGTCTCGAAGCAGGCGTGCGCCCCCCGGCAAGCGCCGGGCGAGGGCCAGCAGGAGCGCAAGTGCGTGTTCAGCCACAGCCACTCGGGTCAGGGAAGCATTAGCAACGTTAGTCACCAAGATGCCCTTTCCGGTGGCGGCCGCCAAGTCGAGGCAGTCGGTGCCGACAGCCTGGACGGAAATGAGTTGGCAGTGGTCGAGCACGGCTACCACGTTCTGGTGGAGCCGGGGCGTCACGATCAGGATGTCGGCCCCGCGGCACTTCTCCGCCTCTTGGGGATCGTGGAGAACGGCATCGGCATAGACCAACACGCCGCACTTCTCCAAGCGTTGCTTTTGGGCTTCCGTCATAGGAGCCAGAGAGAGAACGTGAATGCGCCGCTTTGTCATGCTCCATGCTGAAGAGGGCCTCAACGAGCCGACCCGGGGCTAGGAAATCAGCTCCAGCATACCCCGACGGGCAAAGCGCTGGAATACCCTGCTCTCGAACACAATGGTGCGCAGGCCTTCGAGAAAAGCAGCGTCCCGTTCTCGCGGGCTGATGGACTTGATCTGGTAGTTCTTCCTGCCGAGGATCAGGCCCCAAGCCCTCTGCCATTGCCGGTGCCCGCTGAGGAGAATGTGCTGGCGGCCCGAGCGCAAGAAGCCAGAGTTCTCCAACGCCTGAAGATCGCTGGCCACTATGGCTCCCAGGAGGAAACTATGAAGTTGGGAGCGAGTGTAGCCTCGGTTTTCCCCCAACAAGCGACTCATGAATAGGGTGCGGAGCAAACCGTAGCGGTGGAGAAGGCGGGCGCCGGAGCGGAGGAAGCGTTCGTTGAGGGCAACCCCTGCAACCCGCGGGAGGTGGTCGGACAGGATGGTCTGGGTGCGGAAGACATCCAGACACTCGCCGGCCAGCGTGGTGACCGAGCGGGCGATGCGGTCGCGAGAATCGATTTGAATGCCCTTGGTGTGCGAGCCGAGGTGGAGGAAAAAGCAAGGCCCCTGCAGCTTTCCCAGCGCCTGTAAGCCCACAATCTCACTCTCTTCCCCACGGATGATGTCGGTGCGCCCGATGCTTTCCAGTTTGGCCGGGGCGGGGTGGATGCGGACTCCCGGGACCAGGAAGAATGGATGCGGGCAGAGCGCCGGGAAAACCTTCATCCTGACTCTCTCCTGCAGTGCGACTCTGCCGGCGGGTGCCACGACGTGAGGCACTTCGTGGAGTCCCTGAGGCGAGGTGATCATGCCCGCCGCCAACACGAAGCGGGGGCGGCGGGCAGCCCTATCTAGCGAGCGAATGGCATCCCGCAGGGCGCGGGAGAGCGGGCTGGAGTCCCCCGTGATGGCGGTGGTGCGGACGCCAACCGGTTGCCGGGTGCAGGCCAGCACTTTTTGATTCTTGAGGAGCCAGACGCGTGTGTGCGTGGTTCCGACGTCGAGAGCGAGGTAAATCACACGCACCTCAGCTTCTTAACCTAACCACGTGGGGGCCTACCTTTTCAACCAACGATACGAAGGCACGGGCCCGCTCAGCAATCTCCTGGAAGCGTTGAGCGACTACCAGTTCGGGGCTAGCAATCTCACTGCCCACGGCCACGGCGACCGCCCCCGCAGCCAGAAACTGCTCGGCGGCCGGCAAGGTCACTCCTCCCGTGGGGATCAACTGCAACCCGGGACAGGGTCCCAGGAGCTGGCGAAGATAGCTCGATCCCAAGGGCATGGCGGGGAATAGTTTGATGTACGGGATGCCGCTGGAGTAGAGGGAATAAACCTCCGAGGGCGTAAGAGCGCCGGGAATGCCCAGCACACGCCGTTGTTCGCAGAAGGGGCGGAAGAAGGGAGGGTCCGTGGGCGAAAAGAGAAACTCGGCCCCGGCGTCGACGGCCGCGTGAGCGTCGTCTTTGCTGAGAATGGTCCCGGCTCCCAGACAGAAGTTGAAGTCGCGCAATAGCCTGAGCTGTCTAACGGCCTGTGGAGAGTTCATCGCCACTTCTACCACTCGGATGCCAGACTCGCGCAGTACCTGAGCGGCCTGTGGGAGGCGATCCGTCGAGAGGCCGCGGAGTATGACCATCAAATGGGCCTCGGCGATGGCGCGGGTTGGGGACACGGTGGCAGCGGAGTTCTTGCTGCCTACTGCTTCTCCTTTTAGCACTAAACACCCGCTTGACTGGCCTCTTGTGCAGGGCGGGAGGTCAGGCTTATTTTCACTATGCAAAATTAACTTTTATTGCTACGCTGGCTTATACAGCCCGATTGCGGTATACGTCAAGCAGAATAGACACTACGAAGAGAAGGAGCTTGATGGCGACACGACAAGCCACCGCCCGCCGGAGCTACTCGGTGCAGAGCCTAGTGCGGGCGATTGGAATCCTCGACGCTCTGGCACACGCCGGGGGCGAATTGGGGATGCAGGAGATCAGCCGGGAGACCGGGCTGCATATCAGTACAGTATTCCGCCTGATGGAGACGTTGGACTCGTGCAAACTGGTTGAGCGCAATCGGGAGACAGGCAAGTATCGGCTGGGGCTGAAGGTGCTGGCATGGGGGACGCAGGTCATGCAGGCGACCGATCTGCGACGCCAGGCGGCCCCCTTCCTGCGTGAACTCAATGAAAAAACGCGGGAAACGGTCCATCTAACGGTACGAGATGGAGACGCCGCCGTCTACCTGCACAAGTTTGACAGCCCTATTCCCCTTCGCATCTACTCGGAAATCGGCAAACGGGCTCCGCTTTACTGCACAGGTGTGGGTAAGGTCCTGTTGTCGGCCATGTCCCAGCAGGAGAAGGAAGACTGGCTGAAGCGTAACCCTTTGCGTCGCTTTACGCCTACCACCATCACGGATCGTGGCCGCCTGGAGCTGGAGCTGAAGCGAATCAACGAGCTGGGCTATGCGCTGGACAATGAGGAGCACGAGCCACACGTCCGCTGCGTAGCCGCCCCGGTGACCGATTACACCGGGCAAGTTGTCGCGGCCGTGAGCGTCACTATCCCGTCGGTTCGAATTACCCCGCAACGCCTGCCGGAGCTGGTTCAGAGGGTGAAAGAAACCGCTGGCAAGATCTCCACCCAACTGGGTTACGGAGTTCAAGCCCACATTGAAAGTCCTGCCGCCGCGAGGAAGCAGCGCAAGGGTGCCCGCTGATTAGACCAATCGAACGTAAGAATTCAGCTTCTGCCCCGCACCGCCGCCCAGGTTGATGTTGTCGATTTCACCAAACTGGTAGGAGCCGAACGGCATCTCTCCGCAAGTACGCCCCCGCGTTCGCGGGGTCGACCTGAATGAAGCGGCCAAGGCCGGCGCCGTAGTGGCGGGCCATGAAGTAGTCGAGACCGGTTTCCCCGTCGCGTTCCGGGAGTACACCACCTCGACTGATACCGAAACCCGCAGATTCACCGGCCAGGCGCTTCTGGGGCTTCCAGCCCGGATTGCATAACGTCTTGCATTCCGGGGCTTCGCCTGGCGCGAGATTTCGCGCAGCGCCAGGCGTCCCTTTACCAGCCCAGCGCAGAACCATGACGACGGGGGTCGGCTGCGCCAAAGAGTACCCGCTCCTTCTGATGGCCGAGTGTCCGTACGGCTTGGACGCCACCTGTTAAAGGATCCCAAGGGTGTCCAACCGTCGGATTATGACCAAGCTGTTTGAGCGCCTCGATGGTGAAGGGTTCAAAGCGAGATTCGAGTAGGAGGGCGTGGTCGAGCCCATCGAACCATCTCGGTGCCTCAAGTGCCTGCTGCAACTCCATTCCAAAGACGAGAAAGTTGATTATTACCTGCAACAGAGTTTGAGTCTGCCCGTACGCGCCTGGGGTACAGATTGCCAAGTAAGGCAGGTTGTTTCTGAACAGTAGCGCAGGACTTAGTGTATGGGCCGGTCTCTTACCTTTACCAATAGTGTTGACTTGGTTGGGTTCGATAGTGAAACCGAGCATTCTGTTGTTTAGGATGACCCCCGTGTCACCGGCAATCGCACCGCAGCCGAAATGATGAAAGATGCTCTGAATCAGAGAAACGACATTTCCCTGCTCGTCGGCCACAACAATACACGTCGTGTCCGGTGGCTCGGGGCTCATGGTGTTGAATGGAACCTTTTCTGCTTTGGCTAGACGGAGCGGGCTGCATCGTGCCAACAGGTCGTCCGGCAGCATCGTCATTGCGCCTGGGTCTCCGAGCAGTGGAAGACAATCCCCAAACACCTGCCTCTTGGTCGTTAGTAGGAAGTCAATGTATTCTGCAGAATTATGTTCCAGCCTGGCTAGCGATTGGGTCGACAGCAGTCGAAGTTGTGCAAGCAACAGAAGGGCTATCGAATTAGGAGGGGTTACTACCACTTCACAATCGAGGAAAGCAGACCTAAGGGGCTCCTGCCATATCGATTTGTGGTGCTCGAGATCTTCCTGCCGCAGGAGGCCGCCGTTCCGATGCATGAACTGAACAATCTCAGATCCAGTCTTTCCCCGATAGAAGTCTTCATACCCTTCGGAGGCCAGTCGTTGAAGGGTCCCGCATAGGGCTGGCTGCCGGAAGATGCTGCCCGCCCTGAGTTCCCTTCCATCCGGGAAAAAGATGGCAGCCGACTCGGCGTGCTTGGCTAACTTGTCTCGGTTGGAGGCCACAAGCTCAACAAGAGTTTCATCTACGATAAAGCCGCCTTCCGCATGTGTGACGGCGGGCTGCAGGAGCTCTTCGAGGTCCATGGTCCCGCGTTGCTGCAACAACTCGTGCCAACCGTGGACAATGCCTGGAACTGTGCAGGAGGTCAGTTCATCTTCAGGAATACCGGAGGAAAAGCGATCAAGCAGCAGATTCTGTGGCGATGAACCGCTGGCATTCAGGGCCCAAGTCTGCCTTGGGCCGGAATCGTAGCCGACTGCGAAGGCATCACCTCCCAGCCCACAGGCGTGGGGAAGGACAACGCATGACACCGCGCTGGCCGCGACAGCGGCATCCACCGCATTCCCGCTTTTCCTCAAGACATCCAATGCCGCCAGCGTGGAGAGCGGGTGGCCGGTCGACACCATGCAACGTCTGCCGGCGATGGACCGAGCCGGCAGACATGCACCGAGCCTAGTCTCAAGGGTCATCCGACTGCCCCACAGAGGTTTACGATACACGAAAAATTTCTCTTGACAACTGTCCCATAAATATAGACAGTTGTCCCGGTTCACAGGACAGTTCCGCATCATGTTCCTTGTCGACAGCTCTAGTTCTATTCCCGCACACGTCCAGCTTCGTGACCAGGTCAAGTTTGCTATTGGGGTTGGCCGGCTGCGGGTTGGCGACACCCTGCCCTCCGTGCGCGACCTGGAACGGCAGCTTGCCATCGACAAGAACAAGATCTGGCGGGCGTATCAGGACTTGGCCAAGGCGGGCTACATTTCGCTCCGCCAGGGCAAGGGTGCTCAAGTCAACAGCGCGCTGCCGCTTGAGGTGGGGAGCAAAAAGCGCAAGAGCTGCGAGC
>JAKEER010000045.1 GCA_022616615.1 Acidobacteriota bacterium
CTGGTGAACAACGCAGGGTACGGATTGGAGGGCGCCATCGAGGAGGTTTCTGATGAAGAACTCTTCGAGCAGTACAACACAAACATCTTCGGTCCCTGGAGGCTTTGTCGAGCCGTTCTTCCTGGGATGCGGGAGCGGCGCGGGGGCGCAATCGTCAACATCTCTTCGTTCGGGGGTGAGGTTCCCTATCCAGGCATCGGCGCCTACCGGACTTCGAAGTTTGCGCTGGAAGGGTTTAGCTGGACGTTGCACCTCGAGGTCGCCCATTTTGGCATTCGTGTCCTCGACGTGCAGCCTGGCTTCACCGAGAGCGAGTTCGGTGCTCGCATGAAGAGAGCCACTGGAATGAAATCTGACAGCCCTTATGCTGCCATGCACGAGAACTCAGCCCGCACTTATCCCAGAATGTCGCCCAAAGCGCTTTCCGCGGAGGCCGTTGCAGACGCGATTGTGGCTGAGCTTAGCAGGAACAAGGGGCCGCTTCGCCTGCGCGTGGGAGAAGACGCGCATCGGATGGTCGCCGCCATCCGGGCCGGCGATGAACGGTATGAACAATATCTGGTGTCAGAACTGGGTTTCGATTGGCATCCGGCCCAGAAGTGAGCGAGTGCTAGCTACTCAGCGGAGCCTCGACACAGGATGGATCTCAAGGAGCATGAAGTATGCGGGTATCGCGACGGCAGCATGACGCCAGAGTGCATGTCGAAAGAGGAGCACGTCAAACTTTTGATGAAAGTATTTATTGGCGGCTGCGAAGCCGGCTGATGGAGAAAGTGTCATCAAATCGAAATGGAGAGACTCAATGTTAACCAAAGCGGGTAGTGGTAGTACCGCGATTTTTGCGCGCAATACCTTGTCGGCTCAAACTTTGCAGCAGTTAATGGGTTGGCTGAAGGATGGGACGTTTAAGTCGGGAACCAAGCTGCCGTCGCAGAATGAGCTGATTGAGAAGTTTGGCGTGAGCCGGACGGGTGTCCGTGAGGCGCTGCAGTCTTTGGCTGCTCTCAATCTCATTGAGATCCGGCCGGGTCTCGGTTGTTTCGTAAGAGCAATTTCTCCTGAATACATAATCAATGCAGACGTGCTGGCAGTGCTCTTGGAAAAAGAGGCCATCCTGCAAGTGATTGAAACCCGCAAGGTCGTCGAAGCTGGCACTGCGGCGTTAGCCACTGCACGCGCTACCGAAGAGGATTTCTGGCTGATGGAGGACGTTCTCGGTCGCGTGGAGAAGGCGTTGGCGCGCGGCGAAAGTGTGTCGCTGGCTGCTGCTGAGTTTCATGTGGCTGTTGCGAGGGCTAGTCACAACACTGTGATGGAGAAGCTCGTGCGATCTTTCATTCAGCTCATGGCCAAAGCCGGAGATTTGCTGGAAACCAGCACCGAAGACGTCACAACATTCAAACAGCACGAGCTCGTTTCTCATCGCGAACTCTATGACGTCATTCGCAAGGGAGATCCAGACCAGGCCAAGAAGGCCATGGTGGACCACATCACGTACTCCGAAATCCTCATTGTCGAAGCCTTCAAGCAAGCTGAAGGAATTGAGAATTGACTGAGTTGACGGCGTCAATAAGGGTTGAAAGCGGGTCTCCGGCATTCAACCCGGGTTGTCCAGTAATGCGTCAGTTGGGGGGAGAATCTTTGGTAGCCACGACAAAGGCGCTGTCTGCGTTTGTCGTGGACAGCTGTACCGGTGCGGGAAAACCCATGATGAATGCACAAAGCGCATTCATCGTGGCTACGAGTGCCGTGCGATTCCCCCGCACTAACGCATTCCCGTCAAAGATTAGGAGGAAGACGATGCGTGAGGGTCAACTTTGGCCGGCTCTGCAGAACTACTGGCATCCGGTTGCTCTATCTAAAGACGTAGCTGAAAAACCCCTGGCGGTGCGCTTGCTGGACGAGCGATTGGCGCTTTTTCGTCTGAAGACCGGGCTGGTCTGCTTCCGGGACCTTTGCATCCATCGCGGAACATCGCTTTCGCTGGGCCGGATTGAAGGAGACAGAGTGGTCTGCGCCTATCACGGATGGAACTACAGCTCCTCTGGAGTTTGCGTTCGGATTCCCGCCTTGCCGCCGGAACGGCCGATTCCTGAAAAGGCCCGCGTCGAAGCTTTCCGTTGCCAGGAAAGGTACGGACTTGTGTGGGTCTGCTTGGGGGAGCCGCGGGCTCCGATTCCTGAATTCCCGGAGTATGCCGATCCTGCATTCGACGCCTATTTTATTGGCCCTACCACCTGGAATTGCAGTGCGGCCCGAGCCATGGAGAACTTCGTGGATCAAGCTCACTTTGCCTGGGTGCATGACGGGATTTTGGGCGACCGGAATCATCCCGAATTCGTGCCGGTGGATGTAGAACGGCACGGTGAGGAACTCCGGTGGGACATGGAAGAGCCGGCCAACCCAATGCATCCTGTAAAACACCGGCGCGTTTACCGAATGTACCGGCCTTTCACCATTCACCAGCGCAAGGAACGGGAAGATGGCGAAGTGGAGGCCACGTTTTATGCCAACGCGCTCTTTCGGCCGGAGAAAGCGCCAGCTTTTTTTTGGTGACTCGAACTTCCAGGCTTAGCCCGGAAGAACGCGCGAAACGTTATGACCTGGACGTTTTCATCATGCAGCAGGACAAAGTTATCGTGGAGAATCAGCACCCGGAGCAATTGCCGCTGGATCTTTCAGAAGAGCTTCACATCAAGGGTCCCGATGCCGTTGCGATTGAATATCGGCGTCTGCTGGCCGAGCTGGGTGTGATGTAAGGAGTGACCGCTGTGCAGAGTCAACTCGAGATGATTGCCAATTGTGGTGTTGCCTCGGGACACAAGGAGCGGATCATAGAGGATGCAGTTTGCTAGAAATAGGCCGCTAATGAGGACAGACAAGGCGGTCTATATTAAGTTCGGCGAGTTAACGAGGGAGGAAGCCGTGAATCTTGACGAGCCTGTGGTGCAGAGCCCCCTCCACCAACCTCCTCTGCAGCTTCTAGATGAAATCAGGGAAAAGCTCTGGACGTTCAGTGTTGCCGTCTTCGGAGTCGATGGAGCGCGGCCCGTTTATCGGGGCACAGCAACGTGTGTTGCCGCGGGAGGAGTCTCCTACCTTTTGACGGCTGCTTACGTGTGGAAGGCGCTGCAGGGTGACTGTTTCGCACTTTCGCTTGAGGCGGATCGGCTACTTATCCCCATCCAACGGGACTTTGTCGAGGCGCGGCTCCTTTCGGGAAGTGGGCCTGCCGAATGGGGTCCCGACCTTGCTCTGATCCGCTTGCCTGACTTGATCGCGTCGGACGTTCGGCAATTGAAGGCGTTCTACGATCTCGATCGACGACGGCCCGAGTCCGCTGTGGTTCCTGACCAACACGACTTGTGGGCGGCAATTGGAGCGCCCGCAGAGCAGTCCAGGTTCGAGCCCAAGGAGGCGGTGCTCCGGCTGACCCTATTTAATTCATGGACTGCTCAAGTGTGTGAACGAGACGGCTTTGACTATTTTGACGTGGCTTTCGATCACGAGCGCCGACCAAACTTGCCGCGGTCGTACGGCGGGATCAGCGGGTCCGGTCTATGGCAGATCCCGATCACGACATCTGCTAACGGCTGGATCTCGTGGAAACGTTCTGTGCGGCTCGGGGGTGTGGCCTTTTTCCAAAAGCCCACGTCGGGGCAGCAAGACCTCATCCGCTGTCACGGGAGCAAGAGCATACTGCGGGCCGTCGCCGAACAACGGGGTGCAGCCGACCGCTGAGAAGCGCGGCGGCTGACCCCGAGGGCGTTAGGTGGCCTGCACCAGGGAATAATTTCTTTCTAATGTAGCTGACAAAATCAACATCACATCCTGACGGCACTTCGATTAGCTGTGAAAGTAGAGATGCTTGACTGGTAGCAACTCAATACTGATTTATCTTGATACAAATGTTTATTCGCGCCCGTTTGATGACCAGACTCAAGCGGACATACAGGAGGAAGCCAATGCGTTTCTCGAAATCATGGCAGAGATCAAAGCTGGCAAATTGACGTTGCTTGGCTCAGACATTCTAGACTTTGAAGCCCACAACATTCTGAGTGAAGAAAAACGAGCTAAAATAAAGGACTCTCTTGAACTCTGTGACAAACATCTTGAGAGTTCGGAAGAAGTACGGAATCTTGCTAAGCGCATCCAAAACGATTGCCATATTCGTGCGCGTGATGCTTTACACATTGCTTCCGCTATCAAAGGACAAGCGCGTTATTTTCTGTCGTGCGACAAAAAGGTTACCCAAATGAAACAAGCGAGATGCTATCGTCGCCTGACAAAACCTCATCGCAGTGAATATTTTTCAGCAATGAATCCAATCCTCTTTGTTGAAAAGATTAGAAAAGGAGAGATTGAATGACTACAACAACGCTTGATGCCAACCTTGTTCAAGACGGTTGGAGAATACTTGTAGAGCAGTTAGGTCTTGAGAAGGCAATCCAGTTTGTTGTTTTGCTAGAGCGAGGAAAAGGAAACTCGGTTAAAGAAATAGCTGATTACTGGGGGGACGCAAGCATAGACGAAATTCACAATCGTGTCACAGCATGGAGGGCCAAACAGCAATAACCCAACCACAGCCAATAAAAAGGCTGAAAATGAAGAACTGAAAAACCTTTATTTTGCAGATTCCGCCCCTGGGCGCGTCTACGATTACCGACATCGCAAGGGGCGGTATCCGCAACCGGAGAGTGCTCATTGAGGTTTCCCGGGAAGAAGGGATACCAGATGGTTTAACCGTTGATGCAGAGGTTTCCTCTGGGTGGCGCATTGGTACGGCAGTTTGCGTGGTCCGCTATGACCCCGAAGGCAACGAGGAACGAAGGATCAGCGTTCCGGGCAAGCAGCCGTCGTCAGTAGCTTTTGGTGGGCCTGACCTGACCGGCCTTTTCATAGCCTCTGCCACCTAATCCGAGGTTGCCCCAAGGATTCTTTGACGGGCCTCTCTACCGAATGCCTGCCGGTATCCCCGGCAGAATCGAGTTCGAATCGAAACTCAGAACCAAACCTTAGCGCTCGAAGACCAGCGTCGAGCCTTCGGTTCGAGGCAGTTCTCAGACCCTCAATACATTGATTCAGCCAGCCTGCTCGCGCCCTTTCTGCAGCAATGTCTATCAAACGGTGTAGGAGAGATACGCTTCAAGCCATGTGGAAGCGGACGTTTGGCGGGGCGCTATTCTTCCTCTTTTCCCTGGCGGCGGCTCAGGATCTCGGTGCAGCCCAAACCAGCGCGCAACAGCTGGAGCAGGTCTATAAGAAGGGCGTAGATCTTTTTCGTTCCGGAGATCTCGCAGCGGCCGAAGCCGAGTTCAAACGGGTTGTCGAGCTTGCCCCTGGCACGGCCGAGTCGCACTTTTTTCTGGGTAAGATTGCGGCGGCCCGCGAAGCTCATGATGAGGCTGTGAGCCGCTTCCAGACGGCGCTTCAGATGAACCCGGGTTTTGTCGAAGCTCGCCACAGCCTGGGTGTCAGCTTTCTAGGCGCCGCTAAGTACTCTGACGCCAAAGCCGCGTTCGAGCAGGTCATTCGTGAACGGCCCAGTGATGGCTTGGCACACGTGAACCTGGGCACAGTCTACGTTCAGCTAGGAGAGCCGCACACAGCCAGACCGCACTACCTGAAGGCTCTGGAGATCCAGGGTAAGGATCCTGCGGTGCGGTTCCACGCCCATTACCATCTCGGTTTGCTCTCGCTCAGGGACCAGCATTACGCTGATGCAGTTGGCCACTTAGAACCAGCGCTTTCTCTCCAGCCAGAGCACTCCGGCGCGCTGCTCGCGCTCGCCGCATGTCACTTTAAGTTGCAGCAACGCAAGGCCGGAGTGGCAATCGCGAGCCGCATTTCAAGGCTGTCTGCTGCCAGCTCCGAGGTAGTGATTCGAAGCGGTCTGCTTTTAGTGGAAAACAACGAATTCGCTGAAGCAGTCCCGATCCTGGAGAAAGCGCGGGCGTTCGGCGCTCCTTCGTTCGAGCTGTTGTACGGCCTAGGAACTGCATATCAGCAGATGGGCCGCCACGTGGACGCTGTCGCTGTCACTCAGGAAGCCCTTCGTCGCCGCCCGCAGGCTGCGGAAGGTCATTTTCTACTCGCAAAAGCTTATGCTGCACTCCAAGACCCGCTTGCTGTGCAGTCCTTGAAGCAGTGCCTTGAGATAGAGCCAGGACGCGACGAAGTCTGGGAGGCTCTCAGTCAGGAAATCATCAAGCAAGGACTTTTCTCGCAGGGTATCGAGATCTTCCAGCGCTATGTCGAGAGATTTCCGCAGAAGCCTCTCTCCCATCTCCTCTTGGGAGAGATTTTCATGCACCAGCCCGATCTGGCAAGCGCCTTGGCTGAGTTTCAGAAAGCCAGGGAGCTCGACCCAACGATGGCGCGGGCTCATTTTTCAACGGGATTCATTTATAAGGAGCTCGCCCAAAACGACAAGGCACGGGAGTCATTCGAGCTGGCACTCCGCCATGACCCCGGCCAGCCTTTGGCGAATTTCCATCTTGGAGAACTCGTGCTCGAGAGCGATCCTGACCGCGCCGAATCGCTGCTGAAGCGTGCTCTTCAAGCCAATGCCGGCTATGCCGAGGCCCATGCAAAATTGGGACAGCTCCATTTCAAGCAAAGGCGGTATGACGAAGCGGTGGCCAGTCTCCGCAGCGCCCTTCAACTTAAGCCAGAACTGTCTCCAGCCTATTACGTATTAGGGCAGGCCTACTTGAAGCTCGGCCATAGGCAAAAAGCCCAAGAGGCTTTGCAGAAGTTTCAGGAACTTGAAGCGAAAGATCAGCAGTTGCGACAGCGCGGTAAAAAGGCGGCGAGGAACAAACGATGAGAAATCGCGGGTATAACGACTCCAGCGTAACCCGCCGCCCGTTTTGTGGTCGGGTTGACGCTGCGGTGACGCTGCGGTTAGGCCAAAACAACGTGGCAGCCGTGATCACAACCCCAGCCATTTCCGAACTGCCATTTCGACCGAGGCCAACTGTGGGGCCGAAAGGACTCCTAACTTTCGGATCAACTTCGCGTGTGGAATTGTGACCAGATTCTGGGCGTCGAAAACTCCAGGACGGAGAAATCGAGCTTTGATCTCCACTTCGAAGCGTGAGACCCGGGGACTCGTTGTGTGTGCAATCAGGGTGACCAGCGCTCGATCTTGATCCTGAGCTGGCGTGCTGATGACAAGGCAGGGTCTGACTTTCGCCACGTATCCGAGGTCGACCAACCAGACCTCACCTCGTTGCGGGTCAGTCATTAGTGGACTCTCGTCTGTCTAGCTCCAGAAAGAGCTCCTCGGCATTGAGGACGAGTTCTTCATCCGAAAGCGGAAGGATCTCAAACTTAGCCGACCGTCGAAGAATCTCCGAAGCTACTTCCTTCTTCTCGGCTTCGGACAAACCTTCAAACGATTGAAGAAGATCCTGGACCGTTGTGCCCATGATTGAAACTCCCGATCAAGCCAAAGAGAAAAGTTCCCCCTGGTGGATCACTCACACAGATTGTAGCCAATTTCAGTCGCTCGTCACAGGTTTCAAATGATCAAAGGCTTAACGCTCGCGTTAAGCGGCATGCCGTTTTCCGCGGCCGCTTGAACGCGTGGTTAGACGTGATGATTTCTCGACAAACCGCCCTGTCACGAATTTGTGCAGCACGCTCGCAATCAGCGTCTGGTAAGGTACACCTTCCTCAGCGGCTCGGGTTTGAATGTCCATGAGATCTGGGGTGGATAACCGGACATTGACCCTCCGATCTTTGATAAAAGTAGATTGGGCGGCCTGTTTGTATTTTTTTAGTTCATGTTTCGAGGGAGAAACGGACTCAAGATGGCCCTGCTCGTAGGCTTCGCCAAGCTTCTCCTCAAACGGCAACTTACGTTTCTTCATTTTGCTTACTCCTCTTCAGATAGTCGCGGGTGGCTTTCCGGCTTGGAATAGCGGTTTTCAGAAAGTAGTAGTCAGATTCTTCCACGAATGGCGCCAAGTAGGCGTACTGCTCGACCGCGACTACAAACACCAGTTGATTCGAATATTTGCCGGGCTTGGAGTGCCGCAAGATATCGAGTAGTCCGTCTGCTTCGATCGCGAGAACGATCTCCTCAAAGGAAATGTTCCGCTCTGTCTTCAGTTGCTCGTTTTTCCTGTGGTTCCAACGAAACGGCTTCATTCGCTCAGTCTAGTCTAGTTTCTGTCGCGAAACTCGGCACTAAGGCTCCCCTCCTTGGCAAAGGAGGGGAAGCCGCGGCCACAGGCCACGGCGGGGGTGGTTCGAACGGTCGCGGCAAAGCCAAATCAGGAGCGGGATCGCAGCGACTCACACCACCCCAGTGTCGCTGCGCGACCGCCGTCGCTGCGCGCCACATCCCCTCCTCAGCCGAGGAGGGGAGTTTTTCTGCAATCTTCCAGTTTCGCGACAGAAACCAGTCTAGATGAATGTGTGCCTTTTGTCATCACTGGACGAATCACGTCTAACAAGGACCTCGATGCAAATCCGCGCTTCTTTCTTATTAGTCAGAGCAGTGGTTAGCGGACACAACTTCCGCATGTCCGCTCCCCTCGCCCCGCTTGGGGAGAGGGGGCCGGGGGTGAGGGGCGCTGATTCATCCCCTCGCGATGTCTTTTTACTTCTGCACTCAATAATAACCACCTTATTGGCGCCCTTTCTTCTTATGGGCTGCCAATTCTCGAAAACAGTCAATCCTGAGGCTCAAAAGCAAAGCGTCCAGCTCTCTCCGATCTCTGTTCTATTGATTACGTTGGATACCTTGCGGCCGGATCGGTTGGGCTGCTATGGATCGAAGCTCGTCCAAACACCAAACCTGGACCGGCTGGGAGTGGAGGGTGTCGTTTTCGAGAACGCGGTGACGCAAGTCCCCCTGACTCCGCCGGCGCATGCCTCGATGATGACTGGACTTGACCCATTGGTTCACAAGGTGCGCGATACCGGTGGATTCGTTCTGGAGGATTCATTTCTGACGCTGGCGGAGATCCTCCGCGAGCAAGGCTGGAAGACGGCTGCCTTTGTGGGGGCGTCAGTATTGGGCAAACAATTTGGGCTGAACCAAGGCTTCGAAGTCTACGACGACCAGATGACCAAACCCGAGCCGGGGATGGCTGCGCCCGAGTATCCCGAGCGGCGCGCTGCGGTTGTCGTGGATCGGGCGCTGGAATGGTTTGCAGGCAATAGGCAAAGCCCGGTGTTCCTGTGGGTTCACCTTTACGATCCTCATGCGCCCTATGACCCGCCTGCTAAGTTCAAGAAGCGTTATCGCGGCAGACCTTACGACGGCGAGGTTGCCTACACCGATCAGGAAGTTGGCCGCCTCATTGAGCGTGTCCGGAAGGCGCTCAGTCCGGCACAACTGCTAGTTGCTGTGCTGGCTGATCACGGCGAAAGCTTGTCGGAACATGGCGAGTACTCCCACGGCGTTTTCATCTATGACTCCACACTGCGGATTCCCTTCATCCTAAGCGGGCCTGGAGTACCCTCTGGCGTTCGCGTCAAGAGCCAGGCCAGAACCACTGACTTACTTCCCACGCTTCTCGAGCTTCTCGGGGGCAATCCTGCCCAGCCCTGCCAGGGTACGAGCCTCGTTCCAGCCTTCAATGGAAAGCCTGTGGCAACACTCCCCGCTTACATAGAGACTCTGCACCCCAAGATCAGTATGGGTTGGGCCGAACTCCGAGGTATTCGAACGAACAAGTGGAAATACATTCGGGCGCCTCGGCCGGAACTTTACGATCTGGAAAGCGATCCCTCGGAGAGACGAAACGTGATCGATAAGTTCGAAAGTGAAGCGGAAGATTTGGGAAGGAAACTAACGGCACTGCTTCCCGGCGGCCCAAATGCTGCGCATGAAGAGATCCAGTTCCGGGTAATCGGAAACAAGACGGAAGAGCAGCTTCGCTCACTTGGTTATGTCTCGACTGGCCGTCCGCGAAAGCTTGCGCTGACCGGCCAAGGAGCGGATCCAAAAGACCGGGTTCACATTTTGCGCTTAGTGGAGGAAGCGATTCGTCCGGGCGTCAAGATTTCCCCGTCAAGCCGCCTCGGTCTGCTGAAGCGTGCTAACCAGGAGGATCCCGAAAATCCGTCGATTGTCCTGGCCTTGGGAGATATGTACGAAAAGGGTCGTTTCTATAGTGAGGCACTGGCACTGTACCTGGAAGCGATCAAGAGAGACATTCCCTCGGCCAAACTTCACACGAGAACTGGAAACATTTATCTGCGACAGGGGAAAAAGCAGGAAGCGATCTTTGCCTTCGAGACTGCGATAGCGCTAAATCCGACGGACCTGGACGCGCAGAGCAACCTGGCCACTGCCTACCTGGAGAAAGGGCTTGTGCCACAGGCCGAGCGGATTTTCAAGGGCATTCTGGTGCTGAATGAGCAATACGCCGCGGCTCATAACGGTCTGGCTGTGGTTTCCGTGCAGCGCGGTGACGCCAGGGCAGCCCGCCAACATTTTGAGCGGGCGGCGGAGCTGGATCCTGATCTCGTGGAAGTGCATCTGAATTTAGGCGTGCTCTACAGAGAAGCGGGAGACGTGGCCCTGGCGCGCCGCAGCTTCGAGAAGTTCGTCTCCAAAGCGCCGAAGCATCAATACGGAGAGCTTATCCGAAAAGTTAAGAAAGAGTTGGCCAGTCTTGATTGATTGGCGGAAGGGCTGCATGCGACGGCTGCCATCTCGAAAGACTGGACATTGCCGAGCCTTTTCTTAGCACAGCCGTGGAGCTACAAGAGCAGATCTCTTGCCTTCTGGTATTGAATAAGCGCTTGAGAAAGGGGAGACATGGGACGAATATACGATGATTCGGGGCCGTGGACTTGCGGCCTACTGTTCGCAATTTTGCCTGCGTGCTGGTGCGCGGCGATCAGGTTCTTACTAACAGGTGCAGAAATAGCAGGACACTGTGCGGGCCCTAATCAGCGCCCCTCACCCCATGAAGGCTTCTCAAGCCTTCATCCTCTCCCCCGAGCGGGGCGAGGGGAGAGGACAGGCAAAAGTCGTGTCCTCCAACCGCCGCTCGGATTAATAGCTATAGCGCTCGCCTTCTTGCTATCACCCGACCTTCTATCTCAAACTGATACCACGAAACAGCAGAAGATTCGGTCTCACGCTCAGAGGGCTCAGGAGGCTCTGAAGTCGGGTAATTCTCAGGTGGCCGATCAGGAGTTCCGGGCTATCCTCGCTTTAGACCCGGCCAACGTCGATGCTCGAGCCAATCTGGGCGTGATCAAGTTTTTCCAGGGCGCCTGGGCGGACGCTGCTGAGCATTTACGCGATGCGCTTAAGGCTCAACCGGGCCTGTGGAAGATGCAAGCTCTGCTCGGAATGTGCGAGAAGCGGCTGGGCCGGCCGGGCGCCGC
>JAKEER010000418.1 GCA_022616615.1 Acidobacteriota bacterium
ATCACGAATTCAAAGGCGAAAAAGAAAGCTGAAAGAGTCAGTACTGCGAATCGGAATGCGACGATCAACTACGACCGGCAGGAATACATCAACCGTCTCACAATTGCGGCCAGAGAAATCGGAATTGTCTGCGATGACGATTCGCCCGAAGTCGCCGATGAGTCGTTGCCACCGCTGCTGCAATTGATGAATCAGAAATCGGAACGGCTTGCAGACGGTGAGGAAATGACGCCGTGCCCCATTGATCCGCCCGACTTTAATGGGCTGGCCACCAGTCATTACTAAGCAGGTTGAACATCTGTAGGGCTTATTCTTATTTGCCCCAGGCTAATGCTAGCCAGATGTCTTCCATCGAGTTGTCGTTGAAATCAAAAGTAAACTTGAGAGTAAATTTGTCTGGCGGTTTGGGGATGGAAATATCCGTCAGAGTTTGCAAGGTGCTTTTGGTCGTCGTGCCGTCGGGTCTGTGCGTAGTGATTTCCAGTTCCTCTTTGGTTTTTTTCGCGCTCTTTTCTCCGGTCCTGGTTAGGATGCCCACCTGTTTCACGACTTCCAATCTGCCTTTGCTCCAAAATGGAAAGTGTTCTTCCCGGACTGGAAGCATTAGTTTGGCGACTTGAGTTGCACCACCAAGCCGAACGCTCTTGAACTTCGCCCATTCGGTTGGAAACTCGTGCCGCACAGAGAACATTCGCACCGACCCGACGGACTGGGCCTCCTCTATGCGGGTAGTGAGATTGGCAATCGCCCCGTTGCGCAGCAAGCCCCCGCCTTCGCGGGCGGTATAGCGTAGATGCAGGATCACGTCGGCGATGGTGTCATAGTCGAATTGACGCGGCTCATTCCTGCTCGGATTGGCGGGCAATTCCAACTGCCATTCGCTAACAACCCCCGACCCTTCGAATGGTAAATAACGCTCGTCGCGCAGATTGGTCTCGAACAGACCGCTATCGTTTTGCCCTGTACTGGTGACGATGGATTGCAAACTGCCGAAGTGGTCGCTGAACCGGTCGTCCTCAGCGCCTTCGCGTGCGTAAGCGCCGTCACGCAGCAGCGTGGTTCTGCGAATGGCGCTCTTGAGCAGCGTTAGTGTGCAGTTGACACTCGTGTACGGGCCAGTCACACACGGGATACTCACCGCGACCGATCTAATGCGGCGGAAGTAATGCCCGGGGCCGTCCATGTCGAATAGTTCTTCGGGCAAAAAGACGGTGCAGCGCCCAGTAGCGCGGAGTTGCAGCAGGGCCAGCGGGTTGACCTGGAGCAGGCTGACGTGTTTGGTCAATTCGTACTCGCGCTGGTTGAGGTCGTGGTACGCCATCTCCATGCGCTTGATGTCCAGATATAGTTTTTCGCCAGCGAGCAAGCCTTCCTTACCTGACAGGTAGCCGAACTGCAGGAAGCTCAGATTCGGATCACCCAACTCATGTTGCAGCGCGCGCTCGGCCTTCTTGGCGATGTCGAAGGCGAACTGGAAAACCTGACCGTAAAGCCCTTTCACCTCGCGCTTCATCCACGTATAGAAAGCTTTGTTAGACTTCTTTCCGGTCTTCTCCGTACCCTCCTCGTTCAGAAACCGTTCGATCTCCTCGGCGTTCTTGATCTGCTGCTGGTGGTTCCTCCATTCGCGTTCGGCGATGGCTTCGCGGAGTTGCGCTGCGCGGAGTTGCTTGAACATCTGGGTGATTTCGCCGGCTGCGAGAATGCTCTGGAACGCCCACTCTTGTTCGCGCCGGGCGTAGGAGCCAATCTTGGCGGCTTTGTTGGCTTCATAGGTAAGTTTGTTTGCATCCCCTCTGGAGCTACTTGCAAGACTGTTAAACAGAGACGCGAGGTTAGATCCGCCAAAGCTAATTGTCCCCCCAGCGCCAAAAGGTTCAAACCTCGCCCCAAAAGTTGGGATTATTCCCATTATCCCAGCTAATTTCTCATGGGAGCTGGCAGTATCTTGATTACTTTGAGCGTCCTTCAATTTCATCATCTCTTCCACTTCCTGCGTGTTCATCATCTTCCCACCACCTTCGCCGCCCAAATCTTCGGCGACATCCACTTCTATGCCGCGCGGCCCCAACTCTGGCTCGCCAGTTTTAAACTTCATCTTCTCCAACCCGCTGGCATCCAGGGCGTCGAGTTCGGGAATTTTGATCTCGCCCTCTTTCCTGCCCAAAAGCCGCTCGTAGTAGGTATAACGTTGGGCGGCGTTCACTAAGGATTTTTCCAACCCCTCGCGCGCTTTAATGGCCTCTTGCAACTGCGAATACCTGACTGTCTCCGCCAGCCCCAGGATGACGCGTTCGTGCCTGGCGCGCAGGATGGCGATGGCCTCGTTGTCCTCTTTTTCAATGGCTGAAAGAAGGTTGTTGCCCAGCGACTTTACTTCCTGGCAGATTTCGGACGCCTTTTGCGCCAAAACTTGGAAGCGCACCAGCGGCAAGGGCTGATTTATCCCGCTGACAATGGCACCTATGTCCAGACCGGCGGCTGCGGCTTTTGCCAGCAGCCCAGGGTCAATCGGCGGCTCGAAGAGCGGGAGTTGCCGGAAGATGCCCAGAATATTGAGGCTATTGCGGATCTTGAACAGGCGGTCGGCGACGGTATCCCAGTAGCTGAGCAGCTTGTCGTTGCGCGGGACACAGAAGTACAGCGCACGGCCAATGCTTCGCAACGTGCTGAACTGATCGGCGCCTGCTGCCTCGTTAGGGTGTGGCAGGAGGTCGAAGGGAATGTCAGTTTCAAACTTCACGAGCGCGTTGCCTAGCTTGTCCAGATCGGCGCGCAGGTTGGCGTAAGTCTGCGGGCGAACCGAGCCTTTCTTCGGCACGGCTTGCGGTCGCGTGCCCAAGATGTTAGCAGCCAGCACGTAGAGTTGCGTCGCCTCGTTGATGCTCTCGCCGGTGTCCTGCCGAAACAAGGTGTCGCCCCAGGCGATGAGGTTGTCCAGGTATGCCATCACGGCTTTGAACATGTAGGCCGTCTGCCGGTAGCGTGCGACGACGTGCGGACGGAACGGAGCGTCTTTCCAAGCTCCGATGCTATTGATGGTCTCTTGTTGCAACTCAGGATCGGCGCCGGTGGCGAGGTTGACCAGGACCTCCTCGATCAGCTCAACGTCCGTTGTCTGGAACGGCTTCACCTTCCAGAATCGTTCCGGTGTAGGGCCGTCGCTGTCGTCCGTAGGATCGAAGATGTAGTGAAACCACCGTTGCGCTTCCTCGAATCGCTGGTTCTTGCTCAAGTGGATGGCGATGATGATCGGTATGTGATAAAAAAGCTCCCAGTTGTAGACGGCATAAGCGCCGCTCGAATTGAAATCGAGGTCCTTCACCGGATGCCGCTCGTCCACCAGCTCGGGGTTCGGATTATAGCTGCTCTGAAAAAACTCCTTATACAATTCATAGTCATCCGATGCCGGTTTGCTGGATGGTATTATCGGCCTGCCCTGAGCATCTTTCCTATACTCTGTATCCGCTGCCTGAAGTCCCGGAACCGATTTTTCGATGAGCCGCCTGACCAACTCCGCCACGTAGGGATGAAAATGCGGATAGAACCGATAGCTGAGTTTCCGATCCTGGATGATGGTGTGTTTGCGGACGGTCGTGGTCAACCACACCACATCCGGTTTGTAGGCCAGAGCGGTCCCAGCCTTTGCGTCGTAGTAGCCGTGAAATTTGGGCGAAAGCTCGTAGTTCATGACTATCGGGTCTCCTTTGGGTTTAATGGTTCAATAAACCACCGTTCAGCTCGCCGCCCGCGAAGCCGCTCGTGATATTCAAGCCGCGTGTGACGTTCAGGTTTTCCAGCACAGCGGAGTTCAGCCCACTGCCGCCAACCACGTTCAGTGTGCCGCCGGAGAGCGCCAGGCCGCCCGACTTCACCTCGCGCCTGCCGGGCGTAACCGGGACGCTACCCATCTCCAATTCGGCGCCTGGGATGACATTGACCTGCGCGCCAAATCCGCGAATGCCGGTCGCCGCGGGCAGTACGGCAAAGTCGAGTCCCCCGACCTGTCCGACCAAACGGCCGTCGAATTGGAGCGCAGTAGCAGGGTTGATCACCCAGTCGTCTTTTGGCTGCACCTTGAAACGGGCAATCGGGTCAATCGGGTCAATCCAGCCGGGGTCTGGTGGGAATGGGGGCTTGACAACGAACACGTCCGGAATGATCGGTATCATTGGCTCAATGGGAACGCCCCTCCACCAATCGTCGTCCTCCAGTTTGGGATTGAATGGCGGGCTGGAGACTATCCATTCCTCCCACCGATCAATAGTGGTCTCGGTCAGCGACGGTTCGACGAAGAACGTGTGCTGGTTGTCCTGGTAGAAAAATGGGCTGATCAGCATCCCGGGTTGAGCGACATTGAGGAACCACTGAGTCAGATCCTCCCAGTCTGCATCGGGGCCAAACGATTCGAACAAAGCCGAAAAATCAACTGAAAAGAGATCATTACAGGTCAGCAAAGAGTACCCCCTGCCCTGCCTGAGGATTTCTTTGGTGGCCTGCGTAGTTTCAGGCTGATTGCTGTCCTCGGTTTTGATTCGTTCTATAAAGTCGACTTCGAGCAAACCTGACCCCATGTAACGGGTAACTCGGCGGTCAGCGTGCGGATATGGCAAATCCAAAAGATAAACGTTGAAGTCGGGTTCGGGTTGACTGTTCTTGCTCACCACCCGAAAAGCCCGGTCGATTGCGCCGCTGAGGTTTATTTTCACCGCACGCTCCTCACCGCCCTCGTACTCTTTGTTGACGTAGATGAATACTGAGCGGCTATTGAAGTCGCTGCTGACGTTCACCCGTATTGGATCGCCGAAGCCACTCGATTCGCGGGTCGTCCACCCTCCCTGAAAGTATTCGCTCCAGTTCAACTGAACCTCCACCTCCTTCTGCACAGCCGTGGGTATCTTTAAGTCGTTAATGTTCAGGGCCAGTGGCTGACCGCTGGTGTTGGGTTTTGCTTTCTCCAAAAACGTCAACCAGAACAGGTTGAGCCGTTCCCGCCAAACCACAGCCACAACGTGGTCACCTTCAATCTCAGCCGTCACCGGCTCCCAGGGCGTCCACATCTGATGCGCATAGCGGCGATAAAAATATTTGTGCGGCAAGCTGTAGGTCCGGCCAATAACGTGAAGTATGTTCGACGAAGGGTCGAGCGGTTTCTCCTCACAGTACATAGCCACAATGTCCAGCCTGGCCAGCTCTTCCAGCTTTTTCAGATACTGGAAGAAGGCGTCCTCCACCAGATCATTCGAGACATCGCCTTGCAGTAGCGCGCTTTCCAGTTCCTGGAAGAGATGGGTCTTGTCGTCGCGAAACTCCGGTTCGAGCCAGTTTTCCGGGAAGAGGAATATCTTTCGATTGGCTTCCCAGACCCGGTAGCGTTTCATCCACTGCCAGTGCTTCGAGTTAATGACTGATGGATGAACCTTTGGTTCGAGATTCAGCAGGCAGCGTTGGATGAACAATTGCACCGACGAAATGGCCAGCCGCAGCCGCGAGGTCTGCACTACAGGCTCCATCCCCGGGTCAATCAGGAAATACTCGAAGAGTTGCTCCAGCCGTTCGAAGCCTCGCTGGTGAATGATGTAAGCGACCAGGGCGTCGCGCTGGCGCTGGCGTAGTTTGTCAAAAATCGATTGGGCAATACGCTGCCAATTCTCCGGCTCATAGCGGGCTTTGACAGTGTTTTTCAAATCACGGGCGACTGCGAAATCCGGCGCAGGCGTCGCCCAGCGGACTATCGCTTCGATTGGAACTCCCAGCTTCTCCACCACCTGTAAGACTTCCCACAGCCGTTGGATGCCTTTTTCATGCGCAAAATCCGCAGCCTCCACTCGAAGCTCATTCCCGACAATCGTGGATTGTGCGGTGAAGCCAAGGTCTTCAGCCGTCGTGCGGATAATCTCAACATCGCGGCGCGTGAGGTTAGCTACGCGTCTGCACAAGTCGTCAAGCAGGGCGCTCTTCGCCTGGTTTGCGTCAGCGGATGCCGGATGGACGCGCCGGGCATTCTCGAAGATGGTAACGAGGTCGTCCGTAGCAGCGGCAAGGTCTCGTTTCAAACGAGCGTAGCCGGCAAGGCGCAGGAATTGCCCGAAGAGCGCCGTTGCCGCGGCCGGTGAATCGTCGGCTTCGCGCGTGGGGAGCTTGCTCAAATCCAAATTGTCGAAATCGGCAGCGTGAGTTACCAGGTAGCGCATTTCACGCTCGCCTAGGCCCAGGCCCTGGATGAGCTGTAGAGTTTTCGCCAGCAGACCCTGGGCGCGACGGACGCGCTCGACAGATGCCTCCGGATAGAGCGTGAGTCTGCCCAGCGAGCCTTTGGGCAGATTCTCGCCCAGAATCAAAAGCGTAACGTCGCCGCCTCCCAGAGTGCCGACGTCCAGTGTGAAGCGGTAAGGCACGCCCGTCTTCAGTTCAGTGAACTGGCTGATCTCCGCTCCATCGGTGGCGGACGCGCCGCGAAGAAGCGGGTCAGGCAGATGTGCGAAGCGAAGCTCGGCTGTGGCGTCTTTCTTCCCGAAGATCGCAAAGAATCGGTAGGCGCCCGTTGCCGGAACCTCCAAGTAGCCCTCGAATCGGGCGCTTTTCGTTGTCACAGGTTTGGTGGTTGTGTCTGCGGTATCTGTAATGCTGGTAGGTTGAAGCGGCGCCCCTGTGCCGCCGGTCGAAGCGAAGAACGTTGCGCTGACGCCGCGTCCTCCGACCGCAGCAAATGCATCCAGGAGAGGTTTGCCGGGCTGGCTGGGGTCGGCGAGAAGATCGGCTTTGGTGAGCAAGGTCTCGGTCAGCGCTGGATCGGCCCCCAGGCTGGTTGCAAGCGTCTGCACGACGAGCTGGCGGATGAGCTTTTGCTGCAGGAACGGCAGGAATGCCTTCGCCAGTTTCTCCCGTTTTCCGCGCATCCGGTCCTGCTTATCCGCATCACTCAGTCCATCGGGTATAGGAGCGAAGATTATCTCGAAGTCGGCGGCTTCGAGGAAGCCGACAAACGGCTCTTCAGCCACCAACCTCTCAAAGTGCTTCTTGAAGAAAGCCTTCGCCTGATCTTGCGCTGCGTCGAGCAGCGATCCCACCATCGGGGAGGGAAATGTGGCCTTAAGCTCCGCTTTTCTGGCGTCGGACAGCGCACCACGAACTGTCAGCCGTTGCTCCTGTCGCGCTTCGTTGTAGCTCACCCGAATGGCCGGTTCTTGCGAGAACGTTTCCGGATTGAGTTTGTTGGCAGGTATCACAGGATTGGGATAGACCGCCTCGTATTCCCTTGTACCCACCCACATCGCAAGGAAGGTCTCAGCCACATCCGCCGGTAGCGCCAAAGCCAGCTTCTGCCGCAATGTGCCATCGGTGAATGCGGCAGGGTCATCTGGGACAGCGTGCTCTGTCTTGATGCGGCCGGCTTCGGCGGCGAGGTTTTTCACCATCGCCAGCATGGCTTCTGCATTAGCGCGGTATTTGCCTACTGGGTCGAAGCGGTCACGCAGCAGGTATTCCAGGTCTTCGACCTTGAAGCCGCTCTCTTTGATTATTTCAGCGACTTCGACGAACCTCAGAGTTTGATTGAATGGATGATCGCCAGCGAGGTCCGTCAGTGGAGCAGCGCCGAGAGGCCTGAACGGGTCCAGTCCGGAGAGCAATTTCAAAGCAATCAGATCGCGGACGGAAAGTTTCAACGCTCTTGCCAGCAACCCATGCCGATGGAGCAAAGAGACGTTGTCCAATGACAGCGCTGCAGTCTCCAGGCTTTGCCCAGCGTCGGCAAGTATACGTCCGACATCATCCGCGGTCAGGTTCAGCGCCGACTGCAGGGCGAGCAGATGATCCTTGATCAGTATGCCCGCCTTCGAGAGGTAATTGCCCAGCGGGTCGTCGAACGCGGCATCGTTCATCAATACGCTCTTCGTAAGGAAGAACTGGGCATAGAGTGGATTCCTGCCGGTCGTGGGCAGATTGGACCATAGCGTCAGAAGCTTTACGCGGCTGTTCTTGCCAACCTTCACCCGCTCGTCCAGCGCCTTGAGGTGGGCCAGGTAAACGAGCGCGGTCTTAAAGGATTCCCCAATATTCGAACCTGTGAGGCTGGCGGATTTCGTCGGCAAAAAGACCTGGAGCGCTCGGTCGGTCTCTTCCATCGTCCAACCGAGCTTCTTCCACAGGCGTACGAAGAGGTTGATCTTGAGAAAGACGAGCGCGTTGGCATCGCTGCCGTCGGCATAACGCAGGGTGGTCAGGTCGAAACTGCAGCCGGTGTCAGGGTCGGCGAGCAGCAGAATCTCGTTTACGCGGCCGGTCTGCCACGCGGTCTCAAGCTGCGCCTTTGCGTCGTCCAAGGTCAGGTTCAATGACTCGGCGAGCTCAGCGAGTCGATCCTCAAAAGCCTCCTTCTCCTCCGCAGAGAACGGCTGAAAACCGGTTTGCCCTTTGTACCGGAACAACTCATTCGCATCCACATCTAGCTTCCGAAGTATGACCAGGACGTCCAGCCGGGGATTGATGAAGCCAGTGCGTACCAACTCGACCAGTTCTTTGTAACTGACGCCCAGCCGCCGTGAGAGCGTCTTGGCAGACTTTAGCGCGGCGAGAGCTTCCACCTCATTCGCGTATCCATAAAGCTCAAACCATTTGCTCAAAGGGCTAGCGGCGGTGAAGATATCGTACTCAGAGGACGAAATACCCAGGCGTTCGGCAAAGATGGAGGCTCGGTAATAGGGTTTCGGACTCACTGCCGGAGGGAAGAGATCGTCCACCGGGCGGAAAAGCTCCAGCACCCGCCAGAGCGGCGTCTCGAAATGGTCGAAAAACCGCCGGACAGTCTCCAGCCACAAGTCGAAGGGCAGCGCCAGCGGATAACGAGCGCTCTTGAGTTTGTCGTAGGCTTCAGGGATGACGTTCTGCGGTTCGGCCAGCAGTTCCGGAGTAGTGGCGGCGCCAGTGTCGTGAGCAGCTTTTTCATCAAGTTTTTCCTTGGCGACGTAGTACTCCAGGATTTCGTTGACAACGTCAATGTAGGGCAAGGCAGTGTGTGTGTTTTCGCAGGTGAGCGGCAGGTGCAGCAAATCCGGGCGACGCTCGATGAGAGCATGGTAGGGCGTTTTCTCTTCATCGGGCTGCGGCTGATTCGTGCCCTGCTTTTTCCAATCTTTCTGGTATGCCTCGCCGCTGTGCTTCTCCTTCCAATCGTCCAGGAATTCTTTCCAAACTAGCTCGTCGTAGTCCAGAAACTGCAGCAGGTCCACGAAGTACGCCGCAGGACTAAGCACCGAGCGGCAATGTTCGCACTCGCAGAAGTCCAGCGAGCCGAACAACGACTCCATCGTCGGGTAATGTTTGATAAGCTCGTTTCTGGCGCTTTCTCGAACAGCCGCAGGCGGGGAAACGGCGAAAATCGGAGGCGCGCTCTCCGACTGCCTAGCGGCGGTGAAAAAGTTGTAGGTGACGGTGGTGACCTGCTCGGCTTTGCGGTAGACGAGTTGCGCCTCGTCGCGCGAGCGGAACTTATGGCCGAAGCGAGTAAGGAACCCATCATAAGTAAAGGCCGTGACGTCATAAGCCGAGTTGAAGCCCAGATCCAGGACGACTTTGAGCGCCTCGTCGGATGGAGTGACCTGGTACAGGCGCTGAAGTTTCTTGAGGCTTTGAGTCGCCTCCATCTTGGCATCGTCGAGGGTGGAAGCAGGCTGGATGTCTTTGAAAATTTCGCCCTCATGCTTCTTGACAAATGCATCCACCGGTACCCGCCCCAACTCGAAGCCCAGCCCTTCGGCGTTCTTGAGTAAGGTCAGGACGTTCCTTTTTTTCACATCGGTATACGTGGCGCCGAGGCTCAACTCATCTTTCTCGATCATCCGCGCCACGACCCGGGTGGGGAAGCTTAGACGCACCTTCCGGGCGAGGTCGGCGGCATAGGCGTCAAGACGATCGACGATTGTTTCACCAGCATAGGCCGGCGGGATGATCTTCTGCAGCTCCTGCTCACTGTTGCCAGCCATGTTGTTGAGGCGGGTTTTCCAGGCATCTTTCTGGTAATAATCCCCTTTCACTAACTGGGCCAAGTTGTCCGGCGACCCGATCTCATCCTGGAGCGACCCGGCGAGGCTGGCATTGTTGAGAGTCAGGTAGGCAAGTTTGCCCTGCAGTCGCAGCCCGTTGATATTTGCTTCGGAGACGCCCTTCTCGCGGGCCTTCTGCCACATCTCGGCAGGCGCGCCGCGGTGGGAGAAGTAGGCGGATTCGAAGGCGCGCTGCTCGTTGTCATTCAATCCCGATCTGCTCAACAGATCGCCGAAACTCGACAGCGCCCCGGGAGCCTTTGCGGCGCGGCGGGTTGCCCTGGCGAAATCTTCGAAGGCCGTCTTCACGCCGGCGACCTGCTGGTCGCTGAGACTGACGATGCCCGCTTCTCTGGCCTTGACCAGAGCCTTTTCCATCGCCCCAACGCTCACAAAGGCGAGTTGTTGTTTGTCGGTGGGCAGTCCGGCGCGAAAGAGGGCGTAGAGAGTGTCTTGCGGAATGCCCGTCTCTGTGCTGAGCTTGCTGGCCGTGGCGGCGAAAGCGATGAGGCGGGCGTCCCAACCCGTAGCCTGATGCAGAAGCGTGAGGTCCTGGCGCTCGGCGCTTTCCCGCGCGCCCGCAAGGGTATTCAATTCACCGACCTGTCTCGCAATATCCCCGGTGAGCCGCTGATACTCCGCGGCAAGCGGCCGCACACTCGCCGGAGCAACCAGGTTCAGCTTCTCTTGCTTACCGGCATTGAACTTTGTGGCGGAAAGGGGAATCTCTTTTCCCTGAGCATCCACGACACGTACTTCGAGGTTGGCCGGCTTGCCGCCCGTGGAGTAAGGTTGCGCGTAAAACCCCTGGCTATCGGTTTTGATTTCACCGAGCCGCGTCTCTGCGCCGCCAAAACCCTTATTGTAGAGTCGCAGGGAGACCCCGCCGGCCGGCAGTCCGTGGTCGAAGAAGATGCGCCCTTCGACGCGGGACGTGTCGCCGTCCGACGGTAAAGGGCGAGATGGAGCATCGGGTGTAGGCCGGGGGAATCGCGACACCTCTGTGCCCGCAACAACAGTCGAAGCAGGCGCCGGTTTTACGTCAGGCGCGAACACCACTGTCTCTGGCGGGCCCGATAGCAAAACCGCCGTCTTCTCACAGACCTCGCAACTCGGATCTATGCCGTGAGCTTTTTGGAACCCGCTTATTGCCTCCCGTGTGGAAGGCCCGAAGAATCTTCGCTTTCGCTCCTCGGGCGAAACTTCCACACCGTGAAACTCCAGCCTATCCTGCAAGCGAGCGACCTCATCGCCGGAATCGCCGACTTTAAGTTTGGGGAGTTCCATACTTGAAACCTCCTCTCATCTCTCTTTAAATTGGCTATTCAGTAATTGCCGTGTCAGCGGCTACAGCTTAGCTTTCGCCGCTGGGACTCCCACAGGTTGCGCAAATTTCAACAACACTAACGCTCTGGGATCACGAACGACGTATTGAACTCGTTCCACGACGCGAAGGAAGTAATTGGCCCCCTCTTTGCGAACGAATTCGGTCGTCGCCTCGCGACCTACGTATAGCTTGACCGGTTCGCCCCCTAGCGCGACCAGTAAGCCTTCATCCGGAGGCAAAACGCCGCTGGTGTAAAAACCACCTTCCACTAAAGGCCGGATACGATCAGCGGTTGTGACCAGACTTTCATCACCTGGCGGCACAAAGGTATCGGCATAAGGGTCAGTGGGCAGAACCAGCGCGTAATTGGGAGCCTGTGTCTTTGCTACGAGTAATGAAATGCCCTTTGTGACTGCCTTGAACGTATTCTCACCCCAGGTTGCGTTGCTTCCGGTTGAAATGTTCACAGGTATGGGTTTTGAGACCTTTGTTGAGTCAGCGTCATCAGCATCAGCCGGATTGGCTTCAGCCAGAAGGCCGAAATCCAGATCGGTGCGCCAGTTTACTATTTTTACCGGCGGCTCAAACTTGACATCGGATTTCGCCGGATCCGGATCTCTTCTTGCGCGTCGGTTACTCACTTGATAGAAATACCTGTCTTCAGCGAGCGCCAGCGCCTTCGCCGCCATAATTGCAAGTGTTCGGCCGACATGTTGAGTCGATTCCTGCTGGACCTGCGTGCTGGTCAGAGAAAACTCGGCAAAGAGCTCCGTGTAAGGTTTCGTCGCTCCTTCTCTGATGGTGAGCGCGCCGAAGTTGATGACCTCGTCCGCAACCTGCGTCGGATTGTCGGTGAATGACGACGTCGGGAAAATCTTTTGCGCGACTCGAACCTTTCTTACTTCTCTCATCACGCCTTCATTGATTTCCTGCCATACGGCGTCCGGCCAGTTGATTTCGTTGGATGTTGGCACGTTAGTACTCTCCTTTCTGAGTAGGGTTGTTATTCCGAACTTGAATCAGAAGTCTTACGGCTGACTTCCTGCGCGTTCAGCAAACATTACAGCCATTTTTCCATTGCCTCTGACTATTTCTTCTTTCCAGCAGCCTTCATCTGCTCCAGCACTTTGAGCAACGCGGGTTTGGCGTAAGCCCAGTTGTGGCATTTGAAGCTGCGCAAATTTTCAAACGGAGTCTTGCAGTTGAAGCACTGCAAACCAGCGATGGCGCGCGGCGCTTCGGTATTGACGAATTTTTGCTCGCCCAGAATAACGCGGGCGATCATCTCGCGCCTATGTACTTGATCCAGAGCGGACGAGACGATGTCGAGCCAGTTGATCTCGCGCTGGCACTTGGAGCAGCGCTTGCGGTCGCCGCTTACCCAGAGTGGGGCTCCGATGGTTTTGCTCGGCATGCCGAGCAGTTCTTCAATCTTGCGCACGTCCTCATCGCTCGTCATCCACTTGTGGCGGCCCGGCAACGCGGCAGGTGAGTCATAGACTGCGCGGAAAACATCGTCGCTGACGGGATGAGTATTTTTCGGAGAGGTGTTCATAATTGTTCTCCTCGTGGGATGTGATCAGTTTCTGGTTTGCTCACTACTTCAACAGATAATGCAGGCCATTCTCCTATACGGTCTTCTTGCCGTCGCGCCAGTCAAGCAGCCATACCGCACCGGGAATCGCCACAACCAATGCGGACCTAGCCCAACTCGCGCCGACCGGATCGAGGATGATCAGCTTGTCGAAGTACAGCGTCGCCACCTTCAACAGAGGAAGCTGCGCGTTCGTGAAGGACGCGTAGGGGTAGTAGTAGAGGTTGTGTTCAGTCATACGCGTGACCCTTTCCAATGGTACGGCCGGAACTCGCGCACCGACGGCAACAATTCGTTCTATTTGTCAACCCGGGCGGCCTCGCGGACGAAATTGAGCTTCATAATCGTGGGCTGTCCCTTATCTGATGCTGTACTCTATTGTTCAGTTTCCGATCTATATTTCGATGTCACAATCTGAAAATGACTGTTTATCACATAGCATTTGTCCTCTTGTTGGTCACAAATAACCCAGTTTTCATCATAATCTTCTGGTTCTGAATGTGGCGTCACATCGCAAAACACGTTCAATACTTTCGTGCTGATGAACTCTACTTTTAAGTCATAGAAGTTGGACAAGAAAACCGCTTTCACCTTGTCATGCGACAGTTTTTTTAGTTCTGAAGGTATGTCTCCTTTTAGAGAATCGGATGACTCATTACATCCGGTCAATACCTGGTGTGCTAGCTCCAGTCTCCAAGCACAATAAACAGTTAGTAAATACCTGTTATTCATCTCTAAGATAAAGATGGAGCCATTTGCCCCACCTGCAATGACATTGGTAACTTCCGTCCCTACGATTTCGTTGATTTTTGATATCATAATTCTCATTTCATTTTTTCATTTATCCACCAGGTATATTATTGGGAAATAATTGCCGAATAATCTGCTCCAAATCTGCATAGCCCAAGTCCTCTCCTTGAATATAGTCGTGTAGTTGCCGCTGTTGCTCACGACTCAGGTTATATTTCTTGGCCAGTGATCTGACCTGTTCGTTCTGCGCTTGATTACTGCCAGGTCTACTTCTTCCAGGCCGCCCAATCTTTTCAAATGGGTCGTCTCCATTCCCGCCAGACATCATGAGAACATTGGCCCCCATTGCAGTTCCAGCGGCGG
>JAKEER010000419.1 GCA_022616615.1 Acidobacteriota bacterium
CAGCCTTTCCGGTAAAGCTGCTCCACGCTTCGGATCTCCCCAAACCGGCTGTACCCAAAGAGGTTTTTTTTTCCTTGCGACTGACCCCGCCTCCCGCCTCTAAAGCCTCCACTTTCCGTCTTGTCGGTGCCCGCACCCGAGGAACGCCTTGGCATCAATACGACGGCATTTCCAGGCGACACTTTGTTGGTGCCCGTCAATCCGACGATCGCAGCAGTGCTGGCGCGTTATCCCCTGCCCAACGATCCTCAAGGGCCTTTCGGGCTTCGCACCTATGCGACCTCCTCCAAGGTGATGACCTTCGCGAACCAATTTTCGATTCGGATTGACCACAAGATTTCCGACCAGGCCCAACTCTTTACACGCTTTAGTTTCAATAATGTTGATGGACCTCTGACCAACCCGAACCAAACGGCCATCGATCCCAGCTTTGCTATCCGCTTCTACGATCGCCAGCGAAACTTCGGGTTGACCTACACTCGCAACAGTTCCTCAAGATTAACCTGGGAGTTGTCGGGGGGCTTTCTGCGCAGCACGCCCCAGTTTCAGACCACTAACCCGATTCAGCCTGCGCTCAATTTCGCCGACGGCCTGTATGAGTCCTTTAATTCGGCCGCAGGACAATTCCTGGGCGCCTTTGGCAACCTCTTTCAGGGCCGTTTCAGTGTGGCCTACGTGCGAGGTTCTCATAACTTGAAAATGGGCGCCGAGGCCCGATTGAACCGAGATACGACGCTGACTGCCTTCGGTCCCAACGGCCTGTATACCTTCGGAGGCGGTGCTGTCTATTCTCCAGTGGAGATGCGTTCGATGAGCGGATCAAACGACCTCCATATCGGTGACCCATTGCCCGACACACTGACTGCCTTCTTAACTGCAACACCTTTTTCGTTCACGGCAACAGTGGCTCCGCCGATTTTCGCGCAGGGGAATCGACTTGGGTCAAGCGCCGTCCATCGGGAGGCCTATAACCTCTATTTTCAAGACACTTGGAGAATGTCTCCTCGTTTTTCCCTAAGCTATGGCCTGCGTTACGAAGTCAATTCCCGATTTCGGGAGGCCAAAAAGCTTACTTCGACTGTTCTCTTGGATGAACCTGCAACCGGCTCAGACCAGGCGGGCAGCTTCCCACGGTTCCTCGTGAACCCTCAACCTCCCTACGTGATGGATTGGAAAGGCTGGGGGCCGCGACTGGCTCTGGAATGGGGCGTGGCAAAAAACACCCTTTTCCGCGTGGGTGGCGCCCTGACAACGCTTTTGCCCAATGCTTACCAGGATAACTTCATCGTGGCCAGCATTCCCTATGTATTCAGACCGTTTATTGCAGCTTCGTCCAAATCGCCGGTGCCCTTTCAGAACGGCGTTTCTGGCTTTAAGTTTCCGTCGATCCTGACACCCCAAGGAGATCTAATCTACGCCTCGGGACGTTCCACTGATGTAGGCGCCAATACCGAAGTTGATTTGGCGCGCTTCCAGAGGGAGTTGGCTGGGCTGACGCCAGGAGGGACAATTACTGCATTCTCACTGTACGGGATGTCGCCGGACTTTCGAAACGGTTACATTGGCAGCTACACTGCCGGTTTGGAACAAGAGCTAGCCGATGTCCGAGTGAGTGCCTCATATACCGCCACAGTCGGGGTCAAGCTCCACAGTTTTCTTTTCCCCAACAGCTATGCAGGCGCCGATCCCGGCTTTGCGCCTTTCACAGAGTTCGATTCAACGGGAAATCTGCTGAGCGGACTGGGTCCCATCTACATGATGGGGTCTCGGGGACATTCCACTTTTCATTCCCTGCAAGTGGGAGCGCAGAAGACCTCGTTGCGTGGCGGGCTGGGCTTTCAAGCCAACTACACCTTCAGCAGATCCATGGACAACGCCAGTTCCGCTTGGGGGTCCTCCGCACGTTTTGCCGGGACACAGAAAGAGAGCTTCCCACAGAACCCGTGGAATTGGAGAGCCGAGAAGGGCCCCTCGACCTTTGATGTCAATCACGCTGTCGTCTTCAGTTTAGCCATGGCGTTGCCTCTGGAGCATCTGCCCATTTTCAGGGTTCTGGGCCGAGGTTTCACCTCCGGGTGGCAGTTCATGAACATTTCCACGTTAACTAGTGGCCTGCCTTTCTCTGTCTACTCAGGAGTGCAGCAGACGGGATACGGCTCTGCCAGCGCCGACCGGCCAGACCAGGTGGGACGCCCCGTCTTTTCCACGGGGCGTCAAGTGAGGGAGGATTATTTTGGACGCGGCGCAGCTAACACAGAGTTCTTTTCGATTCCTGTTGGCATATCGAGCGGAACAGGCCCGAACCGGGGTAGACCCGGAACGCTGGGTCGCAATACGTTCCGAGGGTCGCGATTCCAGAATCTGGATGTGGCTCTGATCAAAGATACACCCATCGCACGGCGCGGCGCCGCCGACATTCTCAGGTTACAGTTCCGTGCCGAGTGTTTCAATGCCTTCAATCTCGTGAACTTCGGCCTTCCGGCCAACATTTTGCGGGGAACCGGCTTCGGCCTGATCAGCCGCACCGCTGGTTCCAGCCGGCAGCTCCAGTTCTCTCTGAAGTTGATTTACTAAGACGGTGATTCATGCCCTTGGAAGATCTTGGAGTTATTGGGCTCACCGCCAAAATGGAGATAGAGTTCCCCATTCTTTGTTTATAGGAAACACCAGGGGCTGTTAACCCAGGACGAGAGCAAGTACACGAGGGCGATTTTCAGAAGATTACCAACACCGCTGGGGTGCGCGGTGTGAGGTGAGAAAAAAAATGGCAGCCAAATCCCCTCTTGGGAGGGGAAAGGGCCGTCAGGCCCTGGGGTGGGTGGCCTATTCGAAACGACGACCCACCCCGTCTGGCTGCGCGACCGCTGTCGCGGGCGACCGCCGCCGCCGCGCCAGCCACCCCTCCCAAGAGGGGATTTTCTCAGGAGATGCCGCTTTCAGCCGAGCCTGAAAAACTGCAGTTAAGCTAATGGATAACATTCGCGAGAAGACGATGAAACACTGCTCCTTCACTCACCGAAACGTAGTCAAAGCCATCGCGGTGTGGATGGCTTTCGCCGTTCCCAGCCTTGCCGCGGCGGCAATGAAGCCGCGCCCGAATATCCTCTTCATCATGACGGACGACCACGCCGCGCATGCTATCAGCGCCTATGGCAGCCGGATCAACCAGACACCGAGCATCGACCGTCTGGCACGCGATGGCATGCGTTTCGATCGTTGTCTTGTCGTCAACTCGGTCTGCGCGCCCAGCCGCGCCGCCATTCTTACCGGAAAGTACAGCCACAAGAACGGAGTGCCAGTCTTCAATCGATTTGACGGCTCTCAGCCGCATCTCGCACGCTATCTTCAATCCGCTGGTTACACGACGGGCATTGTCGGCAAATGGCACCTGGGCAGCGAGCCCACGGGATTCGACCATTACACCGTGCTACCCGGCCACGGCCTGTATCACGACCCGGCTTTTCTTGACGGCCAGGGCCGCCGCACGATCAAGGGTTACGTGACGGATATCATCACAGATCTGGCGATCGAGTTCATTAAGAACAGGCCCAAACACAAGCCGTTTTTCCTCGCTCTCCATCATAAGGCGCCGCACAGCGAGATGTTCCCCGACGCGAAGCACGCCCGGCTCTATGAAGACGTGGACATCCCGGAGCCGCCCACATTGCGCGACGACTACGCGACGCGCACTGATGCCGCGCGTGAAGCGACGATGACCATTGCTCGCCACCTGAGCCGCTATGATTTGAAGCTCGAACCGCCGGCGGAGCTGCAGGGCGCCGAGCGCCAACAGTGGCTGGACGGTGTGCCGATGGAAGTCAGTGTTGAAATTCAAGGGAAGAGGCAAACTCTTACCGGCGATGCCCTGCTTCGCTGGAAATACCAGCGCTATATCAAGGACTACCTTCGCTG
>JAKEER010000046.1 GCA_022616615.1 Acidobacteriota bacterium
CAGCAGCGACTGGACTCACGGGCACTGCCAAAGGCTTATGCGGCTCAAAAACCGGGCCTGCCCATGCCCCGCCACACCTTCCGCTTCGACGGTGCGATTACAACTGCGGAGCCAACTATGCGATCTCGCACCTGGCCGATTTTTGTGGCCGGATTCGGGTGTCTGCTGGCGCTGATCGGGATCCTTGGATGGGAGATCAAGCGCAGGACCGAAGAGATCCAGCGGGAGATTTCTGCCATGCACGAGGCTTTGCGTAGCCGTGAGCAGACCCTGAACGAACTTCAGTCTGCCATCTTTCTTTCCAGCATCTTTGTGCGGGATTTCCTGCTGGACCGGCAATCTTTCCCACCTTCCCAGCGGCAACAACTGCTCGAGTATCGCACCTCAATCAGCCGTCATCTGGAACAACTGGAAAAGACAGTCGGTCCAGAAGAAGCCCATCTGCTTCGAGATCTGAAGTCGGAAATCGAAACATATTGGAAAACCTTGGATCCCGTTTTTAAAGAGAATTCATCTGAGAGACTATCGTTGGGGCTCGGTTTCCTGCGAACGCAGGTGTTGCCACGCCGGCAAGCGGTGTTTTCGTTGGCAAACGAAATTCGTGCCTTCAATGAAGCCGATTTTCAACGGGAGCAGGAACGACTTCGGCTTAATCAGCAGGCGTTTCATCGGTCGTTAGTTCGTCTCATCGGAGGGGCGCTGGGCCTAGGTCTGATAGTGGCGTGTATCAGTGTTTTTAGGCTTGCTCAGCTGGAAAGACGAGCAACCCAACAGCGAACACGCACGGAGCGTGCGGAACATGAGTTGCGGCGCCTTTCTCAGCAGCTGGTGCGGGCGCAAGAGGAGGAACGGCGCAACCTCTCTCGAGAACTGCACGACGAAATCGGCCAGTTACTGACGGCACTGCGAATGGAGCTGGGCACACTGGAGGCACTGCGGAAGACCGAGGGTTCTGAATTCCAGGATCACTTGAAGGACATGCGTGAATTGTCCAGCCAAGCCTTGAGCAGTATCCGCAGCCTGGCAACAGGCCTGCGACCTTCTGTCTTGGATGATCTCGGCCTCGATCCGGCTTTGCGTTGGCAGGCCAGAGAGTTTTCCCGGCGCTACGGAATCCCTGTAACTGTTGAAATCACTGGCTCGCTGGAGCCACTCCCAGAAAGTCATCGCACCTGCATCTACCGCGTCGCACAGGAATCATTGACGAACATCGCCCGTCACGCCGAAGCTCGCAATATCCACATGACGCTTCATGGCGACGATCAATTACTTTCTCTGGCAGTCCAAGATGATGGCATCGGCTTCGACTTGGGAAAAGCTCAGCCCAATGGTCTTGGCTTAGTCGGCATCGAAGAGCGAGTCAGGGAGTTAGGTGGCGGGATTTCCATCATCACACAGCCTTCCAAGGGAACGTTGTTGCGGGTGCAGATTCCTCGTCCCCAGGAGGTCAAGTCATGAAAAGCATTCGGATCCTGCTCGCAGACGACCATGGAGTGGTGCGCAAAGGACTTCGCTTTCTGCTGGAGCGGGACGGAAGGATGGAAGTAATCGGGGAAGCCGCTGATGGCCGTGAAGCCGTTAAGTTAGCCGAGGAGTTAGATCCGCAAGTGGTGATCATGGACATTGCGATGCCACAACTCAACGGCATTGAAGCGACAGCTCAGATTTTCAAACGCAAACCCGAGATAGGCGTCGTGATCCTCAGCATGCATTCCGATGAAGGTTACTTGATTCGTTCTCTTCAGGCTGGCGCCAAAGGCTATCTGCTGAAAGACTCGGCGGAGACCGACTTGGTGCGAGCTGTTGAAGCTGCCGCCACCGGAAAGCCTTTCTTTAGTCCAGCCATCGCCAAGACCCTATTAGAAGATTATCTGAGTCAGATGCAGCAGCGAGGTTTGCAGGACTCTTATGATTCACTGACGGAACGGGAAAAGGAGATCCTCCAATTGATTGCCGAAGGCAAGTCCAACAAAGAAGCGGCGACTATACTCAATCTCAGTCTTTACACCGTCGAGACTCACCGGACCCACCTCATGCAAAAGCTCAACCTGCACAACACGGCGGAAATCGTGCTTTATGCCGTCCGCAAGGGAATCGTCTGCTGACCCTTCACTACATGGTTAGTCGCTACGTGTCTTTCAGTGCCGGCACTTCGCCACTATGTAAGTCTGATAGCTAAATACCTATGAAAGAGCAAAAAGGGTCATGATGATGGAAGTACTGAACTTGGTCCGCATCCTGTTTTTGTGTAGCTTTGCTCTGTTTTCTTTTTGCGGAGCTGTGACCGCAGTACAGCAGCCACTACAGCAGCCACCCAATTTTGTCATCATCCTTGCTGACGATCTGGGATATGGAGATCTAAGCGTTTACGCCAAAACCAGCATACGCACTCCTCACCTGGACGATATGGCTGCCCAGGGAGTGAAGTTGACGAATTTCTATGCAGGAGCGGCAACTTGTACACCTTCTCGAGCCGCTTTGCTTACAGGGCGTTATCCTCTCCGTTCAGGTTTGATCCGCGTCTTACATCCCAGGGAACGATTTGGCCTCCCTGACTCGGAACTGACACTGGCTGAATTGCTGAAGGAGCAAGCATATGCCACCGCGTGCGTTGGAAAATGGCACCTGGGGGATTTACCTCGCTTTCGTCCAACTCGCCATGGGTTCGACTATTTCTACGGCTTGCTCTACAGCAACGATATGACGCTGAGGCCTCCCAACTTCAGCCGGCTGTGGCTCTGGCAAAATAATGAGGCCATCGAGTCGCCAGTGGCCCAGCAGACATTGACAAAGCGATACACGAAGGAGGCCATCACCTTCATGGAAAAGAATAAGACCCGCCCTTTTTTCCTCTACTTGGCCCATACAATGCCACATGTGCCGCTACACGCGTCGGCCGAGTTCCGGAACCGCTCCACAAGGGGTCTCTATGGCGACGTGGTTGAGGAAATCGACTGGAGTGTGGGAGAGATTGTGAAAGCTCTTCAGCGCATGGGCTTGGCAGAGCGAAGCCTAGTGGTATTTACCAGCGATAACGGTCCCGCGATTGAACGAGGTGCGTTTGGCGGAAGTGCGGGAGCACTGCGGGGAGGTAAGCAAACGGTGTGGGAAGGAGGCGTCCGGGTACCCTTCATTGCCTGTTGGCCTGGCCGCCTTCCGGCGGGCTCCATTCGGCATGGCGTTGCGACAGCCATGGACCTGTTTCCCACACTTGCCGAACTGGCCGGAGCGAGAAACCTTAAGGATCGCTCGATCGACGGCAGGAGCATCATTAACATGCTTGTGGGAAAGCAAGAATCCCCTCACTCGAATGTGTACTGTTTTCTCGGAAAAAACCTTGCTGCGATTCGTTCAGGTCCGTGGAAGTTGCATCTCTTCAAAAGCGAGCTGCAGCTTAACGGTCTGAGGAAACCCGTGCCCTGCGATCCCCCAGAACTGTATAACCTGGATGACGATCCATCGGAACGCCGGAACGTTTCAAAAACTAACCCGGCACTGGTGAAGCAACTGAGTGTTCAGGCTCAACAGTTCGAAATCACAATCGTGCCCGGACAACTGCTGCCCTCGTGGCGGGGACCTTTTTGAAGTTGAAGGGGTCAATAGTGATCGGCCTAGTTTCAGTTTTTAGGGTTAAGGTGAGATTGATGCGAATCCGATGCTTTTGCAACATCCTGATTCTGTTCGTTTGGCTTATGAGCCGAGTAGCGTCCGGCCAGGTTGTTGAAAAGCTCCCCAACGTTCTGTTGATCACCATAGATACACTGCGTGCCGATCATCTCTCTGCCTACGGCTATCACCTCAAGACCAGCCCGAATATTGACTCGCTTGCGTCGGAAGGTGCTCGGTTTGCGCACGCTTATTCCGTCGTGCCATTGACCGGTCCTTCGCACTTCTCTTTGTTCGTCAGTCGATACCCTCAGGAACATGGGGCACGAATCAACGGCGTCGCTGTTCAGCCACAATCAAAATGGCTCTCCTTGCCACAGGCCTTGCGTCAGCTGGGCTATTTTAATGCTGCCTTCGTCAGTGCTTGGCCGCTCACTTCGCGTTTAACGGGTCTGCACCGCTGGTTTGATGTGTATGATGAAGAGTTAACTCGAAGTTACCAGGTTTTCAATTCGAGCCGACATGCAGAGGACGTTACGCCTCGGGTGATTTCATGGTTGACGAACCATCGAGTTCAACCTTTTTTTTTATGGGTTCACTACTTTGATCCCCACTCGCCATACCTGATGCGGAAGGAATTTAGTTCACTCGAACCGAGCGGTCACAAGGGGTCTCGCTTCCGGTGGCGCGCTTCCGCAATTCGAGAACGCATTCAGAAGTACGACTCTGAAATACGATACACAGACCACCATCTAGGCAACCTGGTGGACACCTTGGACCGGCTCGGGTTGCGGGAATCTACTTTGGTCGTATTGACAGCAGATCATGGTGAGAGTCTTGGAGAACATGGATACGTCGGTCACGGACGACGCCTCTCTGAAGGAATTCTTCAGGTGCCCTTGATCATGCGGCACCCCAAGATACCTCCAGGAACAGTTATTGCCGCACAGGTATCGCTCCTCGATGTCACACCCACAATTCTCGATTTGGCTGAAACAAACAAGAGCGTTAGACTGCCGGCTTCTTTCGCGGGGCAGAGCCTGGCGAGGGCTGTCCAAGGCAAGGGTGACGTTGCCAGAAGGCCCGTGCGCTACGTGACCTTCGCGGGGAAAAAGGGTTGGCTTCCGGGATGGCTTTCCCGACTGTGGCTGGACGCAAGAAACATGCCCCTCCGCCTAGGCAAAACAGAAGGAGTTCAAAAATGGGTGTGGACTCCTGAAGAGACCCGACTGTCGATTTTCAATACGGCCCGCGATCCGTTGGAATTAGATCCCAAAGTTCTCAGCGATGACAACATACAGTACGAAGAAGCGACGTCTGAACTCAAGGAATGGTTCAATGCCACGAACCGCGGCGAGGCCGATAGGGGCGTCTCCGAACAAGACGAAAAAGTTCTAAGAAGCTTGGGCTACACGCAATAGTGTTTGGACAGTCCCGGAACAAACTGGTCCAGCTGTTGCTGGCTTGAATTGAGCAACAACCCTTGTGCTGAACAGCTAGCCTCTACAAGCTGAACGCGATGGACAGAGCCCAGCTCTCGCGCGCGAAACACGGACTTGGGCCGGTCTGCAGAACTCTCATGATTCACTGACGGAACAAGGGCTCTGGATGCGGTTCCCAGCCTTACTATGCGATCCAAAGCGGCATCGCGCTTCGCTTGCCGCCGCAGTCCAAAGGACGCTTCCGACCCAGCGCCAGGGTGGTGCGACGAAAAAAGAGCGATGGATCAATTCACGCGCGACGGCGGCTATTGGGCGTGATCCTTCCGATCTGGAACGAAAGGAGTGGGAGCATGAGAATAGCGTCGATTGGAGCCAGCGGATTTGTCGGTTCGGCGATCCTGCATGAAGCGTTGAATCATGGACATGAGGTCACTGCGATAGTTCGAGCCCGAAAGGCTCTGACTGGCAATGAATCGGACCCGAACCTTGCGTGGACGACAAATGACGATGCTAACAGCCAAGCGCTCCCACAATACGTTGACGACCGACAATGAGGCCGAACACCAGCGTCGTGATCAGGCGCTCGACGTAGCACTCGAGCTGACGTTTCCCGCAAGCGACCCGATCGCTATATCGGTACCGACGTCGGAGCCGCGGGCGTTGGATTCTGGGCAGGTCATCATGAGCGACGGTGAACACTTCGAGAATGTGATCCTGGGAGGTGGCGAGGCGGGCAAGTACATTGCGTGGGAGCTGGCGCGAGCGGGTCGCCGCACGGCCGTGATCGAGCGCGCGCTGGTCGGTGGCTCGTGTCCCAACGTCGCCTGCATGCCCAGCAAGAACGTGATCCGCAGTGCCAAGGTCGCGGAGCTCCTTCGCCACACCGCCGGGTTCGGCGTGCGCACCGGAGCCTTGACCACGGACATGGAGGCAGTGCGGCAGCGCAAGCGGGAGATGGTCGAGGGGTTGATCGGAATCCACCGGACGCGGTTCGCGACCAACGGGCTCGAGTTCGTCCTGGGTGAGGGGCGCTTCGTCGCGCCCAGGACGATTGAAGTGCGCCTGGCGGAGGGCGGGACGCGGCGGCTTGAAGGAGAGCGCGTCTTCCTGAACCTCGGCACGCGCGCGACAATCCCAGACATCCCAGGCTTGGCCGCTTCTGCGCCACTCACCCATGTCGAAGCGCTCGAGCTCGACCGGCTTCCCGCACATTTGGTCGTGCTCGGCGGCGGTTACGTCGGCCTCGAAATGGCGCAGGCCTTCCGGCGCTTCGGCAGCCAGGTGACGGTGGTCCAGCATGGGTCGCAGCTCGCGACCCGGGAGGACCCGGACGTGGCCGAGGCGATCCACGCCATCTTTGTGGAGGACGGCATTGAGGTGGTGCTCGGCGCCGAGACATACTCAGTGGATGGACACTCGGGCGACCGGGTGCGGCTGCGAATGCGCACAGCGCCGGGAGAGCGAGTGATCGGCGGCAGTGATGTGCTCGTGTCTGCCGGACGCACGCCGAACACGCAGGGCATCGGCCTCGACGTCGCGGGAGTGGAGCTAGACTCGCGCGGCTACGTGAAGGTCAACGAGCGCTTGGAGACGACCGCGCCCAGTGTGTGGGCGATGGGCGACTGCGCTGGAAGTCCGCAGTTCACGCATGTGGCGTTCGACGACTTTCGCGTCGTGCGCGACAACTTGGCGGGGCGGGAACGGACGACTCGCGACCGGCTGATCCCGTACTGTGTCTTCATCGACCCGCAGTTGGCGCGGGTCGGCCTCGACGAAACGGAGGCCAAGCGCCGGGGCATCGACGTGAGAGTGGTGAGGCTGCCCATGACCTCGGTCCTGCGAGCACGAGCCATCGGAGAGATGCGAGGCTTCATGAAGGCGCTCCTCGACGCGCGGAGCGACCGCATCCTCGGCTTCACGATGCTCGGCCCTGAGGCGGGAGAGGTGATCGCCGTCGTACAGACAGCAATGCTGGCAGGGCTTCCGCATACCGGGCTCCGCGACGCCATCCTGACGCACCCCACGATGGCTGAAGGCCTCACCGTATTGTTCGCTAACGTTCCGCCGCTTTTGGTATCGTAGCTGGGGCAGAAACGCTCAGACCTCCTGGCAGCCAAATGGAGATATAAATTATGCCCAACTACATGTGCGCAACTTGTGGAGTCCAATTTGCCTCGACCCTTGAGCCGCCCCAGCATTGTCCCATTTGCGAAGATCCGCGACAGTATGTGAATCCCAACGGCCAGAATTGGACAACGCTCGAAGAACTGCGCCAAACTCATTCAAATGTTTTTAAGCCCCAAGAGCCGGGACTCCTCGGCATTGGCACAGAGCCGACCTTTGCCATTGGGCAACGCGCCCTGCTGATTCAAACGCCGAGCGGCAATGTCTTGTGGGATTGCATCTCGCTCATTGACGGGACTACGGTTGAACAGATTCAGACCCTGGGGGGTCTCTCAGCCATTGCTATCTCTCATCCCCATTTCTATTCAGCGATGGTGGAATGGAGTCACGCTTTTGGCAGCATCCCAATTTACCTGCACGCAGCCAATCGGGAGTGGGTCATGCGGCCTGATCCGGTCATCGTCTTCTGGGACAGCGAAACGTACTCACTCGGCGAGGGGCTGACCCTGATCCACTGCGGTGGGCATTTCCCCGGCAGCGCCGTCCTGCATTGGGCCGCTGGAGCAGAAGGACGCGGTGTGCTGCTCACCGGCGACACTATCTTTGTCGTGCCCGACATCCGGTACGTGACGTTTATGTACAGTTATCCTAATCTCATCCCCTTGCCGGCCCAAGCAGTAGAGCGGATCCTTCAGGCCGTCGAGCCTTTTGCCTTTGACCGACTTTACAGTATTTGGTTTGATCGTGTCGTAGTTTCAGACGCCAAAGCAGTAGTTTCTCGCTCGGCAGACCGCTACCTCCAAGCCATCAGCAAGGGCATTTCGGAATGAACCTTCAGGCTTATCTCCAACGGATCAACTACACCGGCCCGCTCAACCCGACGGCCGCAACGCTGCGGGCGCTGCACCAGGCCCATTTGCTGGCCGTCCCCTTTGAAAATCTGGACATCCACCTGAGCCGGCCCATCGTCCCCGACGAAGCAACCCTTTTCCACAAAATCGCCGAGGGGCGGCGCGGCGGCTTTTGCTATGAGTTGAACGGCCTCTTTGCCGCTGTGTTGCGCGGACTAGGTTTCGATGTGACGCTGCTCTCGGCCCGCGCCTCCTGTGGAAGCGAGGAAAGATAACCTGGCCCCCAGCCACTCACCGTCACCTCCCGCCAAAATGATCGACCACACATTCTCAGACGGGTACGTTCGGTTCATTATGAAATCTCCTCGTTTCGGGATCTATTTATAAGTGCAGAAAAAACAATCCGACACCAAGCTGGTCGGACCTTACCAGCGTATGCGGCATGAATGCCACTCAGGCAATCAATTGATGGAAACCCTCTCGCACCGCAATCGTCTCCAGGGCCCGTGAAACTCGAACCTGTAGTTTGCTCACAGCCGCCTTGGCGCCAGCTGTGAGGCCACTACTATAGATACTTGTCTGGCTGAGCAAATGAACGAGGGTGCGAGAGCCCGTTCCCGACACGACAACGTGTAGCGGCAGAAGCGTTGCGGCCGACGCATCGAAAGCGATTGCCTGCTGGAGAAGCTGAGGATGGTCTACACAAAGAACGCGGCATGGGATCAAGTCAATACCCAGCTCCTGGCTGATTCTCCCAGAAACATCTAATTCCGCAGCGATCCCGAGATCCCTTTCATTCAAGGCCTGGCGTATCAAACCCACGGCTTTTTCGAACGGTCCTGGGACCATAAATGTGACTGTTCCTGACTCGTGGACCATACGAATTTAAACCTCCCTTCACGATGTATTGCAAGACCGTTTCCTGCACGCGCCTGAGGTCTCCGTGTCAGGCGACTTGCTTTCTGGCCTTCGCTGCCTCGCCTGGATCAAGCGTCGCGTCTTCGTCTCTTCGATCGAAGATTTGTTTGATTCTCAAGGTTCTGAATCCTGCAGGCGCATTGAATTGGACGAGGTCTCCACATTTTCGGCGGAGTATGGCTTTCCCGAGCGGAGCAACGGCTGAGATTTTGTTCTTTGCAATATCGACGGAGTTCGAGGACACGAGTGTGTAGACAAACTGCCGGCCTGAATCCAGATCCTCCAGGTGAACTGCTGAGTTCAACGCAACTACATGACTCGCATCCTGTCCTTGGATAACCGCCTGGGCCTCATCGACCTTCCCTTCGAGTTTCTCGAAGTGCCCTTTATCCTGGGCCTCGATGAGTCTCACTTGCTTGAGTTTTTCTTTTGGGTAATACGCATCTAGTTGGGTCATTTCCGAGATCCTTTCCTTTCCTGAAGTCATCCGCTAGGTTCTGCACTCGCTCCAAGGATGTTGATGAGAACTCCGCGGGTATTAGTCAGGATATCCAGCAGAATTGTGATGCCCTCCCCTGCGACTTCGGGGGTATGAACACGTTGGGCTGCTTCCAGCGATGATCCGAGCCTTCGAACACTAGAGATTAAGAACATGGAGCACACCGCGGAGAATCAGCACACAAACGCCAACCACAACAGAGACAAGCACAGCAATGGCGAACGCCACGTAGCGCATCAAATACCTTCTCAGCCCGAGCTGACCTTCGTTTAAGACCGAAAGCTTCATTTCTAATCACCTCACTGAATAATTGGCTGGGTCGTCACAGCGACTGGCTGAGCTGTGCACATACCCAGAGGAGTTTCTCCTCCATGGCGATTTTTCCAGTAGTCCCTGAAAATCGAATTTGGAGCTTGATGACGACCGTTTCGCCGCAGTCCAACTACAACCCTAGAGGCAATTCCCGTGCCAAGCGGGACTGTTCCAGCTGGATACCGCTTGGAGTCGGCTTTAGCGGCCGCTGTCAGTTTCCCGCGTCTCAGTTTTCTCGTGTGGTGGGCACTCCTTAAGGCTCAAAAAGGGCAGTGGTGGCTCTTATCGGGCAGCAAATCGAGGTTGCTCCTTCAGGCGACGTCTCAATCACAGCAGGTCTGCCCGCGTTGCGAACGCAAAGTGCCGTATGGCATCTCGATCAGAGGATGGAGCCATGATTGCTTCTGACATAAGTGAGTATCGCTTTGATTGGGACCGATCACTGGAGGCACAACGGTGTCTATGCTTTCGAGACTAAGGAGAATGATGAAAAACTCAGACGTAGCCCTGGATCTGGGAACTGCGAATACGCTTCTCTGCGTCCGGGATGGCGAAATCATCACTTATCAGCCATCCAGCATTGAGGTCAGTCTCGACGCTTGGCTGGCCGAACAGCTTAAGAAAGACTCGGCCCGAGACGATGCCGGAAATGGAAACTCAGTCCTTGTACGTCCGGTCAGGCAAGGTGTTGTTACGGATATCGAAGCGGCTTCAACGTTACTGAAGCCGATGCTTCAGCGATTTCGCCGGTTTGGATTCAGCAGACCCAGAGTGCTGGCCTGTACGCCTGCGGATGCTTCTGATGTGGAGCGTTCTGCGCTTATTAAGTCTATTCGCGGCGCAGGGGCTTCGCAGGTGGCCGTGGTGCCTGAACCACTCGCGGCCGCGATCGGCGCTGGGCTCGACATGTCGTCCCCGTATGCGCAGATGCTGGTAGACATTGGTGATGGGGTGACAGATGTTGCCGTCATTCGCGCCGGTGAGATCATCTCCACTGCGACGGCCAGGACGGCCTGCAGTGACCTTCATGCAGCAGTTCTTGATCTGATGGAGGCTCGGTACAGGGTCTGGTTGCTGTCCAGGGAAGCTGAGCGTCTAACGCAAGAAATTGGCGCGGGGCGCGGGCCCTTCACGAGATCTTCGTTAACGGCGATTGGCATGGATTGTTTGACAGGATGCAGAAAGAGCGTTGCAGTGAATGCTGAGGAGGTTTCTGAGGCTCTAACTCCCGCTGTTGACAAGATTGTCGGAATGATCGCTAAGGCGGTGCGCGATCTGCCAGACGAGACCGCCTCTGAAGTGATTGAAAGCGGGATTCGTTTGACTGGAGGAGGTGCTTGTCTTCCTGGCATGGCCGCTCGAATCACGTCTGAAACGCTCGTAGACGTAGGTCTTGCCCCCGATCCTCTACGAGCGGTTATTAGAGGCGCCCAGCAGATGCTTGCTTCTGACCTGACTCATGCTCTGGCGTGACGACAGCCCGATGACAAATGAATTGCGCAGAGCTGCACGGGAGCGTCCACGACATCATGACCACTAACCGAAGGAGAGGAGTACGTCTTCTATGAAGGAGATTCACACCGCAATTGATATCCATGCCTCAGCAGAACATGTCTGGAATCTGCTGACTGACCTTGAGCGGTTCAGCGAATGGAACCCATTCATATGGCGAGCCAGTGGCACAATCAGGTCCGGAGAGAGGCTGATAATCGAGATCCGGCCTCCCAACTCGAAGGCGATGACTCTCAGACCTACCGTCTTGAAGGCTGAGCCCAACCGGGAACTTCGCTGGTTGTCTCAGTTCTTCCTGCCAAAACTGTTGGATCGTGAACACATCTTCACCATCGAATCTCAGGGAGCCCGGAGTGTTCGCTTTGTCCAGCGCGAAATCTACACTGGGTTACTCGTTCCTCTGTTCTGGGGCAGGATCAACAACAAAATTCGACGCGGGTTCAAAGCAATGAACATGGTGCTCAAGTGGCAGGCAGAAAATGCAGCTGTCGCAAGCCGGAGCAAACGAACATCAGCGCGCCTGCAGCTAGCTTGTGGGTAATCCCAGTTCATCTGCTGAATACTTTCAGGCCGACGACCCTGCGACGACCAAGCCAAGGCATAGGACCCTTGTCTGTTGTCCCGCGACTCGCCAAAGTAGTACTACGCAGTTTGATGTTCCTCTCTTCTGCCTGGACCATGCCGGCGAGAAAGGCGGCGATGATTGCGGCAAACTTTGGTAAGCACGTGCACGCTGCCTGAAATGGGTCAGCATTGCCTGAAATCGAGCAGCAGTGTCTGCACGAACAAGCACGACTCGATCACATCGACTGTGACCTGAAGTGCAAGCCTCTGTTCCGTGAGAGCTGGGAATTCGGTCGGCTGGGTTGGGTGGGGAATAGAACTGGTCTTTCAAATGCTCAGGCTTATTAGTAGTGAGGCGTAGCGTTCTGTGAGGTCTGAGGAGATCTGACCTATCGTCGTCCGAGTCCGAGTTTCTCGAGAGGATGCCAAAACAAGGGGGATATGATGGAAAAGAAGGAAGGTCTGCACCTGACTGAAGATTCTGCTTATCTCATGTCCCAGCAGGCACTGATGAAACGAATCACCGAAGGAGATTGCCCCGATGTGTTCGTCGTCTGCTCGGATATTGAACTTGCGGCGCTCTCACCTAAACATTCGCACTTTAACGGACCCGTCGTTTTGGCGAACGCCGGCTGCAATGTGCCACCCTGTGACTCATGGAACATCGGCGATGGCAGCGAAGCTGCCGCTGTGGAATATGCAGTGGGCGTGCTCGGCGTGAAACACATCATCGTATGCGGTCACTCCAGGTGCGAGGCGACCAGGGCGCTGTGGCGTCATGAGACGGTAGATACGCTATTTGTGGTACCTTGGCAACTTTCTCATGACGAAGCCAGCTCATCAGAGGCCGGAGGACAGTTCCTATCCAGGGCTGCCGCTGAGGAGCATGTGCTGAAGCAGCTGGAGAATCTCCAGACACATCCCTCCGTCAACGTGAAGGTAGCAACTCGAGACTTGACGCTGCATGGCTGGCTCCACGAAGTAGAGACGGACAAAATGTTCGCTTACTCTTCCAAGCAAGACCGATTTGTGTGCTTTTGCGGCGAGAGGTCGGATCGTAGCTTAGCGTCTGTGCCGGCCTGCGCAACATAGGCTGCCCTTCAGAGCCTCAGACCCTGATAAACTGTTTCTACCTTGTCTCAAGGGGAGAGGCTGGCGCGGAGCGCCGGGTGAGGAGTATTGCCGACAGAGAAGGAAGTGGAGCCGTCACCCTATTTTGTTGTCATTAATAGAACAGAGATCAGGAGTTGAATGGGAATGGAAAGAGAAATCTATGTGACTGAGTTTGACAAGATGCGATTGACTGAATTGGTCCAGGTTGCTGCGGAGTTCGGTCAGCAAGATAAAGAATACTTGTCCGTGCTGGAAGGTGAGCTCGATCGAAGCAAGGTTCTTCCCTCGAAAGACGTCCCGAAAGATGTCGTAACGATGAACTCTAGAGTCCGAGTTCGAGACCTAGACTCGGAAAAGGAAACAACCTATTCCCTCGTGTTTCCCCGCGACGCTGATATCAACCAGAATAAGATCTCCATCCTGGCACCTCTGGGGATCGCCTTGTTTGGATCGAGTCGGGATGTGATCGAGTGGAAAGTCCCAGCAGGACTCAGAAGGATCAGGGTCGAGGAGATTCTATACCAACCAGAGGCTGCCGGTGACTACGATCTATGAGGGCCTTTTTAGTCATCTTCAATCGGCTCACCATCAAAACCCCACCAAGCTTGCGTCAATCCACTCGTTGGTAGAATAATTGGGCGCGGAGTGTGACTTGACCGATGTCGACCTGCATTCCCATCGCTACAGCAGTGATGAATGCCATCGGGCATTGCCGTGTGACGCCCGAGCCCGAATCCAGAGTTCTTCGGCACAATCGGGTGAGTGGTCGTGATGGAGCCCGCTGCTTATGAAACATGGCTGAGTGGCGGCGCCGTGAGAAATCCATTACTGCCCGCGGTCGGTCACCGTTTCAAAGCTTCCTTGCCACACCTGTCGCCGTGCAGTCGGTCGGGGCCGGTGACACATGCTGGAAGGAATTTTCGGCAAGACGGTGGCTTTGCCCACCGAGCAATCGGTGCTGTTGGACGACAACTATCCCAGCGAGGCCATCCTGGGACCAGCCTCCAAAGTGCTTGCCGGTTATCAGCCGGTGATGCCGGCTTTCCAGGGGGCTGAGTTGAGGCTGGGCTTGCCTGCATCAAGTCGCTCGCACCGCAGGCTGCGACGCTTCCTGTCAAAACTCCGACCGCTCGTGACAGTGAACGACAGAATTCGAAACCATGAGCACGCTCACGGCACCCACCGTTCCCGTTGAATCGCGGGAACACTATTTAAACGTCAACTACGGCATCCGCTCCTGGCTGTTGACCGTTGACCACAAGCGAATCGCACTGCTCTACCTCGCCTCCATCACGCTCTTTTTCTTTCTGGGCGGCTTTTTCGCGGTACTCATCCGGATGGAGCTGCTGACGCCCCAGGGCGACATGGTGCAGTCTGAGACCTATAACAAGCTCTTTACCATGCACGGGGTCATTATGGTGTTTTTCTTTTTGATCCCGTCAATTCCGGCGGTCCTGGGAAACTTTCTTGTCCCGATCATGATCGGCGCCAAAGACCTGGCGTTTCCGCGCCTCAACCTGTTGAGTTGGTACGTTTACATTATCGGTGGCCTGCTTACGTTTGCGGCAGTGGTGGCGGGCGGCGTTGATACCGGCTGGACGTTCTATACACCGTACAGCAGCACCTACTCGAATGGCTACGTCATCGTGACAGGGCTCGGTGTGTTCATCACCGGCTTCTCGTCGATCCTGACCGGGCTGAACTTCATCGTCACCATTCACAAGATGCGAGCTCCGGGACTCACCTGGTTCCGTCTGCCGCTCTTCATTTGGGCGCACTATGCCACGAGTCTCATCTTCCTGCTCGGGACGCCTGTCATTGCCATCACCATGGTGCTGTTGGTGCTTGAAAGAGCCTTTCGTATCGGAATTTTCGATCCAGCGCTGGGTGGAGACCCGGTATTGTTTCAACACCTGTTCTGGTTTTACTCGCACCCGGCCGTGTACATCATGATTCTTCCTGGCATGGGGGTAGTCAGTGAGCTGATCTCATGCTTTTCCAGAAAGTACGTTTTTGGCTATCACTTCATTGCCTATTCCAGCCTCGGCATTGCGGTTCTGAGCTTCCTGGTTTGGGGTCACCACATGTTTGTCAGCGGACAGTCCGCTTATGCGAGTCTGATCTTTTCCTTCCTGAGTTATTCCGTGGCTATTCCCTCTGCCATCAAGGTATTTAATTGGACAGCGACGCTTTACAGAGGCTCGATCTCCTATCAGGCGCCAATGCTCTATGCGTTTGGGTTTATCGGTCTGTTCACAATCGGCGGACTGACGGGTCTGTTCCTGGCGGCCCTTGGACTGAATGTGCATGTCCACGACACCTACTTCATCGTAGCGCACTTCCACTACATCATGGTGGGTGGGGCGGTGATGGCCTATCTGGGCGGGATTCACTTCTGGTGGCCCAAGATTACTGGGCGCATGTACCCGGAAGGCTGGGCACGGTTTTCAGCTCTCGTGATCTTCATCGGTTTTAACCTAACCTTCTTTCCTCAGTTCATTCTAGGTTACCTGGGAATGCCGCGCCGCTATCATGCCTATCCGCCTGAATTCCAGGTGTTGAATGTCATGTCCACGGCAGGCTCGTCGATTTTGGGTGTCGGTTATCTGATTCCGATGATCTACTTCCTTTGGTCACTGAAATACGGACCGTTAGCCGGACCAAACCCCTGGGGCGCGACAGGTCTGGAATGGCGCACGCCGTCGCCGCCGCCAACCGAGAATTTCAAGCAGACTCCCATTGTGACTGAGGAACCCTACGAATACTCGATACGGGAGATCAAGGTTGTCTGACGACCCGCCCCCAGATTGGACATTCTAGCGACTTACATCTATCTGGAGTGCTGCGGCAGAGCACAGAGACGAC
>JAKEER010000420.1 GCA_022616615.1 Acidobacteriota bacterium
CATCTGTAGAGTTTTCTTACTGCCTCCTCGCGGAGGGGGCGAGAGCTCGGTGGGTCCTTTTTCGCCGCTGGAAATGGCTCCCTTTTAGACCGTTGCTAACACCCAAATCGGTGATTAGTTCGCCACGCCGACTTGAGCAATTCCTCCAGGTTATCGGGAAGACTTGTCTGGATTCGGCTGGGCAGGGCCGTTTCCCAGGTTGCCAGATTCCATTGATTCCCCCTTCGATAGTACTTACCCGTCTTGACGAATTCAGCCTCGACGTTCACCGTTACGCCAAGCAGATGCTTCCAGCGGTTCCAGTTGGGCTCAAATCCTATGGGCAACAGGATGGGATCAAACGTTATTTCCAGCTTCGCCCGGCTCTCTCGATAGATGGCTCGATCTGAGTAATAAGTCAGCTTTCTCAAGGGCAGTTTTAACCGCCTCTTCTTACGCTCCGGAATGAAGGAGATGATCCGGCGCCCCAGGAAGTGGTCTTGACTCGGAACACCGGACACCAGGATCAACCCGAAGCCGGAGAATGGGAACAGCACAGGTGATTTAGGGTCTGCCAGCAGGCCATCGTAACAGGAACGCAGCTCTGGTATGGCGAGGATGTTGAAAGCTCGCTCCAGAGCAGAACGCTGAGCCGGCGCAGTGCTGGATGCCAGTAGTTCCAGTTCCCGAAGCTTGTAAGCCAGGCGGAGATCTCGTAAGGAAGCAGCACGATGAGTTCTTAAGACGTCATAGAAAGTGTGACTGCTCTGCTCGCGATTTCGATCTGCCGAGTAAAAGTAATCTCTTACGACTGCACAGGGAACGTGCAGGCCAATTAAGCCCAGAGCTCCGCCAGCGGTATCAACATGGACGTAGGAATGTTGAAACTTATCAAGCCTGGGCTTTGCGGCGTAGCCCACGCGTGCCTGGTAGAGATAAGTTCCCGCGCCCCGCTTGATCAAGAGTTCTGGAGATGCAGGAGTGTTGCCTTCATACGCCATTGAGAATCTAATCTCATCCCCAACGCTGACATTAGCCCCAAGGAAGTTAGACAACAGCAGGCTGCGACCGCTCGCGAAAGTAATTTCGATGGAGCTGCATTGCTGCTGCTTGTGCGCCACGATCTCTCCCTGGCTGTTCACAGAAAATGCCGTCACGTTCATGGTCTGCCCCCCTTTGGTACGATCCTAGTACTGGCCTAGGGACCTCGCAAATCGGGTGGTTCTGCGTACTTGCGAACGGTAGATCCGGATGTCGTTCTGGCCATGGAAGAGGATCTCGGCAAATATCTCAGGTCTCTATCTTCTCGCCCATTCTCCTTCGTTGGGTCAAAAGAAAGAGAGAGTTCAGGCTTATCGGCTGAAAGTGGTTAGTCCGAGAAGTGATGGTGCTTTGGTTGGCATTCCGGTCTGCACCGCCATTTTTCACTTCCTCCCTAATCGAACCCACCGCAATTGCCCACCTTGACAAGGCATGCCGACACTTCCAGGGGCAGCCTCCTGAAAACAGCAAGACAGCCACTGGAAGATTGCCTTCAGGGCGGAGGGAGGGTCATGACTGGAATGAAACATCGGTCGATCACAGTGCGTAGCCGAATTTGAAGAGGAGAAGTCCGACTACAGAAGCCTAGAAAGGAGGTGGTTCAGTGACAACAGTCTAGCATTTAAGGAACAGGTGTTCTGCCTGCCTTGGGGCTCCCGTATGGCTTAGCGTCATGGGCCCCAGGGCGGGGTTCATCCATATAAATATCCATATAAACAAAGTGAGAGGCGAAGTGCCGTCCGTTTGTTTTGGTGTCTCACGCATCTCTATCAAGGTTGCAGGCGGTTCAAGAACGGTCGGGTGAGGTTTTATCTGATGGAGCGTTTGTCCCAAATCGGGCTCTGCGCTGCTCTATATAACTGAACAGTTCCTCGTCACTGGCGAGTGTGTTGACTGGCTCGGAATGTGGGGAGGCGGAGTTTGCCCATATACAAACGCTATCTCTGGACGGAAAAGCTAGACCAGGTCTTGCGGGAAGGTTACAAACAAGGCGGGAGAGTCCAATCAGCCGCCATTGCGAAAATCCAAAGCCTCACCGGTTGGCCAAAATACATCTGCTATCGGCAAGCGAGCTTTCTCGGGCTAGCCGAAGCGCATTCGCAGTACAACTGGACCGCCGAACTGGACACACTCCTTCAGGAGGGCTACAAGCAGGGAGGCCGAGCAAAACTGGCTGCGATTCAGCAGATCCAGAGTCAGACGGGATGGCCTCGTTATGTTTGCTGGAATCGTGCTCGCAAGCTTCAGCTCGCTGCGAACTGCCACGGTAGAAACAAACCCTGGTCCGAAGCTGAGGATCGGTACCTGCTTGACTTTGTCGGAAGCAAAAATCCTCGGGAGATCGCCAAGCGATTGAAGCGATCAGTGGGAGCCATTCGCGGCAGATTGCGCATTCTGGGAAAGGAGCGAAGAATCAGTCTGCGCGTCCAGGATGGACACACCAAGGAAGAATTGGCCAGGTACCTTGGACGAAGTAAAAAGACTATCAAAAATTGGATCGATTCAGGCTGGCTCAAAGCCCGTTACGAGGGCAAGAATCGCAAAGACGACACCCTTCGAATTACGGATGAGGACTTTCGGAGCTTCTGGAAGCGGCACCCCTGGGAAGTGCCGTTTTACCGCTTAAGCAAGGAGGGCCTGCTGTGGTTTTGTAGTGTCATGCACGATGTCCCACCGGCGTTCACCTTCGGTGATCCCCTGGATCGCAAGCAGCGACGCCAGGAACAGCAAGAGGAAGAAGACCTAGCTGACGAGGAAGTTCTGGATGGGTAGAGAGCGACCTAAGAGGAGCGGGATCCAGAAAGTCAGTCTCATGGGTTGCCACATGCCTGGGTTGGCTATTCATTCGTCTGGCAAGGGTGTCTCCTGATGTAGATTGTGAGGCTCTAGTTCTGTGAAACCACTCCCAAGGACCAAGTGTCTATCGGTCCCAGAAACTGGTGTATCCGAATCCTACAGTCTTGTTGCACCAGCAAGGAAATGTATTCTTACCAATTCTCTGATGCTTTTTCGATCCATCAAAAGGCATGAGTCTACGCATTTGGCAATTTTTTCAGATACAAATGCCTGACCACAGTGGGAAATTCGGAAAGCAGCCTGGGTGAAACGGTTTGCCTGAGGCGTGCGTCCTCTTCCAGTAGAATCCACTCTAATCAGATCTCAAGCTGGCCGAAATACTCGGTATTTCCAGGCCCAACCTTCCCGGATCATAGCCTTGTCATGTACTCCGACGCATAAGGCACAGATCAAAGGGGACGACAGCTCAGCTTGGTTCCGTCTGTTGTGAAGTCTGTCAAGGTGTCTCCATCTGAACTCTTACCACGATTCCCCTTGGCAGCCCGATTGGCTGGTAGCTACTAGCGGACGTGGGACAACCTAAAACAGGAGAACCAATAGCCAGAAATGAGCATGACGCTGAGAAACTATCAATCCCCGCCTTCCTCTCGTTCCTGACACGTCGTTGAAAACTCATCTGTCTTCGGACCTCAATCTTAAACTTGGACCGACAGTTCTGAAGCTTTGCTTGGGCCTCAAGGGATCAACGGGTCCCAGGACGCGGGGCCGTCTCTGCGATGTTAGCAGGTTCTTTGAAGACTAATAGACGAACTAATACTGGAAGGACACAGAATGCGCTGCCGAAATCGATCGACCCTTGGCGGATTTCCGCCGCTGCACCAACAGAAAGATCTCCAAGAGCCTTGTCTGCCACTGGCTCCGCCCTGATGGGATCTGTCAGAAATGAAGCCCGGTCTGGATCGGAAGCAGTTTGTTGGCGAGATGGCAGGAATCCAGGAACTACTCAGTGCACTCGTTCCGTATTTGGACAACCTGGAAGAGAGGTCAACTCTCGTTGAGGCTTGGCACGTCTTGCAGAGGTTCAGGCCATCCAGGCGGCGGCAGAGAAGGGAAATTTGCACCCGGGGGAGGTAGAAAAGTGCGACTGACCTCACTGGGCGCTGTTCGACGGCGACGGTTTGATCTGGTTGGCCGTGTACAAGAAGCGCGCCCTTGAGGTGAAGCGGCGCCTGGAAAGCATTACCTCACCTGGGGTCGAGAGTACATCGGATCCCGCGTTCGTCCAACCCCCTTAGAACCAACCCCAGCGGTACGTTTCGCGATTGTGTAACCCTTCCACAGCCCCACCACGACTCAACTCGGCAGTCGATACCCTTACTTCTTGCGACTGACGGCCGCCTTGAGCACTGCGCCTGGAGAAAACTTGGCGACCTTCCTGGCTGCAATTTTCAAAGGCTGACCTGTTCGAGGATTTCGACCGGTGCGGGCTTTCCGGTTGCTGACGGAAAAAGTGCCGAAGCCAACTAAAGTGACGCGGCCACCCTTTTTCAGATCAGCTTCAATTCCGGACAAGAGGGAACTGATGGCGGTATCCGCCTGGCTCTTAGTGATGGCCGCGTCCTTGACGACTCTCTCGATCAGGTCTGCTTTGTTCATTGAGTATCTCCGTATTGAGGTACAAAAGAGAAGAGGCTGACCTTATACGCCTCGCCGCCAAGCGGGTCAAGCCGTATCTGCCCTTTTCTATTTGTTCCGCCTTTGCCTCCCACCATTAGATCCCACCTGAACTCCCGCCTGATCCCGTTCCAGTGATCTCTCGGAGCAGAGATCACTGGAACTCGCCAGATCTGAGGCGATCCGGGGGCACGACGAGCCCGGAGGTCTGTTGGCGAGCCGAGAGAACTTGGGACAAGCTCTGAGGAGATCACAAAGGGAAGCTTGGCTGGCCGAGTCGCGGCCACGATTCCCTGAGTAGAAGTAACCCTTGATGGCGGCGCAAGGAAGCTGCAGGGAGGTAAGGCCAAGGCGGCCGTTGCTGACCGCCGCCGAGGCAAAGGCCTGCTGGAACCTGTCGGCCTTGGGTCGGGCAACATAGCCGATGGAATTTCATCACCAGGCTTGACGTACGCCCCTAGAGAGTTTGAGATCCGAAGACTGCCTCCGCTGGCGAAGGCACACTCCACACTGCCCGCTTGGTGCCTCTTACTGACAATCACTTCTCTTTTTCTTACCAGAATCGGTGCCGGTGTGTTCATCGTCCCTCGTTTCAAGCCGGGAAACCTAGCAGCAGAGCGAGATCCTCACAAATGGGAGCGGTCTCTCGTGCTGTATCGCTGAGAAGCAGCGGCACCCTACATCTGCGTTCAGCCACGTTGATTCGCGGCCAGGAATTCCCCCGTGGTTTCTTCATTGGTTGCGGATTACCCCGCGCTGGGCCGTGGCCCGTCTGCGGTCGATTCCTTTACCGTCAGAAAGGAGAACCCCGACATGACTGAAAGAGAACATTGGCTGGCCGAACGGCGCAAAGGCATCGGCAGCAGCGATGCCGCGGCCATTCTTGGTGTTCATCCTTACAAGTCTGCCTATGCGGTATGGGCAGAGAAGACGGGTTTGATTGTTGAAGACAGCGAACAAATCGGTGAGGCGGCGCTGTGGGGGAACGTTCTGGAGCCAGTGATTGCCGAACAATATTCCTTGCGAACGGGTCGCATCCTCAAGGACTACGGGCGCCATCTTATTCAACGCAATCCGAAATACCCTTTCGCTTTAGCAACGATCGACAGGGAGATCCAACCGGTTGACGACAGAGGCCCAGGTATTCTGGAGATCAAGACTGTAGGCCTGCGGCTGGCTCACCTTTGGGATGACGAAGCCCCGGTTTACTACCAGGTGCAACTCCAGCATCAGTTCCTGGTGACCACGCTCAGTTGGGGAAGTTTCGCACCACTGATTGGAGGTCAACAGTTGCTGCCGTGGCCAGACGAGTATCCCAACGAACGATTCCTGCAGATTCTGGCAGAAAAGGAAGAGGAGTTTTGGGATCGGGTCAAGCGTAAAGTGCCACCACCCGTAGACGCAAGCGAGTCCACTCGGAAGACTCTGAACGAGCTGTATCCAAAGGACAACGGTACTCAAGTTGCTTTGCCTGGAGTGGCGGTGGAATGGGACACCGAGCTGACCCAGGTGAAGACGCAAATCAAATCCCTGGAGACTCGAAAGACAGAGCTGGAGAACCTCTTTAGGGTCTGCTAAACAATAACTTTTACAATTGAACATCTTGCCATGATTTGGCCGAGGTCAGCTCGGCAACAAAGTGTAATTCCAATCGGGATGGAAGGA
>JAKEER010000047.1 GCA_022616615.1 Acidobacteriota bacterium
ACGGCGGTCGCTCCGGCGACAGTGGTCGCTGGCTCGACAGCGGCCGCTTCCGAGGGCTACCGGCTGGCTGCCCAGCTTTTGTGGAAGTATCGCTCGACTAAGCTCGACGCCGCTTCAACAGTAACACTGGGGGACAAAGCGAAGGAGGTATGGCGGGACTTATTGAAGATTAATCCGTTTGCAGTCGAAGACAAGCTGCAATTGGCCGAAGCGCTCGGCAAACCTGGTGTGGCGGAGGCTCAGGTGTTATTGAAGTCGGTGCTGGAGTCGCGCACCAGCGCTTACCGGCATCAGGCCGAAGCGGCTCGGATTGCTGGAAAGACGGGGGCTCAGGGGCTGAACTTTGCCTCTGCTGAGCTGCGTTTCATTGCCGGGCTCGAAAGCTGGAGAGGAACCGCGAAGTCCTCCACTCCGGCTCCACTCCTTCCGCGGCTGCCTGCCGCTTACTATGCTCCGATCTATGCTTCGCGCACGGCTGGAGCACCTGGGCCCATAGAAGCCTTGCGGCAATCTCTTTACGTGCGCCCATTGGCTAGCGACACCAAAGACGAACTCAACTCGCGCTTGTTTGCGGCCTTAATCCGAGGGTTCGAGCAGGACAAGCAGCTCACTCTGCTGGTAGACCTCTTCGAACAGCAGGGTGAAGGCTTCGGAGGAAGCTTCTTGGTTCAGGATGGCGAAGCCGGCATAGGTAACAATGTTGGCGGAGATTCAGGTAATCCGCTCGAGGCTCCCGACACCGACAGTCTGGCAGGGCCAGCGCCACTGGTGGCCTTGCGTCTGAGTGTCGCCGAGAAGGTGACATTGATGAAGTCGGTGATCGCCGCTTATTCAAGCCTTCAGGCAAACGATTTGGCTGCTCGAGTTGCTTGGAATTCGGCGTCGCTGGCCGTGTCCAGCAGGCAGGCGTTTCTGGCGCAGGCAAGGCAGTTGGAAAACAAGGCAAAGCAAGCTGCAGAAGCCCTCTCAGCACGGTTCTCGGTAAACGATACGTTGGGCGAGGAACTGAGCCGGAGAAAGCCGATCAGCCGGCCGCGACGCGGAAGAGTGAGGAGCTGAACCAATTCCCCCTTAGCAAAGGGGGACAGGGGGTTGTCTTGAGAATCCTTTACAGTAAGCATCTGAAGCAACGCTCTCGGGAGCTAAGAAATCGGAGCACTCTTGCAGAAGTATTACTTTGGAACCATCTCAAGCAGCGAAAGATGCTCGGCTACCAGTTCATGCGGCAGAAGCCGATGCGTCATTACATTGTTGACTTCTACTGTTCGAAGTTGAAGTTGGTGATTGAGATCGACGGTGAAAGTCATCGACTTCAGTTTGATCAGGATCTGCGACGACAGGATTATCTGGAGCATCTGGGCCTGCGTGTCTTGAGATTCAATGATTTGGATGTGAAAAGAGACATCCGTAACGTTCTGAGTTCGATTGAGGGATGGATCAGAAAACATGCACGACAACCCCCTAACCCCCTTTGTTAAGGGGGAATATGACAAGCCCGTAGCCCCATTTGCTAACGGGAATCGCTCGTACCGTCTAGCGGAGCACTTATGCCAACTTTATGTTGCCTCCGGCTTTGGTTACTTGTCCCTCTTGTCGTAGCGGCAAGCTGCGTTCTGCTCGCCTTGCCGCTACTCCAGCAGATGGGCACCTCCTCCGACATCGACATCGCGGCTTTGCTGCCGCCGGGGGCCATGATCTATCTGGAGTCGCAAGATTTCCTTGGGCAGTTGCAGCGCTGGAGCGACTCCGGGGTGAAGCAGCGCTGGCTCGAGAGTGAGAACTTCTCCGAGTTCGAGAGGTCGCGCCTCTATTTGCGGCTCAAAGACAGACTGGAAGAGTTTAATGCGCTGGCGGGACTGAGTGCCGACCTGCCGCTGGTGCGTTCCTTGGCCGGCAAACAGGCCGGATTGGGCCTATACGGCATTCGCGATCTCGAATTTGTTTTCGCAACGAAGATTCCCACCAGCCAATTCGAGCAGGGGCCCTTCTTCCGGCAGCGCTCGCGATACGAACAGCGCGCCGCCGAAGGTGGAGCGTACTTCGCCCGCTCGGGACCCAACGGCGCCATCGCTTTTGCGATCCGGCGTGGCTATTTCCTTCTAGCCTCCAAGGAGAGCTTGCTCCGGGCGGCACTGCACAACGTCAGTGTGGCGTCGTCGCGTGAGCGGCTCAGCGCCGAGCCGCTGTTTCAGGAGAGCCAGGCGGCGCTGGCCCGAAGCGGCGATCTCTGGATGTACCTCAACATGGGGCTGGTTCAAGACTCGCGTTATTTTCGGAACGAATGGCTTTATGAAAACCTGGAAGAGACGGCGCGCTACCGGGCTGGCATTGTGCGCCTGGCGATGCAGGCGGGCCAGTATCGGGAGGACCGGCAGTTTCTGCTCCAGGAGAATGTCACGGCGCCTGGAAGCATCGACCCGGCTCTTCTGCAGATCCTTCCAGGCAATCAGGAATTGGTTCGGGCCGAGACGGCCAGTCCGCGCGACATTGCCGTGGCCATGCACGAAACTCTCCTCAACCCGCTGCGCCGCCGCGATCAAGCGCTTTCCTTGACGCGCCGGGATGCGCCCTATGAAATCGCGCCGTTGCTGAAGAGTGACAATCGTTACTTCTTGCAAATCGACGAGCCCGCTCTCGCGGTGGAGAACGTTCAGCTCGCGCAGAAACGCGAGCAGGAGCAGATGATCGGCGAGTTGGAGAAGGAGATCCAATCTTTCGGGGCTGCAGCGGTCGTGCGGTGCAGTTCGACGCGGCTTGACGCAGAGGGATACGTCCGTGCCCGGCACGGTTTTGTGTTGAAAACCGGAGATCCCAATCTGGAGCGACTCAAGCAGGTGCTGCAAAGCCACTACAACCAGCTATACCACACAGGCCGGCCGGCGGCGTGGATGCGCGGGGAGAGCGCGGTTGAGGTTCTGGGCAGCATTCCCCAGGTGGCGCTGGAAGTGAAGGGAGCGTTGCTGGCCGTAGCGAACTCGGCCGGGTTCGCGCGCACGTTGCTCAGTTCTGCCTCCAGCGGCCTACCGAGCTCCGACCGCAGGGTGCATTACTATGCTCAGCTGGATCTGAAGCAGCTCAGGCCTAGCTATAGTGGCCTGTTCCAGTGGCTGGACTACCAAGCGCGTTCGCGCAACCCCGGCGAACCCCCGCCGTATTTCTCAGCAAACCTCGGCGGCCTGCTCACAGCCCTTTCACCGGTTGAAAGTGTCACGGTGCGACGCTGGATGCGGGACCGCACTCTGCATGAAGAGGTGATTTATCGCGGGCAGTTGTAATCAGGTTTTAGCTGTCGGGTGCCAGGCTTCAGCCCAGGATCCAGTGCAGGGTGAGGGTGCTGAAAAAGCCTTTCAGACGAGAGGCTAGTCGCCGCTTGTGACCGCGCTGTACTCTAACGGCCTTGGAGTCAGCGCTCGGTTTTCCGTACCGCGACCGGTAGGGAGCGGTTTTTGAGTTTCTCAGCATCCTGCTACTCCCGAAACCGATGTTAAAACTATGTCATTCGAGAAGATCGTTGAAGACCAGATTCGCAAGGCGATTGCCGAAGGCGAATTTGAGAACCTCCAGGGAAAGGGGAAGCCTCTAGATTTGGAGAGCTACTTTCAAACTCCGGAACATCTGCGCATGGCGTACTCAATATTGAAGAACGGCGCGTTCGTACCTGAGGAAGTGCAATTGATGAGTGAGATCGACGCTGCGCAAGAAGAGCGGAGGTTATGCGCTGACGAGCAGCGGGCGGGCCAGCTCGAGCGTGAGATTCGAGTGAAGCGGTTGAGTCTAAGTGTGTTGCTGGAGCGATATCACCAGCGGCGGTAGGCCGAGCTCTTCTCATGAGATCAGGAGGGGAAGTCGAGGCCACGGGCCTCGACAGGGGGTGGTTGCCCGTGGTACTGATGCTGCCTGATTGGAAGCCCGCCACCGCTCGAACCACCCCTGCCGCGACCTGCGGTCACAGCTTTCCCCTCCTTAGCCAAGGAGGGGAGTTTTTTTGCTCTTCTAAACCTGGGTTCAACCTTGCATGACGCCGCTGCAGTAAGCAGGCCGTTTCTGCTATTTGTTCTCCTCGCTTTCAACCTGGGCACGAATGCCCAGAGTCTGCGGCCCGCGCTCGAAGAGACGCTGGCCAGACTCTCTTCGGCGAGCAGCAGCGCCGTCCTGCTATGGGATATTCCAAGAAGTGAAGTTCTTGCGGCAGTGCGGCCAGAGGCGTTCGCCGCGCCTCGCTGCATGGGATCGCTGCTGAAGCCCTTCTTGTTGCTGGCCTATCTCAACGAAGTTTGCAACCCGTCATCTCACCTCCCTGATTGTCCAAAGGGGGACGATTTTGATGTTCCTCAAGGAAGCCACCGCTCTGAGCCTGGCGCTCGGTTCCGGCCCTGTGCTGGCCGCGCTACAGCGCAATGCTCAGTGGAGTGCTGGCACAAGCCGGGTCACGGAAAGCTGGACATGAGGCGGGCACTGGCTGTTTCTTGCAACCAGTATTTCTACCAGTTGGCAGAACAGACGCCTCCGAGCTCTTTCTTCAAGACCCTGGACGCACTGGGCCTCAGAACAAGCGGGCGGTTTGCAGGAGCATCGTGGGTGCCGCCTGAGGCAATGATTGGGCTGGATTCCAGCCTGGGGCTCGAACCGTTGCAGGTGCTGAAAGCCTATCTATCTCTGATCTCCGAGGAGCCGTCCGGCAGGGGAGGAGCGAGCGCAGCGCCTGCATTCGCTCGCTCGATCGTGCTGGGCGCCCTGAGACTCGGTGCTCTGCAGGGAACTTCTGTACTCGCGCAACAGCAATTGCCGGCTAACCAGCAGTTGCTAGGAAAGACCGGAACTTCGCCTGCCTTTTCCGCAGGACGCTACTTGAGCTTCAAGACCGATGGCTGGTTTCTTGGCTTCTACCCGGCAGCTCAGCCGGTGCTGGCCGTGATGGTCTATTACCCGAACGGCCTGGGCGCCAAGGATGCGGCACCGCTGGGTGGCCAGGCGATCCGCGGTTACTTGGAACTGGTGAGGTGAATTAAGTAATGAGTGATGAGTACTGGTTCTGGATTCCGAGAGCGTTGGATCAAGCAACCGACTGATCTGAAAGGATGCCGCCGGGGAACTCTGCAGACGAGATCGTGGTTACTGAAGAAGCCTGTTATTGCCGTTTAGTGAACTTGAATGAGGGTCTTGAAGTCGATGTCTGGCGCGCCGGTGCGGGCGCCGGCGAGCGGGACTGAAATCGCGAGGTCGATATTCTTGCAGGTGGCCTCAGCGCAGGCTTGGCCGCGAACCGTGATGCGCGCCGGCCCTGCTCCTAAACGCCGGACTTTTGCCACAAACAAGACCTGCCCCTCGAAGCCCCAGCTGTACCAGCGCAATTCGGGTTTCGAAAGGTCCTTCGGCGGAGACTGATACCAAGGTCCTGCCAACTCCAACCCTTCGGTCAGGCCGATTTCTGTTGAACGGTCGATACCGAGAGATCGCTTGCCGGCGAGTTTCTCCTGCGCGCGCTGTTTGTTGTCCAGCGCGTAGGTGTGCCAGCCCGCTTCATGCGTTGCCTGGATGACCAAGAACTCTCCGCTCAGCTTGGCCCGGTACGAAACGCATCGTTGTACATCGTGGCGCACCTCGGCCGGATTCGTCCAGTCACCGCAGTAAGTTGCTTCGGCGCATGCGAGACTGAAGAGAATCATGGCCTTCAGAACCGTTTGTCTAGCAGGTTTGATCATTTCCGAAAGCTCATCTTGTAGGTTTTGAGTTTCATCTGCATGCGTTTGCCGTCACGAATCACGTCCAGTGTGACCGTTTCTCCAGCCGTTTTGCGAAGCTTGATGAACAGCTCCGCGGTGTTCGCAACTTCGTCGCGCTGAACGCCGTCTACGCCGAAGACAATGTCACCGGCGCGGAGCTCATGACTCTTGGTCATCTCGGCAAACATATCGACGCGCCTCACCTTGCTCGCAAATCCGCCCTGCTCAACCAGGCCCCGCTCACGCTTTTCCAACTCGGTCAGCGGAAGAGATTCGAAGTAGACCCGCGGCTCGATGGTCCACTGGCGGAAAGTAAGGTCGGTCCACCACCAGCGTTCCGGCAGCGCAATCGACAGATCAATCGACGTTCCGTTCCGCTCAACCGCCATCTGAATGCGCTCGGCGTTGCGGCGGACCTTGTCATAGTGATATTGAAGGTCACCAAACGCCCACACCGGCGTTCCGTTCAATGTCGCGATGCGATCTCCCGGTTTCATTCCCGCCGCCGCAACAGCGTCGCGAACCTCCTTGACCACCAGCCCCTTCGGCACGTCCAGCTCTATCCCGAGAGTCCTGATGTCCGGCGAGCGGTACATGTGGGTCAACTTATCGAGCTTGCCATCCTGTTCCCGGTGAACGTTCTGATAGTCTCCGATCAGATGACACTCGACGCAGTTGTTCCGCGCGGTCGTTCGCTCCACCAGCAGCGGAATCTCGCGGGGAAACAGCGGCTTGGGACGCTCCGTCTTCTTGAGCTCGCCTTGCTGGTATTGGCGGTGTAACTCCAGCCCTTTCTCAAGAGCCAGTTCCAGACTGCTCAGATTGAGATAGGCGTCCGGTGACCTTGCGTCCCGCCCACCGTACCTCATATAGATCTGCTCATCAGCATTCATGATGAAGTAGTAGAGCGTGTTATTCCAATCTCGATCGAACAAGCCGACGTCGATATGGTCCATCCGCGTGATGCGGGCACACACGTACTGACTCATGAGTTTGCCGCGTGGAGAATCTTTCGGTGACAGCACAACCTGTGCGTCAAAAGCGCGCCCGGCCATTCAAGGCTCGCAGCGAAACTCGAGGAAGATCGGCTTCTGAGTTCGTTTTGCCTCCTGGATGGCTTCAGGATAATTGTCTAACCAGCGAATCTCGTCGTCTTGCGCAAGCGATGGACCGGCCACGGCCATCATGACGCAGGCAAAGACGGTGTAAAGAAGGTCTCGTTTTCGCATTAGCCTCACTGTGTGCTTTGCTGTGCAAGCCCAAGCCCCCCTTGGGCCGTGGGTTCGAGGAATTATAGCATGGCTCTAGAAGCTGCTTTCTCGAGCGGCTTAGCAGAATACGGCTCCGTCGGACCAGCCGAAACTCTCAGTCATTTCCGCGAACGCGGGAATCCAGAGCCCTCGTCGGGAGCCACTGGATTCTCGCTTTCGCGGGAATTCTGGAGATTGGACGTTCTCGTGCGCATGAACTCTTGAGAGTCTGTTGATAGACGTGCGTTTGCATTCAACAGATGGTCAGAACAGCGCTTCACCCGGCAGGGGCGCTTGGAAGCTGGGAGCGCAAGCGTCGAGTCCCCTCGCTGGCGCTTCGGGCTTTCAAAATGTCCAATCTCCAGATTCCCGCTTTCGCGGAATGACAAACAGAGCAGGCGACGGCAAATCCTAAATCGACGTGGTGGCGTTGGTGAATGGCTGGTTATATCCCGATAGTGCGGTCTGCCGTTGTGCTGGCAATCCACGGCGTTTTCGTTTATAGTGGCGCTGTTTTTGGATAGAGGCGCGATTCGCCAGGAGTCCTTCGAGTGAGGTTGCCTGAACCGGTGATCTCGAAGAAAAGGGGCGGTCGCCGAAATCTTGCTGGCCCAAGGCTGCCGCAAGATTGGTTGCTGAGAGAAGATCTCTGCAACTGTCACCCGGCTCAAAGCCAGGTGGAGCGCTATCTGACCGATCTGAAACGATTGTGTATTTTTTCAAGGAATCGGTGAGAGCGTGCTCTCACCGATTTTTTTTTGCTTTCCGAACAGGTTTAGATCGGACTCTAGCCTGTAAAAGCCGCCGAATCAGACCAAGGATTAAACATGCCCATTGAAACGTTTGCCATCATTGATTCCACCCTGCGCGAAGGCGAGCAGTTTGCCAAAGCGCACTACACCTCCGAACAGAAGGTTCGCATTGCCCGGGCGCTCGATACGTTTGGCGTGGAGTACATCGAGCTGACTTCGCCCGTGGCGTCTCCACAGTCGTTTGAGGACTGCAAGACGATTGCAAGTCTCGGGCTGAAAACGAAGATCCTCACCCACACGCGCTGCCACATGGACGATGCAAGGAAAGCGGTGGAAACCGGCGTGGACGGGGTCGACATTCTTTTTGGCACGTCCTCTTACCTGCGCGAGTTTAGCCATGGCAAGAACATCGACCAAATCATCGAGAGCGCTCGCGAAGTGATCGAATTCATTCAGAAGTCAGGCTGCGAGGTGCGCTTCTCCAGTGAAGACACGTTCCGCAGCGAAGAGAACGATCTGCTGCGGGTCTACCAGGCCGTGGACGCTATGGGAGTCGACCGGGTCGGACTAGCCGACACCGTGGGTGTGGCCACCCCGCGGCAACTCTTTGCCCTGGTGTCGGAACTGCGGCATCACATCAGGGCGGGCATCGAGTTCCACGGCCACAACGACAGCGGATGTGCTATTGCTAACAGTTTTACGGCGCTTGAGGCAGGCGCCACTCACATCGACACCAGTATTCTGGGCATTGGTGAGCGCAACGGCATCACGCCGCTGGGAGGCTTCATCGCCCGCCTTTATTCCTATGACCGCGACCTTGTCAAGAAATACAAGCTGGAAATGCTCTATGATCTCGACAGAATGGTTGCCGACATCGTGGGCATCCAGATCCCTTTCAACAACTACATCACCGGCGAGACGAGCTTTACCCACAAGGCCGGGATGCATACCAAGGCCGTCATGCTGAATCCCGGCGCCTATGAGATCATCGACCCGGCTGACTTCGGCTTGCAGCGCACCATCGCCATCGCCCATCGCCTCACTGGCAAGAACGCCATTCAAAGCCGCGCCAAGGAACTAGGGCTGCATTTTGGCGACACGCAGCTCCGCGAGATCACGCAAGAGATCAAACGGCTGGCCGACAGCGGCCCCCTCTCCACCGAGCAGCTCGACGACATCCTGCGCGGTTTTGTAGTCGCCTGAAGTGGGTAGAGTCCGATCGACCTGCGGTGACTCGTGCAAGTCCATCGCAAGAATTCCGGGCGGGCGAGCAAGTTCCCCTTAAAAAGGGGGAAGGCCGCAGGCCTTGAGGGTTATCCTGGCAGATTCGTGAACCGGAGGTCCGGACAACCCCCATAGGTGTTAAGTTAAGAAGAGCTGAAATGAGCCAAGATGCTCTCCAGATCAGGGTCTCCGGCTTTCGATTGCTGAATTTAGCTCTCTCAAGAAAAACCACTTCTCGAATCGACTTAAGTCGCTGCGAATGAACAGCGTGGAGGCTAAAATCGACG
>JAKEER010000421.1 GCA_022616615.1 Acidobacteriota bacterium
AACCGTCATCGGAGACACTCGGCGCTCGGATATCACTCGCCGGTTGACTTCGAACAATTACACTCTTAACTTCGTGTCCAACTTTTCGGGGAAAGATCACAAAGTCGCGGTTGCAACAATGGGTAACACCGGTAACACAACTAATACTGTCCAATATCCCGGTTCGTTTGGACAAGGTATTATCGCCATCGGTGCAACAGATCAAGAAGATACTCGCGCTGAGTTTTCAACGTATGGATCTAAAATAGATGTAGCTGCTCCGGGAGTATCCATCCTTTCCACATACAGGGGCGGGGTCACATTTTCTAATCCAGACTACGAATTACTTAGCGGCACATCAATGGCAGCGCCGCATGTGACTGGTCTCGCTACGTTGTTAAAAGGCTATAATTCCAGCCTTTACAATGATGACATTGAGAACATCGTCAAACTTTCTGCCCAAGATATTAATGACCCTCTTGATCCAACAACCGGACCTGGCTGGGATCAAGGTACGGGCTATGGTCGCATCAATGCTCGCAAAGCGCTTGAAAGGCTTGGTGCTGCAGGTTCTGGATATACGCTCACTCATGCTTCAGTCACGGGCGGGACAGACATGGGTGCTTCAAGCACGTACCAAATGGTTATCTATGGCGCGCAGGCATGGGGCTTAGCGGACGGGAACTATATTGTGAAGCGGCATGAAGTTCGGCGGAATGTGAGCTTCTCTTCTATGACCTCCCATGCAGTGTGGGGAAGAGGTGTTGCTACAAACGGTTGGGCGGACGAAGGAGGCGTGAATTTTAGTCTCGGTTGGTGCGATGCTGTACCCGGAACAGTGACATCAACCGGAGCGACACTACGTACCTATGTGTACGAAGTTTGGACAATATTAGGACAATCTTTGGGATATAAGCCAACGACCCCGGGTAATGTTCAGTTTGCGTACACGGTTCATGGCATCCCCCAACCTCCTCCGCCCTTTACAGCGACGATTGTCGGTCCGAGTGAACTCCAATGGAAAGACCGGTATGAATTCACGGTCAACCTTAGCGGTGGTTCTCCACCCTACACGTATGGGTGGCAGTGGAGAGAGTATCCGGGCGGTGCGTGGTCTGGTGTTATCAATACACAACCGACTTATGACTTCTTAATGCAAAATTATGATGTTGAATTAAAGGTCGATGTGACGGGCGGTGGTCAGCAGGCCTCTGATACTCACATTATTATCGAGGGATCAACCTTTGCGGGGAAGTATGCAGCGTCAGAAAACAGTATTCAGGCACTCCCTGAAGTTTTCTCACTCTCCTCCAACTACCCCAATCCCTTCAACCCATCGACACAGATACGATTCGCGATTCCGACAAACTCGCACGTCCGCGTAGATATCTTTGATATCCTTGGCCGGCTCGTGACGAGGCTGCTAGAAAACGATCTCTCGCCCGGCACTTACCGGGTTGTATGGAACGGCCAGACAGGCACCGGTGAGGCTGTCAGCAGCGGTATTTACATCTATCGAATTACAGCGGGTGATTTTGTCTCTGCGAAGAAGATGGTAATGCTCAAGTAAGCTTTCTTTTTTTGCAAGATGCAAAAGGGCGGCCGGTTGGGACGGCCGCCTTTTTTTGTTTCTTACGGTTTCTTTTGCTTCTCCAACCTGTTAGTATTTTGTCCTACCTTTCAACAAAAGATCACACTCACTCCTCCTGATTGAGATTAGTATCGCCCCTTGGCAGGGCCTTCTGTCGAGGGCCACTTGATTCCCCCAGGTGGGCCGAAAGTATTCCCCCACCTGGTGCAGTGTTGAGCGACAGTATAATGAACAGATGACCGCTTGTCAAGGCGGGCGGATAGGGGTTGGCCAATGGGACATGTACGGGTTGGAGGTCATGGTGTTAGTCTTCCTCTTTGACCTGGAGTTTCTTTCTGTATGATTGACCTTTGAGAACGATTTGGTGACTGGTGTGGGCGAGTCGATCGAGAATGGCGTTGGCCATGACGGGATCGGGGAAGAGAGCAGGCCAGTCGGTCATGGCTCGGTTGGAAGTAAGGATGATGCTTTTTGAACGGAAGCGGCCGTCGACGATGGCATAGAAGCGCTCAGCGGATTGTTGATCGATGGTCTTGAAGCCGAAGTCGTCGATGACAAGCAGATCGACTTTGAGCAGGCGGTTGATCAGCACGTGGAGACGGTTTTGGAGGTCTGCCGTAGCGAGCTCGGCAAAGAGTTGATGGAAGCTGTAGAAAGCAACGGAGAACATCATACGGCAAGCCTGATGAGCGAGCGCTTTTGCCAGATGAGTCTTGCCAGTGCCGGTGGGGCCGAGGAAGAAGACTCCCTCGCTGCGCTCGATGAAGCGGCAGGAGGCAAGAGCCTTGATGCGTTTTGCGTTGATGGAAGGATTGAAGGAGAAGTCGAAGGTGTCCAGTGTCATCTCTTTGCCCAGGTGGGCACGGTGCAAGAGACGCTCGATGCGGCGAGAGGTCCGCAGGTCAAGCTCATCGGCAAGGAGCATCGAGAGGAAGTCTTCGTAGGAGAGGTTATTGGCTTCGGCTTCCATGAGGCGAACTTGGAGATGTTCTCGGATGCCGGGGAGTTTCAAGATACGCAGTTGTTGAAAGATCTGGTCGTTCATCGTGGTTGCTCCTGTTCTTTGATGAAGTAGGTGATATCTCTGACAAACTCGCCTGAGGCCTCTGAGCATGGCAGAGAGCGATCAGATGATTGGTCAGCCCGAAGTTTATCTAGAAGATGGCGCAGGTCGCGGGGTGAGAGCTTGAGGCGATGTTCCTGAATGAAGCGAGCTGCACGGGTGATCAGATGTGGGGCGTAGTCTTCTGCAACAGCGACCAGGCCCTGAGCACGGCGGAGGTTAAGGTATGCGTGAGCCTGGAGCAAGTCGCGGATCAGCTGGTGAAAGTCTGTCCCGAGGCGTTCGGCACGCTCCAGGAGGAGACGATGGGTCGTGCTCGTGTCCAGGACAGCCCGGACATTGTCTGGGAAGTCGCGATGGTCGGTGTGACGGTAGGCTTTGGTGATGAGGTGCTGCTTGATGAGGCGGTCGTTGTAGAAGACCCGCAGAATGTGTTCGGTGGCCCTGACCCAGACTTTCTTGCCCAAATAGGCGTGAGGGATGGAATAGGCTTTGCCCTTGAACTGGATGTAGTGATCGGGATGGACCGTTGCCTGCTTCCAGAGGGCCACCTCGAAGCGCTCTGCTGGTAAGGCTTTGAGGGCCGGGCGCTCACGCTGGCAGAAGACCTGGTAAGGCTGTTCGTGAGTTGTGCCGTGCTTGCGCTGGCCGTAGTCGTTGATGGACCATTGCTTGATAAGCTGAGCGAGCTCACCAAGACCAGCGCCGGGATGCAGGACGATCTGCGTGCGTAAAGCTTCACGGACAGTCTGGACATCCCGCTCGACCTTGGCTTTGTCCTTGGGATGCCTGATGCGGGCTGGATCGACGAATGTGCCATAGTACTCAGTCATCTCACGGTAGGAGCGGTTGATCGAAGGGTCGTAGAGATCGGGTTTGATGATGCCGCTCTTGAGGTTGTCCAGGATAACACGTTCGGGGACGCCGCCGAAGAACTCGAACATGCGAACGTGGGAAGAGACGAAGCTCGTCTGGTCCTGTTTGAAAGTGGGTTCGACATACTTCAGCCGGCTATGCGAGAGCGTGGCGATAAAAACGTAGAGTGTCCGCTCAGTGCCTACGGAGGGATCGAACAGCATGCAGACCTTTGCGTAGTCGATCTGCACTTCACTTCCCGGAAGAGCTTCCAGGCGACAGGTGCTGTAGTCTGGTAAGAGCGCCGGCTTTTGGGTCCGGACAAACCGTTTGAAGGAAGTGTAGCTGACCATACCGGTCAAGTTGTGGCGTTCACAGATGACTACGAAGGCAGACTTAGGCTTGAGGGCAAGCTCTGGGTCATTGACCAGTCCGACGATCTCGTCAAGATAGGGAAGCAATAAAGTCTGAGCCTGAGGCGAACGTCCAAGATTGGGCTCCACGCCGAGCAGCAGACGAACCACGTCTTGCTTCGGCGGAAGAGGTTTAGCCGGCGAGAGTCCGAGTGAAACTGCCAGACGTGTGTAGCGTCGAACGGTTTTGCGGTCGTAGCCAAGACTGCGGGCAATCTGCCGGATACCTTGCCCGCTGTGCCAACGGCGAATGACTTCCCAAATATCCATGGTGCTGATCTCGTGATAAGCCACGTGTTGTCCTCCAGTCTGTTCGTGAAATTCAGCCAAAGGCTGATGAGCCTCTGGCTCAGATGACCGGAAGAAAAGATGGCATTGGTTCTGAGATCTGCAACCAGGCGCGGGAAACCTTTTGGCCCCAGGGTGGGGGAAACATTATGGCCCTGGTGGGGGAATCATTTTGGCCCTGCCGGGGGAAACATTATGGCCCCGGTGGGGGAAACATTATGGCCCTGCATGGGGGAAACATTTTGGCCCTGGCGGGGGAATGGTTTGGGCCCTCGACACCTTCGGCTTGTCCGCCAGTGGACAATTCCGGTGTATAGCAATTCGCATCTTAATCCGTTAGATTTCAATGAAAGTCGATAAGAACACGCGATTGATTCTTAATGTCTGAGAAGACAAAATTCTGGTACTTGAAGCAATTCAACCTCCTTGACGGGCTGGACGAGAGTTCCATGTCCCGCATTGGCAATATGTCGACCATGGAAACCGTCAAAACCCATCAGCCGATTTACTTTCCGGACGAGCCAAGCCGGGCAATCTTCTTCCTCAAGGAAGGTCATGTGAAGATTTCCCGCATAACTTCGGATGGAAAAGAAGTGATTCTCGATATCATTGGCCCCGGGGAGATTTTCGGGGAGGTTAGTCTCTCGGACGAGGAAGGAACTGGACGCAACGAAATCGCGCACGCCCTTGACGATGTCGTGATTTGTACCGTTAAGAAGGAGGATTTTGAAAAACTTCTGAAAATGACTCCTGCCTTGAATCTGGAGGTCACAAAACGGATTGGTTTAAGGCTCAGGAAAATCGAAGAACGCATCACCGACCTCGTGTTCAAAGACAGTAGGAGGAGAATTGCAAGCTTCCTCGTCCGCCACGCCGAGGAATTTGGTAAAATCAAAGGTGGCATCGTTGTCATCAAAGCGCACCTCACCCATCAGGACATCGCCTTGCTCACTGGTTCTGCCCGACAGACGGTTACCACGACCCTCAACGAATTTCGAGCATTGGGACTTTTGGATTTCTCCCGCAGTGACATCAAAATCATGGATCTCGATAGGCTGCGGGATTTAGCGGCCTAATTCCCTCTCGGTTTCACCGTCTCCGACCTATTTGTCGTCCAGCGGACAGCGCACTCCTCTTCGCCTTTGTATCTTGATTCGCAACAAATCAAGACACAAAGGAAAACACCATACCACAAAAAATTAGGATGTACTCAACACAGTGGTGCGGAGATTGCCGCACGGCAAAAAGATTTCTGAAGGCTCGTGGTATCTCCTTCGAGGAAGTCGATATCGACCAGGACGAACGATCGGCTGAAAAAGTCATCCAATGGTCTGGCGGACGACGCGTAATCCCCACTTTCGAGATTTATTGCGGTGAACGTTCAGCAAATCCGGTTATACTCCACAATCCGCGTACCCAGCAGCTTGCCGATGCACTCAGAGTCCAGCCATGAATCTTGTTGAGGTCTTTGTGGAGGAAAATTGCAATGCATGTGAAACCGTGCTTGAGATTCTCGAAAACCTGTCGTCCGATTTGCCAGTAGTGAAAAGAATCTTTCATCGCGATAAGGACCGGGAAGAATTTCAATCTCGCGGGATTGTAATCCTGCCGGCGACGTTTATCAACCGGCAACTGGCGTTCTACGGCGAGTTTTCAACACGCGATTTTCATCGCCAATTGTTAAGGCTGCGTCGAAGGTCTTAATTCATCATTCGCCAATAACAACGGGAGAGTCACAATGCAAAAACCAAATCTTACACAAGCGCTTCTCGCAGGCGTCGCAGGTACAGCTGCTATGACGATGCTGACATACATAGCCCCTATGGTGGGAATGCCTGAAATGGACATTCCACAGATGCTTTCTGGTTTCATGGGTGTGCCGGTTGTCGCCGACTGGCTTGCGCACTTCATGATAGGCACAGGGTTCGCCGTTGTGTATGCCTTCATTTTCGTTTCACGAATTCCCGGCGTTCCGTTTATCAAAGGAGTAATTTTTAGCCTGATCCCATGGTTCCTCGCACAAGTCATGGTAAATCCCATAATGGGAGCCGGAATTTTCGCTTTGAATACTCCCACTCCCAT
>JAKEER010000422.1 GCA_022616615.1 Acidobacteriota bacterium
AAATCACTGCGCTAATTGACCACGGCTCCAGCGGAAGCCCAGTTCTCAACATGGACGGACAAGTCGTAGGAGTGGCGACATATGGTTATAAAGGGAAGGGCCATGCTATGACATTAGGATTCGCCTTGTCTGCGGAAACGGTTATCAATCGCTTACACTTTGCCATCCTAAATGGCAAGGGGCTTGGGCTTGCCCAATGGAACAAGGAACATGCATGGGACATGGAAAATGGAAATCCTTTCCGCGATAATGGCTTTGAGCTAGCATTGAACCTCTACCAGGATCTTGTCGCTCTTCATCCCGACAATTCAAATTACCGCACCAAGCTGGCACGTCTGCTGGAGTTCGATGGAAGGCACCTTAGCGCCTTAAATGAGTACCTGACCATACTGGAAAAGGACCGCAGGAATGCCCACGCAGCCCAAGAGGCAGGGAACATTCTTTTCACGATTGGCGAGTATGAAAGAGCTTTAAGTATGTATCAGCTATCGGCTAAGTTCTCCCGGAAAAACGCTTCTTTGTTTGCTCAGATTGGCGAAGTCTACAACAAACAATCACAACACGATAAGGCTGTGGCTGCCTGTAAAAAAGCGATCCGACTAGACCCCAAAGACGAAAAGGCCCATTACCAATTGGGCCTCGCCTACGCAAAACTAAAGAAGAGGGATCTCGCATTAGAAGAATATTGGAAGACTCTAGGCACAGATTTAGACGAGGCAACGACGCTGATTAAAGAGATCGCGGCCATCCGCGAGTGAAAGTCCCAATACTTCCAAACATACTGTCCCATCAGTTCTCTGAAAGATACACTCCGCGACTCTTAGAATTGCATAGTTGTTGTGCAGTCACGATCCATTAGCCCTCGTGTCTACCAGAAAAACCTCAGGGAAGGCTGATTCTGGGGCGGCAGTTCAGTGCGGTAGCAGGACCGAGAGCGTGCGGAAGACCGTTGGTCTTGCGCCACAAGGTGTTCCCGCCGGCAAGCGTAGCTCCAGCAGACGCTCTCCATTTACTTTTGTTTTCTGTGACTGTCCCGAAGAGTAGGGACTAAGCGGCCACTCGGACGTAGCGGTGATGCAGATCGCCGACAACTGGGATCGAAATGACGCGACTCGGCGCGGTCACGGGTTCAGCCTTCTTGCTGTGAGAGGGTGTCTGGAGGCATTGCGAGGGGTGAAGACGATCAACTTGGGCAGGAGTACGGTGTTCATCCAGTGCAGGTTGGGCAGTGGAAGAAGGAAATTCAGGAGCAAGCCAAAACGCCGGTTGAAGGCAAGCGAGGCCCCAAGCCGATGGCCGCGCACCGGGAGCCGGAGTTGCTGTACCGCGAAATTGCTTTGCGGTCGTAAGTTAAATATGAAATCTCGGTATCTGCGTGGTTGGCGTCCACAAGAGCCAGTAGTGCTCGCTTGGCTTCCTCAAGCTTACCGCTTGCCTTCATTCTGCAGTTCTTGTTGAGCAATAGGGCCAGACTGTTGGGTTGTTCCTCCGCAGAGAAGAATGAAGTCCTCTGAAGTTTCTCATGCTCGTAGATCTCGAAGTCTTTCGCCACAAGCCCTTTGATCGCGCGGCTCTTGCGATCCGTGACCGAAACCCCCACCGTTACCAGATTCACATCCACGCGAAGCGTCTGTGTCGGGCCGTCTTTCTGCGAAGGCTCTTCCTGGTTTCGATCATATTGTGGGGGAGTATACCACTATCGCTAGCCTGCTCCGTGGTGGCGGAATCGAGGGCCCCATTATGACCGAGGCGGGTTCTCTCGGTACGGATCTAGTGGTTCACGGATACAACAGGAACTTCTTCCTGGTTGCTTCAAACTCCTTCAGATCATCTTGCCAGGTCGCGACGATCTCGGCTGCAGGCTGCCTTCCTTCTATCGCCTTTCTGACGGCATCAGTGCCGGCGAGCCGGTCGAAGTGGGCGCTTCTGAATTGAAACTGCTCTGAATAGTTGCGACGGATGTCCTGGATGACCGCGAGAGCGGTTGGCAGAGGGCGGAACGACTTGCGATCCGTCACATGAAGCTGGACTCCCTGGCAGGCTTCTCCAGAAAACTTGGAGAGCGTGGGCGTGAATGCGATTGGACGAAACAAGACGCCAGGAAGTGCCAATGTGTTCAGCCGCTCGGCGAGCTTGACGCCATCGATCCACGGTGCTCCTACAATTTCAAAGGGCGTCGTTGTGCCTCGGCCTTCCGATAGGTTCGTTCCTTCAATCAAACACATTCCCGGGTAAACCAGCGCTGATGCGATGGTGGGAATATTAGGCGATGGCGGAACCCAGACGAGGTTCGTTTCGTCGTACCACTGCTTGCGTGTCCAGTGCTTCATCTTGACGACCGAGAGTCCCAGATCCAGTTTCAGATTGGACTTTATCCAACTGGCCAGTTCACCTGGAGTGAGTCCATAGCGAACAGGAATGGCAAACGCGCCAACAAAGGAACGAAAAGCAGGGTCGAGCAGCGGGCCTTCAAGGATTTCTCCTCCCAATGGGTTCGGTCGGTCTAACACAATGAACGGGACCTTCTGCCCCGCCGCGGCCTGCATACATTCACCTAATGTAGAAATATAAGTGTAGAAGCGGCTGCCAACGTCTTGAATGTCATAAACCAGGACGTCGACGGCTCTGAGCATTTCAGCGTTGGGCCGCCTTGTCTCACCATACAGACTGTGGATGGGGACACGGGTCTTGGCGTCGATGGCGCTGCGAACCTTCTCGCCGGCCTGGGCTGCGCCGCGAATGCCGTGTTCCGGTGAAAACAATGCCACGAGCCTTGCTCCCGGCGCCGATGCCAGCAGGTCGATGTCATGCCGAAGTTTGCGATCCACCCCGGTGTGATTCGTGATCAAGCCGACACGCTTGCCCCGAATCACGTGCAATTGCTCGGCCACCAGCACCTCGATCCCAGGAATCACTTTGGTATCGGCTTGGGAGGCGGGAGCGGGCAAACATAGAAAGATGGTAATGAGAACTGCTGCAAGCAGTGCCATGTTATTAGCTAGTTTCTGTCGTGAAACTGGAAGATTGCAGGAAACTCCCCTCCTCGGCTGCCTCGGCTGAGGAGGGGATGTGGCGCGCAGCGCCACCGGGGTGGTGCGAGTCGCTGCGATCCCGCTACTGATTTGGCTTTTCCGCGACCGTCCGAACCACCCCGCCGTGGCCTGTGGCCGTGGCTTCCCCTCCTTATCCAAGGAGGGGAGCCTTAGTGCCGAGTTTCGCGACAGAAACCAGCTAGAGCCTTGGACTTCACGATTTGAAGAGAGCTCCGGTTGCAGTTACCAAGAGCCCCGCAAGTACTCCCGGCACTATGATAGGATGAGCATCAGCACAATCCAATCGCCCAGTGGTTGATATGCAGGCCCCAAGCATTTGTTGTATTCCGCGTCCATGAGCGCTAAGGAGTTCAAGGCGCTGGCAGTTTGGTTTGATGTGCAGGGCGAGACGCCCGAGCCTTGCATCCAGACTCAGGCGGGTTGGTAGTCCCCGATCCACCGGATCCAGGAAATCCTCTTGCTGATTGCGTTGAAAAGTCTTCGATCACCCGTTAAGAATTCAGCCTGTGCTTTGCTCGCCAGGGCGAGGTAAGCGCCGTCGTATGGCGACAAGGAATAGCGTCTGGACAGGCGGAAGGTTTCGTCAACGAGATCCTCAAAAGCCCGGAGACCGATTTCCAAGCCCATGATGGACCTGATTGCGCTGATCCCGTCAGATTCCTTGATCCGTCTTCTGTTGATGGCCACGTGGATGGCGCTGACGATTTCATAGGTGAATAGCGTTGGCGCAATGAGGTTGACCCGGCCTTCCACAAAGTCGTCAAGCAACGCCACGGCTTCGCTCGCCGCCTCTTCGTCAGTGAATGACCACTTCAAGGCGACGCTGGCGTCAAGCACGACGATCATAACGGCCGGTCCTTTCCCTCCTGGCTTCTCGGATCCACTCTGAGGACGGCTCGGGCATCTTTCCTAACCGGCTTCTCAAGCGGAGCATCTGACGGACGATCCTCTTGCGCTGCAACCTCGTCGCCTCTGATTGAATGACTCGATCCAGCGCCTGATGGATGGTCTCGGTTTCGGTCTTGGCCGACAAGATTTTCCTAGCTCTCTGTATCTTGGCTTGATCGAGCCGCAGGTGTTTGTTCATGAGCATGGCAAATTTCCTCGTGTACATGTCGCCCTACCCATGTACATTAGCCTATCAGGTCCTGGAGTCGCGGGCAATTTGCTTTGACCCGTTTCGAGATTTCCCATAGCATCCAAACGGTTCTGGCTTGCGATGAGGAATGAAGATCCTGAACACCGAGCTTCGGCTGGTCCAGGGAGACATCACGCACCTGGACGTGGATTCCATCGTCAACGCCGCCAATTCTCGCTTGATTCTGGGGGAAGGTGTGGCCGGTGCGATTCGAAGAAAGGGCGGCCCGCAGATTCAGAAGGGGTGTGACCGTATCGGTGGAACACCCGTTGGCACGGCCGTCATCACGGGCGGTGGTCTGCTGAAAGCCAGACATGTTATTCACGCCGCGGACCCTCGCCTGGGGGAGGGGAACGAGGATGACAGGCTGAAGAATGTAACGCTCAGCAGCTTGAGAGTGGCTGATGAAAATGGTCTCAACAGCATCGCGTTTCCAGCCATCAGCACAGGGATTTTTGCGTTTCCGTTAGATCGCTGTGCCCGGATCATGGTTGGAACAACTGTCGATTATCTGCTAGCTAGGGCCAACTGGATTGACTCGGGTTGTGTTCTGTCTTTTTTCTGCGGATGCGTTTAACGCGTTCCAAACAGAGATGGAAAGTATTGCAGGACAGGATTGAAAGGGACCTTGAAAATATCGGCTCCGCCACAAACTTCAGCAACTCAAGCATCTGACGAGCTCAAACGCGATTTGGGTCTCATGGATTGTGCCCTGCTCGTCATTGGTTCGGTGATCGGCTCGGGAATTTTTCTGACACCCGGAAACATTGCCCGCACGGTTCAGAGCGTGGAGAGCGTATTTCTCGTGTGGGTTGCGGGCGGCCTGCTTAGTTTCTTTGGCGCGCTGGCCTATGCCGAGCTGGGCGCCATGTTTCCCCGGGCTGGCGGCATTTACGTATTCTTGCGCGAAGCTTATGGCCCGCTAACGGCTTTTCTTTACGGCTGGTGCACTTTCTTCGTGATGCAGAGCGGCTCGGTGGCGACGCTGGCGGCGGGATTTGCGATTTATCTCGGCTATCTTCTGCCTGTTTCTTCCGGAGTTGCGAAGATTTGCGCCGTTGGCGTGATTGCTTTCTTGACGCTGATCAACTGCCTGGGAGTGCGCTCGGGCGCGCGTGTACAGAACATCTTGACGATCGTTAAGATGGCTTCACTGGTTGGAATTTCCGTGGTTCTCTTCACGATGAGTGGCGGAAGCTTCGGCCATTTCTCCTATGTTCCGCCGGCCACAGCCGGCTTCTCCTGGAGCGCCCTGGGCATTGCCATGATTGCCGTCCTTTGGGCTTACGAAGGATGGCACACCCTCACTTATAACGCGGGCGAAGTCAGCAACCCCAAGAGAAATCTGACCGGCGGTTTGCTGCTGGGGACCTTGGCAATCATTGTCCTTTATCTCACGGTGAACCTCGCCTATCTCTACGCGCTGCCATTCGAGAAGATCTCCGGCTCGCGTCGCCTGGCTTCTGACGCCATGGAGCTGGCGTTGGGTCCGGTGGGAGGAACGCTGATTGCCGTGGCGATCCTGATCTCCATTACGGGAGCCATCAACAGCAACACAATGGGTGGGCCGCGGGTCTACTTTGCCATGGCGCGCGAAAATCTCTTCTTCAAACGTTTTGCCTACGTGCAGCCGCGCTATGTCGTTCCAACCTTTTCCATTGTGCTGCAAGGCGTTTGGGCCAGCTCGCTGACGTTGATGGGCAGTTTCGACCGGCTCTTCAGCTATGTCATTTTTGTTTGCTGGATTTTTTACGGTTTGGGCGGCGTTGCGGTTCTTGTGCTGCGCTGGAAGCGGCCGGAGCTCGAGCGGCACTATAAGACCTGGGGATACCCTTTTGTCCCACTGCTGTTCGCGCTGATGGCGTTTTTGATTGTGGGGAATACCCTGGTGAACGACTTCAAGAATTCCTTTTGGGGACTGGTGGTCGTGTTCACGGGGTTGCCGGCGTACTACTATTGGCAGGGGAGGAAGAAGCTCACCGCGGAGACGCCGAGGCGCTGAGAGGGCTCCTAACCTGGACGAGCTAGAACCGAAGCGGTCGGCAACCTGTCACCGAGTGGAGTCCGTCATTCCCGCGAAAGCGGGAATCCAGCGTCTCCCGGCGTAGCCTGGATTCCCGCTTTCGCGGGAATCTGTCGTGGCCAACGGCCACGACATCCCCTCCGTATCCAAGGAAGGGAGTTGTTTGCCGTCGCTCTGATGGCTCACCGCGGCGGCTCAGGTCGCGCGACACATGATCCGTCAGCCATAATGCCCCCTGCAATCTTTCTCGAGCAGATCCGATTCTCTTATCGATCCCAGCTTGTCCTGCAGGACGTGAGTCTCGAAATCCCCCGGCAGTCGTTTCTTGCGCTCATTGGACCCAACGGCGGCGGCAAGACCACTCTGTTGCGGCTCATGAGTAAAGTGCTTCGGCCTCTCCAAGGCAGCATTCTGCTCGAAGGTCAGCCGATCGAGGGCTTCACTGCCCGCGAGCTGGCGCTGAAGCTGGCCGTCATCTCGTCGGAACAGCACTTCGAGTTTCCCTTCTCGGTGGCCGATGTCGTCGCCATGGGGCGATTTCCTCATCTCAACCGGCTGGAGAGAATGAGCGCTAGAGACTGGCAGAGTGTCGACGATGCGATGGAAAGAACTAGCGTGTCGCACTTCCGCGACCGTCCCATCTCTCAGCTCTCCAGTGGAGAGAAGCAGCGCGTGCTGATCGCGCGGGCCATCGCTCAGGAACCCTCCATCCTCATGCTGGACGAGCCCAATGCGCATTTGGACATTAATCACCAGATCACGATTTTCAATCTTCTGCGAGCGCTGAACCGCCAGCATCAAATGACCGTCGTCGTCGTGCTGCACGATCTTTCGGCGGCCGCAGCCTTTTGTGAAACGGTGGCGCTCCTTCACCAGGGTAGGATCGTGCGTATGGGCAAGCCGGAAGAAGTCGTCACCGCCGAGTTGATTCAGCAAACCTACGGCGCAGAAGTTGCTGTCTTCCCCAGCCCGCGGGGCGGATGCCCACTGGTCGCTTTCGGCCCGGCCCGGGAAGTTGGGCCGTGATGAAGCGCGGAAAAAACGAATGACCATTCTTTGTACGTGCTAGCCGGGAGGGCGTTGACTTGGTAGCCACGATTGGCGCGCAGGTTGCGCCTATCGTGGGCCGTTAGCGGGTTCCGTCGAAAATCCCACGATTGCCGCAGAAAACGCGTCAATCGTGGCTACCTGGCTTATCCTGTTGGCCAATGACCAATGAAAACTGACCAATGACAAATGCTTTTTGTGCCGGTTGCATCCATGAGCTCTTCTTGAACACGAACCAACATGTCAGGTAACGCCTCTCTTTCCCGCCGCGATGGTCACACGCATACGCAGTTCTGCCCGCACGGTTCTCGTGAAGCTACAGGGCAATTCATTTGCAGGGCCATCGAACTGGGATTCGAAGTCTACAGCCTGACGGAGCATCCGCCGCTGCCGCCCAGCTTTATCGATCCAACTCCTGACAAGAGCTGTGGAATGCAATGGGAAGAATTGGACTCCTATCTGTCGCACGCCCGCGAACAGCAAGAGCAATTCGCTGGCCGGATTGAAGTCCGCGTGGGTTTGGAGGTGGATTACATCCCGGGCTATGAATCGGAAGTCCGCGAAATGCTCAACCGATACGGTGCTCAACTGGACGATGCCCTGCTTTCGGTTCATTTCTTGCAAGGGAAAGGCGGATGGCGCTGTGTGGACTTGAGTCCGGACGATTTTCATGATGGCTTGGTCGATGCCTACGGCAGCGTAGAGGCCGTGCATGAAGCCTACTGGGCTGCCGTCAAGCAAGCCGTCGAAGCGGATCTAGGGCCGTACAAGCCCCGCCGGCTGAGTCATCTCAGCCTGGCGCACAAGTTTCAGCTGCAGCACCCGCTGAAGAATCCGCAGCACTTCCGCCCCCACGTTCTCGAGATCCTGGACCGGATTCAGGAACGCAGCATGGAACTGGACCTGAATGCGGCTGGGCTGTTCAAACCCGATTGCCGGGAAATCTACCCAGCGCCGTGGATCATCGAAGAAGCTGTAAAGCGGGGCATCCCGTTGGTGTACGGCTCAGACACCCACAGTGTGAAAGGTGTTGGGCAGGGATTTGATGAAGCACAGCGAATCCTAAACAGGTTCCCGGACTCGAGTCTTTGAAAGATCGTCACTCGGTCAGTCGTCAATCCGCTTGCCGCCGGCATCCCGCGCAAGGGCAAATCTCCCGCAGGTAGGCGTAGGAGTAGATTCCGGTGGCATGGCCATCGTTGAAGTTGAACTGAATGGCATAGTGGCCTACCGGCGCGGCTCCTGTGACTTTGATGACGTCCTTGCCATGAATCGGAAAAGGATCAGGCGTGGTCTTCACTACCGGGGGGGTGTCACGACATGTGGCGCACGGACAGCGCTCGCGCAGATAGGCATAGGAGTAGGTGGCTTCGTGGCCGTCATTCCATCTGACGAGCACACCACCTGGCGCGGAAAGCTTGATGGAGGTAGGCGCGATGTTCACAGGACATCCGGAATTGAAGACTGAAAAGATTCCAACAAGCTGACGAGGGAAGGCTGAATCCTGAACGCTGATGGCTTCAGTCATCCCTCAATCACAGGAGCCTGCGGGGCATTGAAGTTGGCAATGCTGATTTGGGCAGCGGTGGCACTGGCGATGTCAAGAAAGGCCTTTCCGTAAGGCGTATTCTCTCCCTGCAACACGGCGGGCTGGCCGCTATCGCTGCTGGTTCGGATAGCCGGATCCAGGGGGATCTCCCCTAAGAACGGATAGCCCAGCCTCTCACTGGCCTTGCGCGCGCCTCCGTGGCCAAAAATCTCATCCCGCTGGCCGCAGTGCGAGCAAACGTAGTAGCTCATGTTTTCCACCACGCCGAGAATCGGCGTGTTGAGTTTCTTGAACATGGCGATCGCTTTTGACGCGACTTCCAGCGCCAAGTCCTGAGGCGTGGAAACGATGACCGCCCCCGTGAGCGGAATGGTTTGGCAGAGGCTCAACTGAATGTCGCCAGTGCCGGGAGGCAGGTCAATGACGAGGTAGTCAAGCTCTCCCCACTCCACCTCTCCGAGAAACTGTTGGATCATCTTGTGAAGCATGGGGCCGCGCCAGATCACCGCTTCGTTCCTTGGGAGAAAGTAACCCATGGAAATCATTTTCACGCCTTGGGCCACGGGTGGGATGATGCGGTTCTGAGTCACTTGCGGCGCCTCGGAAGCCCCCATCAGAATAGGAATGCTGGGCCCGTAAACGTCAGCATCCATGAGGCCAACCCGCGCGCCGTACTTCATCAACGCAACGGCGAGATTAGCGGCCACAGTGGACTTTCCAACGCCCCCTTTGCCGCTGGCGACCGCAATCGTGTTCCGAACCTCAGGAATCAATGTGCGGGTTTGCGGCGCCTGCTTCGAGGTGACCCGGAACGTCATTCGGACATCCACGCGCTGGACGCCAGCCAAGGCAGAAACTGCTCTTTCTGCTTCGGCTTTGAGCTGGTCTTTGACGGGACAGGCTGGTGTGGTCAGTTCCAGGCAGAAGCTGACTTTTCCCGGCTCAATCTTCAAATCCTTCACAAAGCCCAGCGTGACAACATCCTGCTGCAAGTCAGGATCCTTCACTGCCTTCAGAGCCTGAAGCACCGCTGCTTCGTTCAAACCACCGCCATTCCCAACGATTCCCATGAGCACGTCCTTCCAAATTTGAATGAGACGACGCGGCCGTCTGGCCAGCGCCAAACTTTGAAGAGCGCTTGTGCGAGCGCCCGTTCTATCGCGAGCAACCCAGCGCCGTGAAACCCCAGAAACTATAATATAGTCGCTGCTGCGGCTGCTACTGTTTTGCAGAATGTGAAAGGACGCCTCTGTGACAACCTCAAAGGGAAAGAAGCTCGCTGTGCTCGGCGCCGGGAAGATGGGCGAAACGCTGATCTCCGGGATGCTGGACGTGGGGGTGATCACGCGCGACCGGGTTGTCGCTACGGCAAAACACGCAGAACGGCTGGGCACGCTGAAAGACAAATACAAGATTGCGGTAACCACGAACAATCGCAAGGCGGTGAGAGGTGCCGGCGTCGTGTTGCTGGCTGTCAAACCGCAAGCGGTAAAGGAGCTGCTGGAAGAGATCCGCGGCGAGTTGTCCCGCGAACAGGTGGTCATCTCGGTGGTGGCATCGGTGACGACGGCTTTTTTGGAGAGAAACCTGAACGCGCCGATTCCCGTCATTCGCGCCATGCCCAACACGCCCTGTCTGCTGCGCTCTGGGATGACTGCGTTGTGCAAAGGAGTTTATGCCGAAGAACAGCAATTGAAGGAGGCGCAGCGAATGTTCGACTCGGTGGGCCGGACGCTCATTCTGGATGAAAAATACATGGACGCCGTCACCGGTTTGAGCGCCAGCGGCCCGGCTTTTATGTACATCATCATCGAATCACTGGCGGAAGCAGGAGTGAAGGTGGGCCTTCCACGCTCGGTCGCCACCGAGCTTGCCGCGCAGATGACTCTCGGTTCTGCAAAAATGGTGTTGGAAACCCGGGAACACCCGGCACTCTTGAAAGACATCGTGACGACGCCTGCCGGATGCACGATCGACGGCATCCTGGAACTGGAAGAAGGCAAGCTGCGCGTCACGTTGATCAAAGCCGTTGTCAAAGCGACGCAGAGAGCGTCTGAGCTCCTGGAGAACTGAGTCCCTGGACATTTCGCGGGACCGGCAGTCAATGTGAGGCAGGCAATCTTGTCTGCCTTTGTCTTTGGCCGACCCCTATCGCCGGCTTACGCCAGCGGTGTATCAGTAGCCCGACCGTAAGGGAGGGCTCCTGCTCGAGACAACGCCCTCCCTTACGGTCGGGCTACCGACGGCTTTCCCGGCGCCGACCTAAAATGTAGAATAGAAACTCCAGCCAACGGGCAGACCAGGATTGTCTGCCTCACGTTGCGTAGACTGGCTCTTGCCGTTCTCATGGGGCGCGCCCGACTTCCAAAGCAGGAAGCGCTGGGATGTCTCAAACGACGCAAGCGAATCGAGCCGCTTGAAGTCGCGTACCTGGATGCCGAGCCGCCGCAGTTGCGAAGAAAGCGTCGTGGGCGCCAGCCCTAGCATCCTGGCAGCTTGAGCTTGGTTGCCGTGGGTCTTTCGCAATGCTTCGGTGATAATCTCGCGTTCGAATGTTTCAACCTTGCCGTAGTAGTCAGAAGTCATGTGTCTTTCTCCTCGCTTAAAAATCGTCCTCGTCGTCGAAGGGCAGTGTAGGATCTAACTCCAAGACAAAACAGATTCAGCTCAGCTAGAATGCGACCATAACAGTTGGTTTGATTTAAAAACTGTTATGCTCGATTTCGAAGCAACTGTGTCTTCTCAGCGGACAAGCCCTGGGCTAACGTCTCACTGTGAATGAGTCCAACGTTGTCGAATATCGGTATGAGCAGGTTGCTGCCAAGATTACGCAACTGATCCATCACGGCACTTTACGCCCCGGTGAGCGGATTCCATCGGTCCGGCGCATCAGCCGCCAGGAAAAGGTTAGCGTCTCCACGGCGCTGCAGGCTTACTTCCTGCTGGAAGATCGCGGCTTGATCGAGGCGCGGCCACAGTCAGGCTTCTACGTTCGTCTGCAGAGCCGCCGGCTTCCGGCCGAACCAAGAATCATCTTTCCTCCGCAGGCTGCAACGCGGGTGGGCATCGGCGACTTGGTTTCAAACATTTTGAAGGCAGGCCGCAATCCGGGCATTGTGCCACTGGGCATGGCTGCGTCGAGTCCGGACCTGTTTCCCACCGCCAAGCTGCACCGCGTTCTGGCTTCTGTCGCCCGGCGCGAAGGAATTGAGGTCAATCGCTATGATCTGGCCCCGGGTTACCCTGAACTGCGCCATCAGATTGCGCGCCGCTCGCTCGACTGGGGCTGCAGCCTTTCAGGCGACGACATCGTCGTAACCGCCGGATGCACGGATGCGCTGAACCTATGCCTCCGAGCCGTAGCAGGCCCTGGCGATGTCATCGCCGTCGAGTCGCCGACGTACTTTGTGCTACTGATGATTCTCGAAGCGCTGCAGATGAAGGCCATCGAAATCCCGACTTATCCGCGTGACGGAGTTTGCCTGGACGAACTGGAAGCCGCTCTCGATCGGAGAAAGGTGAAAGCCTGCCTCTTCATGCCGAACTTCCACAATCCGATGGGGAGTTGCATACCGGATGAGAAAAAGAAGAGGCTCGTGGATATTCTTGCGCAACGGGAGATTCCTCTGATTGAAGACGACATTTACGGCGATGTCTATTTCGGCGCCGCCCGCCCCAAGGTGGCCAAGGCGTTTGATCGCAAAGGACTGGTGCTTTTGTGCTCTTCGTTTTCGAAGACCCTGGCGCCTGGCCACCGCGTAGGCTGGACAGCCCCCGGAAGATTTCGCGAGCAGGTAGAACGGCTGAAGAACATCAGCACAGCGGGAAACGCGCTCCTGCCTCAGATCATGATCGCCGAGTTTCTGAAAAGCGGCGGTTACGATCATCACCTGCGCAACACCCGCAAGGGCTACGCCCAGCAGATGCAGAGGATCTCGCAAGCCATTGCCCGCTATTTTCCGGAAGGGACCAAGGTCACACGGCCCGCGGGCGGCATCGTTCTTTGGGTTGAGCTGCCAAACTCCGTGAATTCACTGGACCTCTATCAGCGGGCTCTGGAACGCAACATCAGCGTCGCACCTGGGCCGGCGTTCTCCGCCAGCCAGGGTTATCGGAACTTCATCCGCGTCAACTGCGGCGTTCGCTGGTGCGACCGCATCGAGGAAGCCTTGATCGTGTTGGGAAGGCTGGTTACAGAGCTGGCCAGCCAGCGCCCGGCGTGAGGGTGAAAGGCAGTACGAGAATATGGCGCCTTAGCAAACGGGTGGTGCAAAGCGAGGGGTTGTTCCTCTCGCTTTGCAGCACTATCACGACAACCCCTGAAGGCTGCGGCTTCTTTCCCGGTAGGGACGCGCTGCTGCGCGTCCGCGACGGTAAACCCAACACGGACGCGGAGCACCGCGTCCCTACCAGATTGGGTTAGTGTGCTCAACCGAATTTTTTTCCCTTTCCCACCTCCCCTTTTCTAAGGGGGTTTTAGGAGACAACCCAATGCAATCCACGTTAGACGACTTCAAGTCAACGCTCGACCAAGCTCCGGTGCAGCTCAGCAAGATCGCGGACTCCGACAGCGGGAAGATTCCGTCGGCAGGCAAGTGGTCCAAGAAGCAGGTTTTGGGACATCTGATCGATTCCGCCGCAAACAACCATCAGCGCTTTGTCAGGGCACAGCTCGGCCAGGAACTGGCCTTTCCGGGCTACGAACAGGAAGGGTGGGTCGCGGTTCAGCATTACCAGGAAGAGAGTTGGAGTACTCTCATCGAGCTCTGGCACAGCTACAACCGTCATTTGCTGCATGTGATGGCGCGTGTCCCTCCCAATAAGATCAACCACCGCTGCGCCATCGGGAGCAGTAACCCTGTTACGCTCGAGTTCCTGATGAAGGACTATGTGGTCCATATGAAACATCACCTGCGCCAGGTTCTGGAGTAGGAAACAAACCCGCGTCAGCACTCGCACAAGGCGTCTAGCGGCTGGCTAAGCTGTTTCAATGCGGAGGACATCGATGGAGAAGGTCAACCTCACCCAAAAGCTGCAGCTCTTTCAGGAGCACTGGCAACCGAAGATCGTTGCTGAACTGAACGGGCAGTTGGTCAAAGTGGTAAAGTTCCACGGCCCCTTTGTCTGGCATCACCACGAACAAGAGGACGAACTGTTCTTGGTGGTCAAAGGAAGGTTTCGCATGGAATTTCGGGATCGCCAAGTGTGGCTGGAAGAAGGTGAGTTCCTCACTGTGCCGCGGGGCGTCGAACACCGGCCCGTGGCCGAGGAAGAAGCGCACGTGCTGCTGTTCGAGCCTGCTTCAACGCTAAACACGGGAAGCGTTAGAAACGAGCGCACCGTGGAGACGCTGGAACGAATTTAGGAATGAGGTCCGACTCAAATCCTCTTGAACGCTTTAAGGATCTCGTTCTTCTCGTAGCGCAGGACAATGGGGCGGCCGTGCGGGCAGCTCATCGGGTACTGGGTCCTCTGCAATTCGTCGATCAGCCAAACCATCTTTGAGTGTTCGAGATGCATGTTCACCTTGATGGCTGCGTGACAGGCAACGGATGCTGCGATCTTCTCGCGCAACCGCGTGAGGCTGATGGCCTGAGTTTCCCTCTCCAACCCCTCCAGCAATTCACTCAAGAGCTGCTGAACGTCGGTGGTTGACAAGCCTGCCGGCGCCGCCTTGATGGCAACGGTTTTTCTTCCGAACGGTTCGACTTCAAAGCCGCAAGCAGTCAATTCGGGAGTGATGTTCTCCAGAATTACCTGTTGTCTCGGTGTGATTTCGATGATCAACGGCAGCAGCAGCCGCTGGCTTTCCACCTTCCCTTCGCTGCGCTGGCGCAACACCTTTTCAAACAGAATTCTTTCGTGCGCCACATGCTGATCAATGAGCAGAAGCGCGCCGCCATCAGCAGCCACAATGAAACTGTTGTCGATCTGCCCAAGCGGAACGATGCCGAACTGTGACCGCGCGACAAGCACAGGTTCGGCGCCCGAAACCGGCGCCCCGGCGGCAACGCTTCGAGCTGGCAGATCGGCAGCAACAACGGCTTCCCCTAAACTTGCTTGAACCTCCAATGGTCCTCCAGTGGTTGTACTTCCCGCTGAAATCGTCAGGGCGTTCTCGGGTCGGAACGGCAGAGCGGCATTGGCTGGAGCAAGAGTCGGCGGGGTGAGGGCGAACGGCTTTTCGGCAGATGCAGACTCACTTGAGGCAGGCGCGGTTGCGGGCCACGAGGAAGCCTTCGGAACTGTCCCGGGAAAGGAGAGCTCTTCCACGGGTGGCACATCAAACGGGTTTTCCCCCGTCTCAGCCGGGGCGTGCCGAGTCGCTGGAAACGGGGTTTGCGGGCGTGCCTCCATCAAAGCCTTCCGGATGCTGTCGCGCAGAAAGTCGTGCAGCAGCGACTGATGCCGGAAGCGAACTTCGGTCTTGGAGGGATGGACATTCACATCGACTTCGCGCAGCGGCATCTCGATGAACAAAAGCACGACCGGGAAAATGCCGGCAGGCAGAATGTTGCGATAGGCTTCGTTGAGGGCATGCAGGATGATGCGATCGCGCACCATGCGCCCGTTCACAAAAAAATAGAGTGAGTTGCGGTTCAGCTTGTGAACCTCGGGCTTTGAAACAAAACCGTGGACGCGAATCCAGTCGGGATGGCCAGCGGGTTCGCCGGCATCGTCTTCTCCGGGATAAAACACCGGAACTTCGCTCCGAATTTCCACCAGCTGCTTGAGCAGGGCGCCGCCAAACACCTGAAACACTCGTTCGCGCAGGGCCGGCACGGGCTGAAGGTTGAAAACCTCAGACCCAGCGCTGCGCAGGACAAAACGCCCTTCCGGATGCGCCAGGGCATATTGCGTGCCGAAGTTCACAATGTGGCCGAGCTCGGTACTGTCTGATTTTAGGAATTTCTTGCGGGCTGGAACATTAAAGAAGAGATCGCGCACGGTGAGGCTGGTTCCTCGCGAGCGGGCAATCTCCTTGACTCCGGCGAGCCGGGCGCCGTTGATTTCAACTGCAGTGCCGGCCTCGCGGCTTTCGTGGCGCGTTTCGAGCAGCAGCCGGCTGACGCTCGCAATGCTGGGCAGCGCTTCGCCGCGAAAGCCCAGGGTCGCAATCTCCATGAGGTCGTCGGCGCGGTGCAGTTTGCTGGTGGCGTGGCGCTCAAAAGCCAGCAGCGCGTCGTCGGGAATCATGCCTTCGCCGTCATCCTGCACCCGGATCAACCGACGTCCACCAGATTCAACGTCAATCTCGAGGCTCAACGCACCTGCATCCAGTGAGTTCTCCAGCAGCTCTTTGACAACTGAAGCTGGACGCTCGACGACTTCACCCGCAGCGATCTTGTTGGCTAAAGCTTCAGGCAGGACGCGGATTTTGGACATAATTCAGCGCTCAGCAATCAGCGATCAGCGGTCAGCTTGCAACCAAAGCTGAAGGGGGCGAAAAGGCCATGAGAGCGCTATCAAAACGTCGGGTGTGCTGCCTTTCAAAGCGCACTCAAACCCGGTATCGTTGCGCTTGGGAAGCAGCGCACCCTACAGGCTCCGATCCCAGGTCCAGGCTGAAGCCTGACCGCTGAGTGCTGCTGCTTTCTAGTCAAGCCTTCCCAGGAACCGAATGCCCAGTTCGTCCAGCTGCTTCTGGTCCACCGGCGTAGGGCATTCGGCCATCAGGTCGACGGCGCGCGCTGTTTTTGGGAAGGCAATCACATCACGGATGGAGTTCTCGCCCGCCAGCAGCATCACAATGCGGTCCAGCCCCAGCGCAATGCCACCGTGGGGAGGCGTTCCATACTCCAAAGCCTCGAGAAAAAATCCGAAGCGCAGCCTAGCCTCCTCCTCGCTGAGGCCAAGCGCCCTGAAGACAGCCGCTTGCACATCCTGGCGGTGAATTCTCACGGACCCGCCGCCAATCTCCATGCCATTCAAGACCAGGTCGTAAGCTTTGGCGCGAACATCGCCCGGATTGGAAACGATCTTGTCGAGGTCTTCGTCTGTAGGCGACGTGAACGGGTGATGACAAGCCACATAGCGCTTCTCGGTTGCGTCGTACTCGAACATGGGGAAGTCGGTTACCCAGAGGAAAGACAGCGCCTTGGAGTCGATTAACTTCTCCTGCTTTCCCACCTGCAAGCGAACGGCTCCAAGCGACTCGGCGACTACCTTCCGGCTACCCGAGATGATTAACAGGAGATCGCCTGGCCTAGCCTGTGGCGCCTCCGCCATCTCGCGGCATTTTGCTTCGCCCAGGTTCTTCAGAAGCGGGGACTGCACCTCATTCTCAAGCACCCTGACGTAAGCCATGGTATTGGCGCCGAAGACACGGGCGACCGCCGTCAAATCATCCAACTGCTTCCGTGAATAGCCGGCGCAGCCTGGAACACGGATGCCCTTCACTTGCCCTCCGGCTTCCAACGCATTCTGGAAAGGCGGGAAATCAGTTCCAGCGAACAGCCCACTGAAATCGACAAACTCCAGGCCAAAGCGGAGGTCGGGCTTGTCGGAGCCATAGCGCTCCAGGGCATCGCGATAAGGCAGCCGTTGAAAGGGCGTCTGGATGGCGGTTCCCTTCACGGCAAAAATTTCTGTGATCAGCGGCTCAATCATGCGGAAAACTGTTTCCGGCTGAGCAAACGACATTTCGATATCGACCTGGGTGAACTCGGGCTGGCGGTCGGCGCGCAGATCCTCATCGCGGAAGCAACGCACAATTTGGAAGTACTTGTCCATGCCGGCCACCATCAGCAGCTGTTTGAAGATCTGCGGTGACTGCGGCAAGGCATAGAAGCTGCCCGTCTGCAGCCGTGAGGGGACAAGGTAGTCGCGAGCACCTTCGGGTGTGGACTTTGTCAGAAAAGGAGTCTCAATTTCGTAGAACCCCTGCGCGTCCATCACCCGGCGGACGGCCATTGTGATCTGATGCCGGAGTTTGAAATTGCGCGCCAGCCTGGCGCGGCGCAGGTCCAGGTAGCGATACTTCAGGCGCAGGTCTTCAGAAGTGGCAATCTCGTCCTCAATCGGGAAAGGCGGCGTCTTCGCTTCGTTCAAAACGCAGAGCTCAGAGACAAGCACCTCCACGTCTCCCGTTGAAATGGCTGGATTCACTGTGCCCGGATCGCGCCGGACAACCTGGCCGCGAAGCGCAACGACGAACTCCGAGCGCAAGCCCTTGGCCTTCTGGTGCGCCGCGGCCGCGTGGTCGGGATTGAACAAAATCTGGGTGATCCCTTCGCGATCGCGCAGGTCAATGAAGATGAGGTGCCCCATGTCCCGGCGCCGGGCCACCCAACCCATCAGCACAACGGCTTGTCCAGCATGCTCCGCCGTCAACGCGCCACAGTGGTGACTTCTTTCCAGCGAGCTTAGCGAATCCAATTCCAAGAGGGTGTCTCCTTAGGAATGACCTGGGAGCGCGGGCGTCTCGCCAGGCGTCTCGCCCCGCCCGCTGCGCGGGCCGGAGGCCGCGTCCCTGGCCTGCGGCGACAGGAGCGGGCGAGACGTCCGCGCTCCCAGGCGGCGGCTTCGCCGCTCCAAAAAAGTCCAAACTCCAGAGGCTGCCTCCGGAGCCAGTGCCCATTATGGGTGGACCTCCAACGGGATACTCAGCCTTGCGAAACAGGGACAGCCACGCCCCGCAGCGCCGCTGGAATCTCTACCTCCCGCACCTCTCGCTGCGTTCCGTCGGTCATTCGCTTGAGAAGATATCTTCCTGTCTGTAGCTCTGTCTCGCCCAGAATGAGGACATATTGCGCTTGCAGCTTATTCGCCAGCCGCATCGCACTCTTTAAACTGCGCGCTTCAAAATCCAACAGGCAGCGGATGCCTTGCTGGCGCAAGTCTCGGGCAAGCAACGTCGCCTTCTCAAAAGCAGCCTCTCCCAATGGCGCCAGGAAGAGCTGCGCCGGGCCTGCCGCCACTTGCTTCTCCGACTGCTGCAACACCAGCAGGATGCGTTCGAGCCCCAGGGCGAAGCCAAAGCCCTTTGTCGGTGGGCCACCCAGTGCTTCTGCGAGTCCGTCGTATCTTCCCCCTCCTATCAGGGTGTTTTGCGCACCCAACACCCCGCTGGTGATCTCGAAAGTGGTCCTCGTGTAGTAATCCAGGCCGCGCACGAGACGGGGAACGACAGTGAAGGGAATCTGGCGGCTTGTCAGATAGCCAAGGAACTTGTCGAAATGGGCGCGGCAAGCTTCGTCCAGAAATTCAGAAATCTTGGGTAGTGAGTCGATGACCGGCTGGCAGGATTCCACCTTGCAGTCGAGCACCCGCAGCGGATTGGTTTCGCTGCGTCTCTGGCAGTCGAGGCAGAGCTGCACTTTCTTCTCGGCCAGAGCTCGCTTGAGCTCTTCCAGGAAACGCGGCCGGCATACCGGACACCCAATGGAATTTACGAGCAGCGTCTGGTCTTCAATGCCGATTTGCTTGAGAAAGAACTGCAGCATCTCGAGGACTTCAGCCTCGATGGCCGGATTATCTGACCCGAGAACTTCGGCTCCGATTTGATGAAACTGCCGATAGCGGCCCTTCTGGGGACGCTCGCGGCGAAACATGGGACCGAGGTAGTAGAGCTTGGCGATGGAAGATTCCTGCTGCAACTGATGCTCGATATAAGCTCGCACCGCCGGGGCCGTTCCCTCAGGGCGTAACGTCAGCGACTGCTCATCGCGATCCTCAAACGTGTACATCTCTTTGGAAACAATATCCGTGTCTTCCCCGACTCCACGGGCAAACAGTTCGGTGCTCTCAAAAACTGGCGTGCGAATCTCCGCGAAGCCATACAGAGCGAGGATCTCGCGGGCGGTGTTCTCCACGCGGCTCCAGAGGGCCGACTCGGGAGGCAGAATGTCGCGGGTTCCTTTGATGGCTTTGATCACGGTTGGGGTTCTGAAGATGGTTTCTCTGTTTCTACGACCAGCTCGATTCTCAGCTAGTTCGGATCCAATGACGAATGACTAAACACGAATGACGAAGGAATGACTAATTCCGAAGCACAAAGCCAACGGCGCATTGGATCATTCGAGCTTCGGATTTCCTTAGTCATTAGTGCTTCGTCATTCGTCATTATCCTTTTTTGATCCGCCAGGAGTTGTTGTCTCGAAGCGTCGGCTTCGGTGCCAGACTCTCCGGATCAGGCCTTGTCCTTCAGATAATTCTCCTTATACATCAGATAATTGTTCGCGTAACGGTCGATATTCTCGACCTCCGCTGGCGAAAGTTCCCGCACAACCTTGGCTGGAGAGCCCAGCACCAGGCTTCGCGGCGGCACTTTCAGCCCCTGCGTCACCAGCGCTCCAGCGCCGACGATGGACCCCTCGCCAATCACTGCCTTGTCCATGACGATCGCACCCATGCCGATCAGGCAATGCGATTCCACTGCGCAGCCATGCAGAATCACGCCGTGGCCCACACTGACAAAGTCTCCCAGGATTGTGGCATTGCGATCGCGGGTGACATGCAGCACACAGGAGTCCTGAATATTGGTGCTGTGGCCAATGCGAATGTAATGCACGTCGCCACGGACCACCGTGTTGAACCAGATGCTGGAGTGGTCGCCGATGACGACATCACCGATGACCTGGGCGCTGTCTTCGATAAAAGCGCCCGCACCGATCTGTGGGAACTTACCCTGGTAGCCTCGAAGCATGGATTGTTGACTCCTGACTGAAGCCTTGGGTGGAGCGGGCGCTCCCGCGCACGCCTTTTGGTTCCCCTCCTCGGCTGAGGAGGGGCGGACGGTGGCACGGGACGGCGGTCCCACGCCAGCGCCGGGGTGGTGCGACCGGCCCTTGCGGAAACCTCCAATCGAACGTTTCGTGCCACAAAGGCTCTTCCTCGATACGAACCGCTTGAATGACGGTTCTCGGTGCGTTCCTCAGACCACCCCCGTGCCGCTACGCGCATTGATGTCAACTTAAGGTAGGACGGGCCCACGATTGGCGAAAAGCACGCCAATCGTGGCTACCCATGCCCTAGTCAGTCGTCTTGGTAGCCATGATTGACGCACTTTCTGCGTCAATCATGGATGAAACCGCCTTAAGTTGACATCAATGCGCTACGCGGCACATTCCCTCCTGATCTCAGCAGGGGAGCCAGAAAACGTCCAATTCGCAGAAACGCGCGCGGGAGCGCGCGTTCCACCCGTAGATCACCCGAATAAACAAAGTGGGAGGCAGCCTCTGGCGGAGACCGCCTCCCACTTGAAACCACAACCACCGAAGCACTGGATTCCCGCTCCGCGCTTTCGTGAGGACAAGCTTCGCGGGCCTGACGGTGCCCGCTACTTCTTGGCGAACTTTTTGAAGCGCGCTTCAATGCGGCCCCAATGCAGCTTGGCCAGGAAGTTGTCGATATACTTCGCGCGGCCGGGACCGTCCTTGTGATAGTACGCATGCTCAAACACGTCGCAGGAGATCAGTGGAATGCCGCCCCAGATGGCTCCGTATTGATGCTCGTCCACCAAAACATTCAGCAGTCGCTGCGAATAGAGGGCATCGTAAACCAGCAACCCCCAGCCACTCAGCTTGGCGGAAACGGCAGCGGCTTTGAAGTCGGCTTTCCAATTGTCAATGGAGCCGAACTCAGCGGCCAGCGCTTTGGACAGTTCCGGCGCCTTGGAAACGTCGCCATCGCCGCCCAGCACTTCCCAATACACATCGTGCAGCAGCGCGCCGGCGTGATTCCAGGTAAACCGGCGCTTCAGTTCGCCAATCTGGCTGTAGTTGCCATTCGCCTTGGAACGGTCTGCGCCTTCCAGCTCTTTCTCGATGTTGTTCAGGAAAGTGACGTAGCCTTTGTGATGTGTGTTGTAGTGCCAGTCCGTTGTCTCAGCGGACACGACGTCCTTCAGCAGCTCTTTTGCATCGGCATCTGAGTAAGGCCGGGGATTGAATTTCCATTCGTAAGCCATGAGTGTTCCTCCTCTATCGAATCACTCGAAAGGTTGATGACGGATTAGAGATTACAGGCACATGAAAACATGACCCAAGGACCCAGCCGCTAAACACGAGCGGTAATCTTAATGTCATCCGCCGGGATAGTCAACGAGGGGCAAAAGGTTCCCGGGCCCATCAAAGTCAGAGGACAGGAAGTCGGATGTATTGGCTGTGCTATAGTGTTCGAGGGTTTAGGGCGATTGATGAGTCACAGGCGATGCCAACCGTTAGAATCCTGCCGGACGGCTTGACAGTGCAAATCAAAGCCGGGACCAGCTTGCTCGCAAGTGCTTCTGCCGGGGGCGTGGAGTTGATGCACTCTTGCGGCGGGATTGGCGCCTGCACTTCATGCCGCGTGCTGATTCTCAGCGGCCAGGATCACCTTTCCGTGATCGGAACCGCCGAGCACGAGCAGCTCCGCGAGTCAGGCATCCTCGACACTCACCGGCTGGCCTGCCAGGCAATGGTCTTCGGAAACGTGGTGCTGGAGCGGCCGCTTTGGCGGTCGTCTCCCGATTCGCCGGTGACAGGAGACTGAATGGCGCAGCGCGAACGCGAAACGCTGGAAGTCGATGTCCTCTTCGTCGGCGCAGGGCCGGCCAGCCTGAGCGGGGCGCTGCACCTGAGACAGCTCGTCGAGGCGCACAACCAGAACGCTGCTTCAGGTGCTCGCAAGCTCGATTCCGTCTCCATCGCAGTCATCGAGAAAGGCCGCGAGATTGGCGCCCACACGTTGTCGGGAGCCATTGTCGATCCCGTCGCCCTCAAAGAGCTCTTGCCCAACTACAAGGATCTTGGTGCTCCGCTGGGCACTCCAGTAACGCACGACACCGTTTGTTTCCTCACCACAGCCGGCAAGTTTGCTCTGCCGTTTGTTCCTCCACCCCTCAGAAATCACGGAAACTCCATCATCTCCCTGAACCGGTTTGTGAAATGGATGGGCGAGCGGGCCGAGGCGCGCGGCATCGACCTGTTTCCCGGATTTGCGGGAACCGAGCTGCTCTTCGACGGGAAACGCCTGATCGGAGTTCGCACGGGTGATCGTGGCATCGACAAGTATGGCAACCCGCTCGATTCGTTCGAACCGGGAGTTGATATTCTGGCCAAGGCGGTCGTTTTCGGCGAGGGTGTGCGCGGCTCGCTCACCAAGCAACTGGTGAGCCGGCTGCAGCTGGATGCCGGGAAAAGCCCCCAGGTTTATGCGATCGGCGTCAAGGAAGTCTGGGAACTGCCCGAGGAGTCAGCCGAGAAGGGGCATGTGGTTCACACGCTGGGTTACCCTCTCAAGCACGAGAACTATGGCGGCGGGTTTATTTACAACATGGGGAGGATGCTCTCCATAGGACTGGTCGTGGGCTTGGACTATCGTGACCCTTACCTCGATCCGCATCAGGAGTTTCAGCGTTTCAAGACGCACCCGTTTGTCTCATGCATGCTCAAAAACGCGAAGCTAGCGCACTATGGCGCCAAGGCCATTCCAGAGGGCGGCTACTACACGATCCCGAGAAGTTATTTTGACGGAGGCCTCGTGATCGGCGACAGCGCGAGCCTGCTGAATTCCCAGCGACTGAAGGGCATCCACCTGGCCATGAAGTCCGGAATGCTGGCAGCGGAAACGCTGCTGGCAGCGCTCCTTAACAATGATTTCAGCGAGCAATCACTGAAGACCTATGAAGACAAACTCCTGGCTAGTTGGGCCGGGAAGGAACTATACGGCGTCCGTAATTTTCATCAGGGATTTGAGCACGGCTTGCTGCCGGGAGTCTTGAACGCAGGCTTGCAGATGGTTACCGGCGGTCGCGGCTGGAAAGACCCGCTCCCGAACAGCGCGGGGCATGAACGGTTGCAAAAGGTTCGCGATCACGATGGCCCGTCAACGCAGCCGAGTCCCATGGAGGTTGATGGGAAGCTGACGTTCAACAAAGTGACCAACGTGTATTTCTCAGGCGCGAAACACGAGGAGAATCAGCCGTCACATCTGATCATTGGCGACCTCAGTATCTGTCACACCCGTTGTGTCGAAGAATTCAGCAACCCTTGCCAGCGTTTTTGCCCCGCCAACGTTTACGAGATGGTGGACCGCGGTGACGGGCAAGGCAAGCAACTGACGCTGAACCCTTCCAACTGCGTTCACTGCAAGACCTGCGACATCATGGACCCCTACCAGATCATCACCTGGGTTCCTCCGGAAGGCGGAGGCGGCCCGAACTACGTGAACCTCTAGGCTGAATCATTCGCGACCTTGATGTTGGCGGCGTCGCTGGCAGCAAACTCTCAATCCTTAAAAACCCCGATCGCTTCAGACCTCATCCAGAAGCCGGGATCGTTGACTTTTGGCGGTCGCAGGCATAGCCTTTCGCTCCATAAGCGGCGCGTTCCCGTTGATAACATGGTCCGAGCGAGCATGCCCGAAACTGATTGGCTTATCAGGTTATCAGAGCAAGTTGTCCTGTTAATCAATGGTT
>JAKEER010000423.1 GCA_022616615.1 Acidobacteriota bacterium
GGCGCCATTATCAGACGCGGCCTGACGTCACGGGTCTTGCCAGCGCCGCTCTGGTCTGGTTTCCACAATCCACGGCCCGATCTTTCCGGGCGGTTTTTTCTTTTAGCTGCTTGGGTGGCTGCCAACCGCTGTGCCCGCAGCCCCGCGCCGTCAGGCTTCCCTCCTTCCGCTAGACATAACGCTCGGGCGTTATGTCTGCTTCCCGCCGGCTGCGCTCCCGCCGCCGCCTCCGGCCTCCCTCCGCGTGCGAGCGCTGTCGCCTCGGGAGCAAGTTGGGGTCAGCCCTTAAATATTTAATTCTGCTGTAGAATCCCGTCCTGAGCAGAATTCGGAGGAGCGGCAGTTGACAGTCCTTTTAATCCCTCTTTACAGCAGCTTAGTTTCTGTCGCGAAACTCCGGCATTCCACTAAGTCGCACCACCCCTGTGGCGCTGCGCGCCGCCGAGGAGGGGAGTTTTCCCGCCATCCTCGGGTTTCGCGACAGAAACTAGCCAGGCTCAGACTTCAACGCGAAATTTCTTGAGCCGCTCAACGACGGACTGGGGAGCTTCCACCTCCACCAGGATCTGGTCGTCGACATAAGACCGTTCAATGAGCCGGCTGCAGGAATACAAACTGGAAAGCAGGCTTCCATTCGTCTGCTTGAATAGAAACCTGGCTCTGATGAGGGGATCGCCGGACAAAGGGCAAACTGGGGGGCAAACTGGGGGGGCAAACTGGGGTCAGCCCTTAAATCTTAAATATTACCCTGCCTTCACCGGAGCGTTAATGTTACCTTTGCCGTAGATCGACACAGCACGGCAGCCAGCGGAAGGCGCCGTGCTCGGGACGCCGGTGACGTTGACCGCGAAACCGTGTAGGGAAGGAACAGGGTCACATCTTTCCTCTTTCGAAAAGTGAAGGGCAGCTCGGCTGTTATGTCTGTCGTAGATCGACACGACGCGAAAGCCAGCGGAAGACGCCGTGCTCGGGACGCCGGTGTGGTGAGCTGAGAGCGCGGTGCTTCCCTGAAGGCTTCTCAAGCCTTCAGCCCTGCGCGCGGCGCCACTTGATGGCTTCCTGCGCTGAGAAGCTGCTCCGGTCGCCGTTGCCCCCGGCCCGCCCCGCTGCGGGACGCCGGAGGCGGCTCTGTTCGCTCCGACCGGCGGGAAGTCGCTTCTGTCGGCGCGTCTGACAAGGGCGCCATTATCCGACGCGGCCTGACGTCACGGGTCTTGCCAGCTCCGCTCTGGTCTGGTTTCCACAATCCACGGCTCGATCTTTCCGGGCGGTTTTTTCTTTTAGCTGCTTAGATGGCTGCCAACCGCTGTGCCCGCAAGCCCCGCGCCGTCAGGCTACCCTCCCTCCGCTAGACATAACGCTGTGGCGTTATGTCTGCTTCCCGCCGGCTGCGCTCCCCCCGCTCGTGTGACCGCTCGTCACCTCCGCCGCCTCCGGCCTCCCTCCGCTCCCGTCCGCCCTCCCTCACCCCACGGCCCCTCTCCCCGCTGGGGCCGCTGGGGCGAGGGGAGCCGAAATTTTTAGGAAGGTCGGCTCAAAGCCACACACTCCAAGACTTTCCGAGTTTCGCGACAGAAACTAGTTAGATAATTGAAACGCTCTGACTCGTTTGGTTCCAAGGCTCAGTCAGCCACAGTCACGAATCGTGACAACCAGATCGTTTTCTGTTTCGAATATCGGGAACAAATAACGGTCGCTCCGCTCCGGATTTGATGCTGGAATCACATGGACAATCAGAGTCTTTCAATGCGCTCTGCGGAAAGGCTCACACTGAACTCAGAGGACGGGGTCCTCCTCAGCTCATTCTCTTGCACATCCCGTGTCATTCCCATTATGATGCCACCGAAAGTGCAGTCGTCGCCTGTTCGTGAGCTCTTCCTTCCCGAAACAACTCGCGCCATGAAAGACCTCTTTGTCGTCGACCTCCAGGCAAATCAATCCATTACAACTACATTCTTAGTTAAATCTAAGGAGGTCAAGTCGAAGAAGACTGGGGAGCCTTATCTGGCACTGACTCTGGGCGACCGCAGCGGAGAGCTCGACGCCAAGATGTGGGACAACGTCGAGGAGGTTGAAACGAGTTTTGACCGTGACGATTTTATCAAAGTGAAAGGGCTGGTTCAGATTTACAGGAACAGGCCGCAGCTCACCATTCACAAACTACGTCCGTGCCAGGATGCAGAGGTGGACTTTGCCGACTACTTTCCAAAAACGACCAAAGATGTCGAAGTCATGTTCGAAGAGCTGCTCGGCATCGTAGACAAAATTGAGAACCAACCGCTGCGGGAGCTGCTCATGAGTCTCTTGATGGATGAGGAACTCGCAGCCCGCTTTAAGCAAGCGCCTGCGGCCAAGACCCTGCATCACGCCTGGCTGGGAGGGTTGCTCGAACATACATTGTCCCTCTGCAAGCTGTGCAAGCTGGTGGCGCAAAACTATGAAGGAATCAATCTGGATCTACTGCTCACGGGAGCCGTCCTGCATGACATGGGCAAAACCCAGGAGCTAAACTACACACGTAGTTTTAGCTACACTGACGAGGGACAGCTTCTAGGCCACATGATTCTGGAACTGGATCTGATCAACGAAAAGATCGCTGAAATCGAAGACTTCCCCCGTGAACTGAAGACCTTGGTTCAACATCTCATCATCTCGCATCACGGCGAGCATGAGTTTGGCAGCCCGAAGCTGCCGATGTTTCCCGAAGCGCTGATTCTGCACTGCCTTGACAACCTGGACAGCAAGATCGAGGCGATGCAGATGATCCTGCGCACCGATCCGAACATCGAAGGGAGCTGGACCAGCTACAACACGATGTTTGGCAGACCGCTTTTCAAGGGGTTCAAACGCCATGGCCAAGACACTCCGAAAGTCGATTGAGATTTCCGGCCGCGCCCGCCGGGCTGGAGCAAAGCAGTGCCGAGGACCGCAGGACCTCAGCCGGCTGGAACTGGAGTGCATGAAAGCCATCTGGTTGAGGCAGGCTGCAACCGTCTCCGATGTGCAGCAATTCCTGTTGCCTGACCGGCCGCTGGCCTACACAACCGTCCTCACGATTCTTGACCGCCTCGCAAAGAAGGGCGCCGTGACCCGCGTGAAACAAGGCAAGGCGCACGTTTACGCACCTTCGCTTTCGTTTGAGCTCTCACGCCAGGAAGCTTTGACTGAACTGCTCGAGTTTTATTTTGAAGGGTCCAGAGAACGGCTTATCGAATACCTGGGTCAGCACTCTGCGAGCTTCAAACACGACCAGCCGGCCCGCGTCCAGCACCCCCATCTAGAAAACTCACCCGAGTTGCAGGAATGCCTACTGTGAAATCCCCTGGAGCTGTGAAGAAACTGAATCGGGGCAACCCTGAACCACACGGTTTCTAGTCCACAGCCGGAAACGCGCGCGGAGCGCGCGTTCCACCTGGGTGGAGCGGGCGCGTGGGACCGCTGTCCCCCTGCGCACGCTTCTTCCCGGCAGGAGCCAACTTTCAATTTTTCCCAGCTCCCCTCGCTGCGAGGGGATTTGGACACAAGCAGCCTATTCCTCCATCAGGTTGGCGTCGCCACCATCGAACTCTGGACGCTGAAAGTTAGAAAGGTTCGGCGTACTATCGACCCCAAGCTCAGCCGCTGGCGCTTCTTGCCAGGCGGCTGCAGCGCGTGTTAGCCGCCCTCGCTTGTTAGAACCGCGCAATCCACTCTGCCAAGTGGTTCTTAATACGCTGAAGTCTTTCAGGCGATATTTGGCCTGTTGCCCCAAGAAGAACCTTACCTTCAACGACAGCAAGACGACCAACTCGGATCACGCTGGCAACCTTCAAGCCGCTTTGAGCAAAGTCACTGTCATTGTCTTGGATGATCTCATCGAACTGGGGGTTATAGTGGCGCATCTGCGAGGAGATCATGCAAATCAACCAGTCGTCGTAGTCCCCCGGTAACCTGCCGAGCAGCAGAGCGGGGCGTAGCTTCCCTTCTTCTAGGTCGGTTTGCGGAAACCGAAACAGGATGATCTGCCCTGCTTGCTTCATGAAAATATCACCTTCAGATCCGCTTTGGTGTAATGGAGGGAATCTTCGTCTTCCATACCACGCATGGCGAAGGTTAGCGATAAAACACTCCAAAGGCCTTCTTCGTGTTGCCGAGAATCTCGTTCGGTTTTAGCGAGGAGATATTCCACGAAATCAAGGACTTCTGCCTGAAAGGCAGCCGGCAACTTCTGCACACACTCTTGAATTTTGTCAGTGATCGTCATGGCAGTACCTCCCTGAGCTAGTGATGTCGCTCCTTAGCTCTTCTATATTCTACGTCAATCTGGGCGGCGGGGATGCGGGACCTTATACCTTGGTTGCGGCTATCGATTCTTCTGCCGCAAGCGCTTGCGAAAACGGACATCGAGACCGAACGAACCTTCGGCGTCACGCGAGGCAATGACTGACGTTGAATCGTTGAGACGATACTCGATCAAGATAATCTGTTGCTCGTTGGAAGAGACGCTGGTGGAATAGGTGATCGAAAAATCCTTTGTGATCTGTTGTCCAAATGTGACACGAGCCGACGGATCGCGCTCGTTGCCCACCAGGAAGGGATCCACGCGGAAACGGTCCAGCCCAAAAAGCCTTTTCACGCCCGAGCCCACTTTCAGCGATAGTCCTTCCGATAGTAGCGCCGAGGCTGCGGCTGTCGAGTTGTCCTGCTGGCGGCCCGAAGTGGCATACGGCCGATAGGAGGCGGCTCCAGGTCTGGCTCCGGCTCCGCCAGATGAAACCAAGTTGAACAGATCGACGGTCGGCAGCGGCGGATCGGAACGAAGATCCGCCCGAAACTTGCCGGCGGTGCCGCTGATCGTTAAGACAATCCGGTAGTCGCGCAGGTCGCTTTCGGCTTCCAGGTCAATGCGCGGATCGATTCGCACCGGATTCACGAAATCCAGCCGTCCGCGTGTGATGCGATATCGCGCCCCCTGAAAATACAGCTCGCCGCCACTGGCTTCGATGCTTCCCGTGATGAGCGGACTGGCCGCCGTCCCTTTCACCTTCAGGTCCGCACGCGAGGTCATCTTGATCAGTTGGGTGTCCAGCTTGATGTTGCGGTCGCCTGTAATCGTCAGATCCAAGCTCAAGCCCCCGCCCAACTCCTTCGCCCCGGGCCAGGAAGTGTAGCCGCCGCGGTCCTCGAGAAACTGTGTGATCGGGTCGTACCCTTTCTGGAAGGAGGCGCTGACGATCCTGATGTTTCCGGAAAGCTGTTGAGCCCGTGGCGAGCCTCGCAGCGCAAGGTCGGCGTCCACCACGTTCCGCATTCCTTCGGGATAGCGGATACGCACCTCCCGACCCTGAATGCGGAGATTCATGAATTGGATTTGTTCTTCGCCGAAAGCGACATCGCCGTCTGCCTCTACCTTCCCACCGCCGCTCACGGCGCTGAAGTTGTCGATTCTGACCTGATTCTCATCGAAGAAAAAGTTGCCGCTGGCTTGGGAAAAGGAGTTTGGGAAATCGGCATAGGCGAACTGGCCGTTGCTGATGCGCGCCTGACCTTGGATATGTGGGTCGGCCAACGTTCCGCGAACGCTGGCATTCACCGTTCCATTTCCAGCGGCAGAAAGCTTGCTCACGAATTCATTCAACAGCGCGAGATCCAGGTCGCCATGGAGCGCGAGCTGCAGCCTCTTTTGGTTTGACATGTCCACCAAACCATCCAGGTTCAGAACGGTGCCTTTTCCCGTGAATACGGCTTTCTTGATATTCACCCGTTCGTCCCGCACTTCAATATCGAAAGGCTGAGCCGCTTGCAGTCGCGCCTCCCGAAAATCAATCTGCATGGATTGTAAGCGCCCGCTGACCACCAGCTTTTCCGGATGCCGCAGCGGTCCGGAAACGACGAGCTGGCCTTCTGCCCGGCTGGAGAGCTTTTCCGGAGCCACCGGCAGCAGCTTTTTGACGTAGGGGGTCAGAACAAAGTTCCGAAACGTGAGCTGAGTGATGCAATCAAGATTTTCATGCAAATCAACGGTGCCCCCTGCCACCAGATCAACCTCAGGCGTCAACGAGTTCGTTTGGAATCGCAGAATCTGGTTCTCCGTCTGGACGCGCGTTTGAAAGTCTCCGACCTTCTCTCCAGCCACTGTCAAATCTGCGATTTCCATGTGACCCTGCAAGGCCGGCCTTCGATAAGGGCCTTCAGCTTTGAGATCGAATTTGCGAATCTCGCCGGAAATCGGATTGTTGGCCGATCGCAACCAGTAGATCTGGTCTAACGGAATACTTGTTCCTTCGATCTTTGATCGCAACGTCTCTTGGGTGATGTCAACCACGGCAGAACCCTTGATTCTCCCTGCTCCAATTTGAACGTCCAGGCTTGACAGCTCGAGAACGGGCTCCTGGTAGTGAATCTCAAAGCGTCCATGCTCGTAGGGCTGATCGAGGAACCTCGCATTGCGGACTTCGGCAACGCCTTGCAGTTCGATTTGCGGGTACTTGCCCGTGGCCATGAAGTCGCCGGTGATATTTCCTGCGAGCGGATAGCTCTGACCGAGGGCCGCCCACAGATCGCCGGCCTTAACATTCTTTAGGCTGGCCAGCAGGTGAACATCTCCAGTGGGAACGAGCCGGGCTGGATCCAGGTAAATCTTTCCTCGCGCCTTGATTCGGGAACTCTGCCGGACTAGATCGACATTCAAAAGATCAATCGCGCGCCGATCGCCTTTGAAATGGCCTTGTACCTGATCTGCGGAAAATTTCTGATAGGAGAGATTCTCCGCCAGAAAACTGCCGCGCATCGTGGGCTGGGCCTGTGTTCCCTCAATGACGCCCAGCAGGTTGCCCCTCCCCCTGAGCTCAGGCGCCAGAAAAGCGAAGTCACTAAAATCCGCCGACCTCGCCTCAATGCGCAGATTCGACGCCTCCCGCGCAGAAACCATTCCTACAAAATGCACCTCGCTCTGGCCGAACTGGATAAAGCTGCGCTCGAAGCGCGAGCTCCATTGTGAGAGGGCGAAGTTTAATTCCCCGTGAATCGGAAGAATTCTTCCTTGCATTGCATGGGCTGCAGGCTCGTTCGGGGCCTCAGAGATGCGTATGCGCCCTTTCCCCGAAAGATTCTTCCAATCGTCAAGCCATGCAGCCTTTAGCGTCCCGCTGAGCTCGCCGGCAAATCGCACTTTCTCCAGGCGAGCGAGCAGCGAGAGATCCAGCAGGCCAATCTTGCCAAATCGAAGATCCGCCTTGTAACGTCGCGCTTCGAACGGAGACTCAACCGTGAACTGGCCTTCCGCCCTTCCGTGCAAGCCAGTCACTTGAATGCCCGTAAATTGCAAACGTGCCGGGCTAAACTCATATTGGCTGGTGAAGCGCTCAACCCGGGCAGTGTTAACTGAAAGCCGGGAACCCTTCAGAGTTCCTGCCGACTTCCAGTGTCCTCCAGAAAAGCTGAACGTACCAGCCAACTGAGCCAGGCCTTGAAGATCGCGCAAGTCGCGGTAAAGAGGACGGGCCTCTTCCAGACTGATGTTGCCTTGATAAGTGAGCTCTCCAGAAGGATCTCTGAAGTTTCTGACGGCGCCCTTTGCCGCCAGCTTCGACTGAGGAGTGGAGAGCATGAGACGTTCCACATCGAGTCGATCGCGGAACAGGCTCAGGGACAGATCAAGCCCATGGGCCCATACATTTTTTCCCAGCCGCACTTCTCCCTTCTCGTATCGCAAGCTGCCTTGATACCGGTCTTCCAATGCCAGGTATCGAGCCGATAGCGCGACTCCCTCCAGATGTGTGCTGAACGCAGACCTATCCTGGTTATACTGGACGGATCCATTTTCGACATCGAGTTTCTCCACCAGCATTCGGAACAAGTCTTCACCGGAGACTGGCTCAGGTTGAGGAGTATTGGTAGACCCATCCGATCGCACTTCGACACGGAACTGAGGCTCGCGCAGTGTCAAAGCTCCTAAACTCGGCAATCCCAAAAAGCTTTCAAAGTGGGGATAAGCTTCAACCTGCCGGATCGTGAGAAATGGTGGTGCCGGAGAAGATTCCTTGATGATACGGACATCAGAGACTAGGACACGAAGAGGAAAGAAGTGCAACTCGAGGGAGCGCACCGATACTTTTCCGCCGGTAGCCTTTTCCAGGCGCAGGACTAACTCTTGCTGGATGTAGTCTCGAAACGTCTCGCCGGTAATGACAAACCATACGGCCAGTAAGGCCAGAAGAACGACCGACGCTAACACGAACAGGATTTTCTTCGCGCGAGTCATTGTTATTTCGATCCAGGAACAGTTGCGGGCGTTTACCGGGCCGGGCTACCGCGCCCATATCGTCCGGTCCAATCTCCATGCGCCGCTTTAGTGGAAGATCTCAATCGCGGCGTCCTTCCGAAGGGAAGCCAACCATTCATCTACTTGGACGTTCAGCTTCTCTTCAGTCAGAATCTTCCGAATTTTCTCCTCCACCTCAGCAAGCGCCGGCTCAGGCTGTGCGCCGCGTTTGCGCAGCTCCGGCAAGAACTGATTCTGATAGTAAGCCTCGATTTCCTTTGGGTCTACGACCACAAACTGCCGGAACCGGTAATCAATAAACTTCATCACCTGCAGCTGCCATTGCAGGCGATTCCTAAGAGCCTGAAGATCAATCTTCTCAGCGGCCAACTTTTCTGCACCGCCCGCCTTGTTTTGCATCGCGGTAAGCTGGGAATTGATCTCCTCATCTGTCACTTCGATGCCAGGGAACTGCTGAATTTGCTCGCGAATGAGCGTTTGTTCGATAAGCCGCTGTAGCGCCAGTTCCTGGGTAACCTTCTGTTGTTGCGAAAGACTCGCCCCGGCGGACTCGCCGGCAGTGGGGTCCAGCTCCTGCATTTTTAGTTCTTGCTCGACATCTCCCAGGGTAATGATCTGGCGGTTCACCACAGCCACCAAGCGGTCGATGATTTCGGCAAGGTCGGTAACGGGGCCTGAAAAGGCAAGATGCAGCAGGCCGCCCAAAACCATCGCTTCGATCCGCAGCCGCCGATGTCCTCTATTGACCAGCGCAGACATCCGGCGAAACTGTGACGGCTTATTTCCTTGAAGCCTTGTGAACAACGTTCCCCTTCCTTGAGAATCCCCCTTAGCAAAGGGAAAGAAGGCGCAGCCTTCAGGGGGTTGTCGTAACGGGTTTGGGAAGGCCGACCGGACAACCCCCTGGCGCTTCGCGACCGCTGTCGCTTGGCGACCGCTGTCGCTTCGCGCCGCCCCTTTGTTAAGGGGGAATATTTTCATCGAACGTGGCGCCGCGTAGCGGCATGAGCACTCCTTGCAATGGCCACGCTCTCGCCGGATCTCGACCGGGCCCGGCGGGTCCGCAAGCTTGTTGTGATCCTCGGTATCCTTTGTCTTCTTTTCACTATTCGTTCGCATCAGAACGGGTTCCCAATCGTGAAGAAAATCTGTCGTGTGGGAAAACCCAAGGGCGGAGACAGGTTGAATCCCACGTCCACCCGTAACGGTCCGAAAGGCGTCTTGTAGCGCATGCCTAAACCTAGGGTGTTGCTGAAATTTGACAAGTGGATGTCCTTGAGTCGCGCAAAGACGTTGCCGGTGTCGTAAAATGGCGCCAAGGCAAAGTTTCCGGTCACCGGAATCCGGAGTTCGGCGTTGGCAGTCACCAGCGCATTGCCACCGAGGGGCTTGTTCGTCTCAGGATCCAGCGGTCCTGCCAGATCCAAGTCAAACCCACGTAATGTGGTCGAGCCGCCGGCGAAAAACCGTTCGCTGATTGGAACTTCAGAAGTCCTGCCATAAGGGCCAATCAACCCCAGGCGGAAAGACAGCGCCAAAACAGCGCCTTTTGAGACACGCCGATAGGTTTGATGCTGTCCGAAGAAGGAAAGCAGATTTGCCTCCGAGCCGTACAGTCTGGAAGCCACCGAAAGGTTGAGACTGTTGAAGAAACCGCGCTCCGGTTCAATTGGATCATCCCGAGTGTCTCGCAGCCAGGCTGTTGAAAATGCTGATAGCTTTAGCGTCCCGAGATCCTCCTGCCCTGTAGCTAGGGGATTCACACGAATATCAGAAAGATCCACGGTCTCGAAGTTGTAACGCACAAAGTAATTGTCTACCCTGCCGAAACGCTTCAGGACCTGCACAGCAGCATTCATCGTTGTTGTGCTAAAGCTGACTGCGTCGGTGTTCTCGGCGTACAACGTGATATACGAATCCAGGTCGCGGTTGAACAGGCGCGGCTCTTTGTAAGTAATCTGGCCACGCTGCTCGCGAAAACTGGCGCGGGTGCGGAAGCTGATGGAACGCGCCAAGCCGAAAAGGTTGTTGTGCGAAATTTCAATCGTGCCGCGCGGGCCCTCACGGTCCTGGTAGCCGCCGCCGTATCCAAGAATGATCGGACTGCCATCTTCAACACGGATAATGACAGGCCGGTAGGCATCGCCCTGTTTTACATTGACCGGAACAATATCCACCCGGTTAAACAGGCCCAGTCCGTAGAGCTGCTGCTGGCTTGTCAGCAACTGTTCCTGGCTCAGCGGGTCGCCCTCGTGAAACGTGATATTCCGGCTAATGACTTTATTGCGGGTCTGCCGGCTGCCAATGATGTGGATATCATCCACTCGAATGTGTTCCCCTTCCGACAATGTGTAGACGATCTTGACCCGATTCCCTTCCACTCTCTCGGTTACGGGCTCGACCTTCACTTCGGTGAAACCACGATCCAGGTACCGGGATTCCACTAGCCTCCGGTCGTCTTGCAGGAGCGCTTGTGAGAAAGGCCCTCCCGGAGTGAGATTCAGGCCCCGCACCAAGTCCTCACGTGCAATGCTGTCGTTGCCCTGAATCTCGACTTCCGACACAATCGTGCGCGGTCCCTCTTGAATGGTGAAAGTGGCGGCGATATTGACACCGGACGGGTCCTTTTTAAAGGATGGCTCGACCGACACCTGTTCAAATCCGTCGCGCAGATACAGATTCTTGAGAGTTTCAGCGTCCTGCTTGAGCAGATCGCCGCTAAATGTGCCCCTGCTGGTCAGTCCTCCCATTCGTGTTGCCAATGGTTGCAGAAGCTGATTTCGGCCAAAGTGCGTGGCCCCGAAAAAGTCAATGGAGACGACTTTCTGCCGCTTGCCCCGGTCAATGGTGTAGTTGACTTGGTAAGCGTTCTCGCTGGGAACCTCGATCAGTTCCTTTTGTACCGTGACGTCGAAAAATCCCTTACGCTGAAAATGGTCCTCGATGTTCCGGCGCCCTTCTTCGATGAGATCGACATCAATGCTGGCTTCCTCATAGATCGGAACAAGCTCACGCAGCTGCTTCTTCGAAATCTTGCCGCCGGTAAGTTCGATGTAGACGAATGAGCCGGACTCAATCTGCATCTGAATCTCCACGGAGTTCGAGCTCTGCGAATAATCCAGTTTTTCCAGCCGCAGCGTCGCGTTCAAGAATCCGCGATCGGAATAGAGTTTGCGCAGTCTTTCAAAATCCCTCTTCAGTGCTTCGCTATCAAAGTACTTTCCCGGACGAAGCTTCATCGTCTGCAAGATCTCGCTGCGTTCCAACAAAGGCGAACCGCTGATTTGGATGCCGCTGATCGTGGCACGCTGCCCGGCGTTTACCAAGTATTCGACAGTAACCAGCCTCATTTTGGACAGGAACTGAACATCGGGAACCACTTCGGCCTGATAGTAGCCCGCCTCTCGCAAAGCTTCTTGAACCTTTTGCTGCACTTGTTCGACGGTTTTGGGCGCATAGGCCTCGCCGAGTGGCAGCGAGACCAGGCTCGAAATGGATGAGCGAAGCACAGGGTCGCCGCGAAGCCGGAAGTCCCCAAAGAAGAAATTCGGTCGCAGCTTGAAACTAATCACCAATCCTGCGTTGCCGAGGCTGGCGTCGACTTCAATCTGAGAAAACTCCCGCGTTTGATACAGCGTGGCTATGCTTTGGCGGACGTCGGACGGATCGAGCGGTTTGCCAACGGCCACGGCCACTGCCTTTTTCATGGCCGTGACGTCGATGAAGTCTTCAGAACTGAATTCAACCTGGGTCACCGGGCGGCCCACGTACTTGTCTATCGCGCCCGCGAAAACCCTGGCAGCGGGCCACCAAGTCAGTGCTGCGGCGCAGACAAAAGTTGCCAGTAGCTTATTAGTCCGAGCAGTGGTTAGAGGACACGACTCTTGCGTGTCTGCTCCCCTCGCCCCGCTTGGGGAGAGGATGAAGGCTTGAGAGGCCTTCATGAGGGTGAGGGGCGCTGATTCAACCCCTCGCGGTATCTCCTTACTTCTGCACTTGCCAATAATCGTGTGGCAAAAGGCGGTTTGCGCTCTGCCTGGTCTCTTCTGGTAATCTCGCCTGCACCGTCTCAGCACAAAACAGAAGAGCATAGAGAGAATCCCGGCGCGGCAGATTTGACGGGAGGCAGGGCGGGAAATCTGGAAGTCGAAAGAAGGCACATGCAACTTCAATTGGGGGCTTCCCGCATCGCCGCACAGGTATGATTGGGCTGCCGGCGATTCAGGTTGCACCGGACGTGGAAAGCCTTGTATCTGTCAATTCGGCATATTCCCGAATTTTCACAATTATCTCAAGGGTTATTAGTCCGAACAGTCGTGAGAGACAGGACTCTTGCAGGTTTGCTCCGTCGCCGCAAACCGGTGGAGGGGGCGCTGTGAAGAGATTGAAATTCAGCGAAAAAGTTGGCTCCTCTTGCCCCGCTGGGGATGGGGCTGGGAGTGAGGGGGATTGCCATGCTGTGACAGTAAATTCGTATCCCCACCTGCAATCGCAGGATCTGCTATGCTAAACCCATGATGATCGAGCTCAGCCAGCCTGCCCAATGCCTGTTTTGCCCGCAGCGCAGAAAGATCGCCTTGCTGCTCAAATTGGTGATGGCCGCAAGTACAGCCATCATCATGGCACTGATTCTTTTCCAGCCGGGCACGAGGAGGGTTGTCGCCCCGACGGACACGTCTTCGGGCCCAGACACTGTGCCGGCGAGCAATGTCGGCAGCCAGATTCTCGCTAAAGGACGACCGGGCAGGGAGAGAAATGCTGCAAGGGAAGCCGTTTCCGAGAGGGGCGCTGAAATCCGCGCTCAGGCGCACCAGCGTTTCCAGGTAGTTCAGGCTCAACTGCGTCCGCTCTTGAGTGAAGATACGCTCCAGTTGGCAAGAGCCCAGAAACTTCTGGAAGAACGGCGCAGGGAAATCTTGAAGACGAAGCTGTTGACGTTAGGAGAGGACTTGTTCGCAGGCTCTGGCCAGGCCGAGGGTGAAAGGAAACAGGTGCTCGATGCCCTGGAAAAAGAGCTGAACGTGCTGGCAGAGCAGAGGAAGCTGTTGAGCGAACTCAAAGGTTCTGACTAGCTGAGATTCGCGCTTGATAGCCTGCCAAACCGGAATTGTAGCCGCCGAAGCAACGAACCGGAAGCCCGCCTCCTTCCGCTGATAGATTCTATCCTCAACCGGATTTTCCAGTTTCAGCGCTGGATTCTTCCTCTTTTGCTCGTGATTGCAGCTAGAGTTGCTCGAATTCGTCTGCAGACCTTCGACACGTCACTGCCAAAGCAGAAAGGACCGCCGGAACGTTCTCGATGATGATGCATTTAGGGCAAATCTCACGGGCGATCTGAATGAAGTGGGCCATCAACCGATTCCGATTGTCTTCGAGCCAGCGTTTGCCGTTAGGTGAGAAGCCTTGACATGGTGGCCCGCCGATCAGGAGATCTAGGTCGCCTTGTTTCAGCTTGGCAAGGCCGAGTAAATGGTTGCCATCGACCGACGACAGGTCCTTTGGCCAATAGGGGATGTGTGGGAAGTTCTTCTTGAAAGTGAAAGCCGCTGTGGGATCAACATCCACTAGGAGCTTTACGTCGAATTTCAAACTGCGGTTGGGATCGGCTTTCAGGAAGCCCAATGTGAAGCCCCCAACACCGGCAAAAAGGTCAACGACAGTGAGTACTCTGTTCATGGACTCGACTAACCCATCCCTCCAAATGCCTCTTCGAAAAGGAAGGCGTCAAGGTCGCCGGCCGCCTGATCATGCACTTTAGTCGTAATGTCGTCTATGCAGCGGTTAACATCATCCGGGGTCAGGCTCGTTTCAATCTTTCCCAATTGGTACACCGCTTCTTTGACAATGATGTCGACATAGCGCTGAAACAAGTACTCGCGCCATCTCGTGTGGTCCGACGTGTACTCGGCGTACCGAAAGGGAGAGTTCCTTGACACTCCATTTTCTAGCGGCTGGTGGCACGAAAATGATGGTTGATTTTAGGTCTTCAAGCGGAACAAACCTATCTTGCTGCATGGGGTACTTGCTTCCCAAGAGAAGGGCTTCCGTGGTTTACCGAGGTGACGCCAGGGTCTCACCCAGCGTTCTTTAACCAGACAATACTGATATCGCCCTCGACCTGTTTGAACTCACTATCGCCTGTCACCAGCTCTGCTTTGGACCGTTGCGCCAGCGCGGCCGCAAAACAGTCTGCATACGACATCCGGTGCCTGGATTTGAAACTTGCCGCTGCCCGCGCCAGATCCCAATCGATGTCAACCAATTGAATGCCGAGTTGTCTCAATTCGGTAACGCTTTCGTTTGCGTCAGCTTCCGACGATCGCCGTGCCATTAGGTACCACAGCTCTCCGGCGTTGACGACGCTCATGGCCAGTGACGCACCGCTCTCCTGCGCGTCCGCAATCAGATCGGCCACCTGTTCTCCTGAGGGCTCGTCCTCAAAGTACGCGACGACTGACCAGGTATCCAGCACCAGCGCTTTGGGTCTGCGCCGCATACTACAACTCTCTCTCCACCTTCTTCTCGGCCATCAGCGCTTTCATCAGCCCTTTTCCCTTGTGCTTTCCACGCAAGCTGTGAATGTAGTTCCGGGTGATGGGCCTTAGAACAATGCTCTGTGTTCGCTCATCAGCCTCAATCTCTATCCGCGTTCCTTCCTTGATCCCAAACCGCCGCCGCAGCGAAGCGGGAATCACGATTTGGCCTTTGGCAGTAGCATATGACTCCATAACGCACCTCCCCTATCAGCGTTGGAGTATAGCAGCCACATCAAAGTAGGTCAAACACTTAGTAGTAAACCCTAATCCCAGAAGTTGTACCCTTCGACCATTGGCCACAGAGCAAGGGTCTGCAGTCTCGGTCCACTCGGTGGCGACGAAGTTCAAGTGAATCTTCCCTCGCGACGTGGCCGATAGATATCGGCATACAGCTTTACGCCGTCCCGCATCGCAAAGGAATTCGTCCCTCCACGCGAATCAGCTCGGAAAGGGTCTCGCTGCCTGTCAAGCCAGGCAACGCCAGAAGTGCGAGAGCGAAGAGGCAAGCGAGTGAGAGTGTTTTCTTCATGAGTGTTTTCCTGTTGGAATGCAGCGCAGGTTAGCCTGTTAGGATTTGGTGAATTTCACCTTTGGTTAGATCTTCGCGCAAAGAATACCACTGTGCCCCTCATCTCTGGCAACTTGGCTGCGCCGTTTGAAAGCAGGGGCAAGAGCCCCGGTGCAGAATGGAACCGTCAAATTCCTCTGCCCTCCTGACGGTTGGGCTACTGACCGGTGACGGAGCCATCGTCATTATTAGTAGCCAGACGGTCAGGAGGGCCGAATCGCAACCCAGCCGCTGGCGACAAAGCCCTGGGCACCGAGCCTCCGATTTGACAGCGAGAATCTTCCAAGCGATACTACCGCTCTTTTTCGAAGACACTCATTCCAAGTTAGAAGGTGCTGATTGCAAACAAACACAACGAAAGCCAAATTGCGGGCCGGCGGAACGGTGCTGGGCTGCTTCGTCCGCTACCCTGACGCCAGCTTGATTGAAGTCCAGGGGTATCTGGGCTGGGATTTTCTGGTCTTCGACGGCGAGCACGGAACGTTGGAGCCGCGCGACTGTGAGAACATGGTGCGCGCCGCCGAGTTGCGCGGAGTGACCCCCATCGTGCGCGTGACGACCAATCTCGCCCCCGTCATTTTGCGCTATTTGGACACCGGCGCTCAGGGGCTTCTGGTGCCCTGGATCAACACGGCAGAAGAAGCGGAACGGGCCGTGCGCGCGGTAAAGTATTTTCCGCGCGGCAATCGCGGCCTGGCCGGAGTGCGGGCGTCGGACTTCGCCCAAGCGGGACCGTTGAGTGATTACATTGTCAAGGCGAATGCGGAAACGCTGGTGGTGCTTCAGGTGGAATCAGCTGACGCCGTCGAGCAGTTGCCCAAAATCCTGGAAGTAGACGACGTGGACGTTGTCTTCATTGGCCCCAACGACCTTTCTAATTCTTTGGGCTTCCCTGGCCAACTGGATCACCCTAAGGTAAAACCTGCGCTGGATCGGGCTGTGGAGATGATTCTGGCATCAAAAAGGGCTCTGGGCATTATGGTTGGCAGCGTCAGCGCGGCCCAGCACTGGCGCCAGCGCGGCGCGCGCTACATCACGATCACGCTTGACAATATCGTTAGTCCCGCCGTCCGGGCCTACCTGAGCGCCGTCCGCGCCTAACATCCAGGCCTCAAGGCGCCCCGGCGCAAACCTGGCCTGCCCACACCATTACACTTCGCTATGTCGCGCCAACGGGCAAGCCCGATACCTCACACGTTGTACGTTCCTGAGGCCACGCGGCCTCCCCGGCCGGTCCAGTTCGTGTGGAAGAACTCGCCGCGCGGCTTGTCAACGCGTTCGTACGTGTGGGCTCCGAAGAAATCGCGCTGAGCTTGAAGCAGGTTGGCAGGCAGACGAGCTGTGCGGTAGCCGTCGTAGAAGGAAAGAGCCGTTGAGAAGGCGGGCGTGGGAACACCCGACTCGATGGCTTGAATAATGGCGCGGCGCCAGGAGGCTTGATAGTCGTTCAACAGCTTGCTGAAGAAATCGTCCATGAGCAGATTAGTGAGCTGAGGGTTTTTGTCGTAGGCTTCTTTAATCTTGCCGAGGAAGCGGCTGCGGATGATGCAACCACCACGCCACATCAAAGCAATGCCGCCGAAATTCAGGTTCCACTTCTGATCTTTCGCGGCTTCTCGCAGCAGCATGTAACCCTGAGCGTAGGAGATAACTTTCGAACAATAGAGCGCTCGGCGGACGTCTTCGATGAAGGTGGCACGATCTGGCGCCGCAGGCCGCTTGGGCCCAGTGAGCACCGCCGAAGCTTTCACGCGCTCGTCCTTCAGCGCTGACAGGCAGCGGGCAAACACGGCTTCTCCGATTAGCGTCACAGGAGTTCCCAACTCCAGAGCGCTGATGCCCGTCCACTTTCCGGTACCCTTCTGGCCGGCGGTGTCGAGAATCTTTTCGATCAGCGGCGCGCCCTCGTCATCCTTCTTCTTGAAGATCTCGGCGGTAATCTCAATCAGAAAGCTATCCAACTCCCCGCGATTCCAGTCTGCAAAGACCTCCTGCAGTTCATCGGCACTCAAGCCCAGCCCTTCCTGGAGCAGGTGATACGCCTCGCAGATCAGCTGCATATCCCCATACTCGATGCCGTTATGCACCATTTTCACGTAATGGCCCGCGCCGTCCTCGCCCACCCAGTCGCAGCATGGGGAGCCGTCTTCCACCTTAGCAGCGATCGCCTGAAAGATTTCCTTAACGTGCGGCCAAGCGGCGGGATCTCCGCCGGGCATGATCGACGGCCCGAACCGCGCGCCCTCTTCGCCACCCGACACGCCGGTGCCGATGAAGAGGATGCCCTTCTCACGAAGCGCTTTGGTGCGGCGGGTTGTGTCCGGGTAGTGCGAATTGCCGCCGTCGATGAGAATGTCGCCCTTTTCCAGATGAGGCAGCAGCGTATTAATCATCTGATCCACTGTGTCGCCAGCTTTCACCATGAGCATAGCGCGCCGGGGCCTCTTCAAAGCCTGGACAAACTCTTCGATAGAGTGCGTGCCAACGACCCGAGTCCCAGCCGCTTCATTGTGGATGAATTCGTCCACTTTCGAAACTGTGCGGTTGAACACCGCCACACGATAGCCGTGGTCGTTCATGTTCAACACCAGGTTCTGGCCCATTACAGCCAGCCCAATGAGACCAATGTCACAACTCTCTCTTTCCATGATGGCTCCTCTTGAAGATCGGTCTCGTCGTCGTCCTTGTGCTCGTCCTCGACGAATGCCGAGTACGACGACGGGCAATCATTCTCATCGGAAAATCTGTTTAGAGTCCATGCTTCAGCTTGCTTGGAAGCTTCCAGCCGCCTAAAGGCGAAGCTCTAGACTTGACATCTCATCCGTCGTGGTGCCGCCCAGCGGCATTAATAATGTGAGAGCCACTGTCCCCAGCGGCTGCCGCGCCGGTGGCAAACCTGGAAATCGGTGCCCGGGCGTCAGCGGACGCGCGCGGGCCGCCATCGGTGGCATGGCAGACTCCAGTGAGAATCGAACAGGGCCCTAAGATCACAGACGGCTTCCACCCTGCAATGACCGATGCATTATAAATGTGAGGGGCATGCATCACAAGCGCTTGTGTCTCTGGGCGGCGATTCCGCATTGCTGTGGCCCCGGCGGAATCACTGCCTGTGCTTCCTGTAACTATGCTTCCTGTAACTTGACATTGCAGCACCCGGCGGCTATGGTTGGCTTCTTTCCAAATGGCGCCTTTCTCGGGTTGTTCAACCTGATTGTTGATGCGAGGGACTATGAACCGCAGAGACCTCCTGAAATCTTTTCCTGCGCTGGCTGCCCTAGCTGGCGCCCGTGCCACGTTCCCCTCAGACGCTGCGTCGAAGGGCAAAGCCCGGCTGCGCACGGCCATCTGCGCTTACTCGTTTCGTGACGCGCTCAAGAAGAAAACCATGGCCTACGACGATCTTGTTCGCCTTGCGGTGGAACTCGACGTGGATGGGCTTGACCTCACGGTCTACTGGTTCCCCAGCATGACAGAGGAGTTCCTGCTGCCGCTGCGTCGCCTGGCTTACAAAAATGCGGTAGAGATTTATAGCATCTCCATTCGCTCGGACATGTGCCGCCCAACCGAGGAGTTGCGGGACCGTGAAGTAGCCTGGTTGGAGAGGTGGGTGGATGTGGCCGCGAAACTGGGCGCCGGGCACATCCGCGTTTTTGGGGGCGATGTACCCAAGCAAGCCACGGAGGATCAAGCAGTGCAGTGGGTCGCCGGAATTTTGAAACGCGCCGCGGACCACTCCGGCAAGAAGGGTGTCATCCTTGGGTTAGAGAACCACGGCGGCATCACATCAAAGGCGGAGAGAGTTTTACAGATCGTCAAACAAGTGGATTCGCCCTGGGTAGGAATCAATCTCGACACGGGCAACTTTCACAGCGACGTGTATCCGCAGATCGAAGCTTGCATTCCCTACGCCGTGAATGTGCAGTTTAAGACGGAGATTGAAGAGAATGGCAAAAAGCTGCCTTCCGATTGGAGCCGCATCATGACAATGCTTGCCAAAGGCGGGTACAAGGGTTATCTGGCGCTCGAATACGAGGCGGAGGAAGATCCCGCCACGGCAGTGCCGCGTCTCACGAAGCAGTTGAATGAGGTGGCGCGGAAGCAGATACGGGGGTGAAATGGGGTTGCCGGCTCATTGATCAGGCGCAAGAGGTGCTGAGATCGCTAGGAGGGTCACCTGTCAATCACAGATCGCGGTTGGAGGCAGGCTGAACTCAGGCCCGAAGCCGCCGACGTGAGGAGGCAGTATCCGCAAGTGAGCCGCCTCCTCACGTCGGCGGCTACCCTTCCTTCAAAACCGCATCCCGCCTAAATCGTCTGGTCCCTCGATTCCACAAGGAGGTCCTGGGCCATCAGGGGATTTCCAGCCATCAGGCCGCCATCGACGCGCAGCACAACTCCCGAAATCCAGGAAGCTGCATCCGAAGCCAGAAAAAGCGCCGCATTGGCTACGTCTTCGGGTTCGCCGATTCGGCCGAGCGGGTACCATTTCTCCAGGCGCTTGAGAACCTCAGGATCCTTCTCGATGCGATGCTGCCAAATTGGCGTGCGAATCGACGCTGGCGCTATCGCGTTGGCGCGAATCCCGTAGCGGCCGTAGCGTGCCGCCAGGCTCTCAGTGAGGTTGATAATGCCCGCCTTGGCCGCGCTGTAGGCTTCGTTGCCAAAGTAGCCTAGACCATTCACCGAAGCGATGTTAACGATAACCCCGCGCTTCCGTTCGATCATGCCCGGCAGAACGCCCCGGCAGCAGAGGAAGGCACTCTTAAGGCAGACGGCAAGGTCGCGATCCCACGTTGTTTCATCCATCAGCGCGAGATTGTCTCCTCCAGGCGCTGCCGCATTGTTAACCAGCACATCTATTGGGCCGAACGACTTCGCTGCCAGTCCCATCATGGCGTCCACATCGTGCGATAGGCTGACATCAGTCTGAGTAGCGACAGCCTTACCACCGGCGGCGGTAATCTTTCTAACTACTTCCATAGCCCGACCACCATTGCGATCGGCGATGACGACAGCTGCCCGTTCAGCAGCAAAGCGCACCGCCATAGCCTGGCCGATTCCGGAACCACCACCCGTTACAATAACGGTTCGATCTGCAAACTGCATCGCTCCCCCCTTGTTTGAGCTTCTTCGTGCCTGAAGTCCTAGCCTCCAATCCAGGCCAGCGTATCATGATTTAGTTTTGATTGGGGGTTACGGTGAGCCGCCATAGCTTCGGTTGCTGGCAGGTTGTCGGGCGCAGCCGATAGTGATAGCCTGCAACTCACAGGGACGTTCGTCCGAGAGATGTCAAGAAAGATTGGTTATCGATGATTGTCTGTTCGCTCTCTTTCCACTGCTTCGTGCGGGTGTAGCCTCCGGCGTAGCGAAGCTTGGGCTTGAATCCATTCTTAGCATGAAGGGATAGGAGGTCTTGATGTCTTTTCTTCCGATGCTGCACTCCGTCAGCTATTCCGGTTCCTGGGGCCAGGCGGCGCTTCCGGTTGAACAGTTCATTGACAAGGCCGCAGAGCTGGGCTTCAGCGGCGTCATGCTCATGGCAAAGCGCCCGCATCTTTCCGCTCTCGACTGGGACGCGAAGGCCAGAGCGCAGCTGCGGAAGCAGTTAGACCAGCGAAGGATCGAGAATATTTGCATTGCCGGCTACAACAATTTCACGGCCGACCTCGAACACGGTGAAGTGCCGCACCGTGAGATTCAGATGCACTACGTCACCGAGCTGGCGCGTCTGGCGAGCGACCTGGGGGGCGGTCTGGTGCGCATCTTTACGGGCTACGAGAGCCTCGCAGCCCCTTATTACGCCCAATGGAAGCTGGTTGTGGATGCCTTGAAAGAGTCAGCACGGCGGGCCAGCGAGTTCGGCGTGACGCTGGGCGTTCAAAACCATCACGACATCGCTGCAGGCTACGAGAGCCTCCATGATTTGATTCGCGCGGTCAACGAACCCAATTGCAAGGCCATGTTCGACGCATGGGCGCCGGCGCTGCACGGTGCAGACCTGGTGGCGGCTGCCCGTAAGCTGGCGCCGGTGACCATTCAGACCACGGTGGCGAATTATCAGCGGCGCCACCGCTATCACTACAATCCGGCATTAGTGAACTATTCCGAGCAGATGCCATACATTCAGGCAGTCCCTATCGAAGAAGGATTCATCGATTACACCCAGTTCCTGACAACACTCGCTGCCGGAGGCTTTCAAGGCGCCGTGGCCTACGAGATGTGCTCGCCGCTTCTGGAAGGAGGCAGCGTGGAGGTTTTGGACAAATACGCCGGTCTGTTTTTGGAATTTCTCGACCGTCTCGGCAGTGATCTCGGCTCGCGAAGAGCGTGCAATCAACCTTCAATGAGGAATCTGAATGTCTAGTTTGAACTTCTTTGCGGGAGTAGACCTCGGCGGCACCAAGGTCAATGTCACTCTTCTTGGAGAAGACGGGACGTTCCGAATCACGGAGATGTTGGAGTCGCCGTCCCTAGTCGAGCAGGGGCCTGCGGTCACTCTCAAACAAATGGAACTGGCCCTTCGCCAGGCAGTGGATGCGAGCGGCATTGGGATGAGCAGCATTAAGGCAATTGGCCTCGACACCCCGGGACCCGCCAGTGCTGAAGGAGTGATCTCGGCTCAAGGATCGACAAATTTTGGGAACCCCGGTTGGGCGCGGTTTCCAATCCGCGACGCATTTCAGCAAGCGACGGGTCTTCCCACGGTTTACGCCAACGATGGAAATGCCGCAGCGCTCCACTGTCACCGGGTCAAGTTCGGTCGGGATGCCAAGTTCTCTTCGCTGACCGCTGCCGTAGGAACCGGCCTCGGAGGGGGTATCGTCGTGAACGGCCAGCTTGTCGCCGGCGCTACCGGCTTCGCGGCCGAAGCCGGCCACGTAGTGCTTCCAACACGCAGCCTCCTCGAGCCGGACCAACCGATGCCCAAGTGCAATTGCGGACGAGAAGGCGACGCCGAAGCGTGGGCTTCTTTGACGGGCATCAGGAATAATCTGCTGCCGTACTACCTCCAGAAATACCCCGATCACCCGCTCTGGCACGTGGACGATGTGGACGGCGCGAGAGCCAAGCGCGTACGGTCTTACGGCGAAAAAGGTGACGCTATGGCCCGGCTGATCTTCAAGAAGCAAGCCATTGCGCTGGCCCTATTGTTCGACATTGCCATGCAGCTTCTCGATCTCGATGCGTTTTTCGTGGGTGGTGGCATCATGCAAACGAAGCCGGAATTTCGGGAATGGTTTCTCAGTGTGCTGCGCGAGCACCTTCCATTGCGGGATGAACAGAAGGGTGTCAGTGTTGACATCGCGCCTGATGGCGACATGGCGGGCGCTCGTGGGGCCGCGCGTCTTGCGCTGGAATCCTGGCACGCCGGCTAGGCCTTTCGTGTTGCTGCTTCCGCTATTTCGAAAACTCAATGTTCACTTCTGGATCCAGATTGATCTTGAATCCTTTGAGACCCTTGAGCAATTCCTTGGCGTCGTCCAGAGTCTGTCCCTTCATCATGGCCGCCTGCTGCAGCAGAGCTTCATTGGATAACAGCTCGGAGAAGTCCATCTCAAGCAGCGTAACCCTTGTGCCTTCCTGATAGAGACTGTTGGTTTTCACGAGGCTGCCCTGAACGTCAATGGCCATTCCGATCTTGAAACCTGCGAATAGCTTCTTAA
>JAKEER010000424.1 GCA_022616615.1 Acidobacteriota bacterium
ATTGCCGCGCCGGCGAGAATCTCCTCCCGTTGAGAGCGACCATCACTGCGGCCCGACAGAGCAGCAGAGCGGGCAAATATCAACCTGGAGTTTGCCAAACGGGTAAAACAAAGCGATGGACTTTGATCCTACAGGGAACTAAGATGAATCAGTTTCCGCAATTTAGGGGGTAGTGTATGAAAACGACTCGCTTTGACTATGAAATCGTGCTCCTACTTCTGGCCTTGGGGGCCTTGCCCTGCGTCGCGCAGTTCACTACGGCGAATCTGGGGGGCTCGGTCGTGGATGCGACTGGGGCTTGGGTGCCGCAGTCCAAGGTCACCGTTCTCAACAAAGACACCGGCTTCAGGAGGACCGACATGACCGGCGCTGACGGAGCGTTCGCGTTCCCGGCCCTGCCAGTCGGCACTTATCGGCTGACGGTGGAGAAGGCGGGCTTCTCCACCTATGTGCAGGAAGGCATCACGTTGACGGTGAACCAGACGGCCGCTCAACGGGTGATGTTGCAGGTGGGAGCGACCACGCAGGAAATTACGATCACCGAAAACGCGGCCATGGTCAACACGCAGTCGGCGACCATCAGCCAAACGGTCAATCAGAAACAGGTGACGGACCTGCCGTTGAACGGGCGAGGCGCGCAGTCGCTCGTTCTCATCGCTGTGGGAACCACAGATACAACCCGGGTCTCGGGCATTCTTTGTCAGGGCGGCATCTACGGAGGTAACCAATACTCATCTGAGCAAATGGCTGGGGTGAACGGCGGCGGGACCGGGAACGTGAACTACCAGATGGACGGCGCCGGACACAATGACACCTATGTGAACATGAACCTGCCCTTCCCCAATCCGGACGCGCTCCAGGAGTTCAACCTGCAAACGACCAGCATGTCGGCGCAGTACGGGGGAGGCGCGGCAGTGGTGAACATCGTCACTAAATCGGGCACAAACTCGCTCCACGGGAGCGCGTTCGAGTTTCTGCGCAACGGGGCGATGAACGCGCGGAACTTCTTTGCCCCCACGCAGGATACGCTGAAGCGCAACCAGTTTGGCGCTACCACTGGGGGGCCGATTAAGAAAGATAAGCTGTTCTTCTTTGGAACCTACCAGGGCACTCGGATCCGGTCGGCTCCGCAGGGCCAGATCACCTTCGTGCCCACGGCGGCTGAGCGCAACGGCAATCTCTCGACCACGACGACCCAACTGGTCGATCCGACCACGAGGACGCCGTTTCCTGGCAACCAGATCCCGGTGAGCCAGTTCTCCGGTCCGTCGAAGTACTTCCTGCAAAGGCTTCCGTTGCCGAACGGTCCAGGTCAGCAGGTGACCTATCTGGGCCCGATCTCCCGGCCGAATGACGACCAATTCATGGCCAAGATCGATTGGGTCCGCAGCAAGCACCAGGTTAGCGGGCGCTATTTCTACACCAAGTTCAACTCGCCGCCGGATTTCTCCCAGGTGAAGCAGAATCTCCTGGCCATGGACCGGAACGGCAATGAGGTGCGCATTCAAACGTTGGCGCTGGATCACATCTTTTCGGCCTCACCGACGCTGCTGTTCCAGACCTGGTTTGGGTTTGACTCGCAGGTCGGCGGCTCGCGCTCGGGCATCCCGCCCGGATCTGACGCCATCACGTTTCCGGCTGCGGGGGTGAGGATCGAGGGAGGGGCCGCCGGAATTTCGCCGGCGCTCGAAGGGCTTAGTGTGACTGGTTTGTTTAGCGTCGCGAGCACCCACTTCGGGGACTTCAACCGCGGCGACTGGACCATCCGCGAATCGGTGACCAAGATCAAGGGACCGCACCAATTGATCTTCGGCGGCGAGGTATTGCGGTTGTTGCAGGACATCACCAACACCAACACCCAGTCGGGCAGTTTTTCCTTTGGGGGCCGCTTCTCTGGCTCGAACCTCGCCGACTTCCTGTTGGGTGCGCCGAACAGCTTCACCCAAGGCGCCGGCCAATACCAAAACATGAGGGGGACCAAATATAGCCTGTTCGTCCAGGACAACTGGAGAGCCACGCAAAAGCTGACGCTGAACTTCGGCCTGCGCTGGGATCCGTTCTTCCCCTACACGGAGATCTACAACCGCGTGCCGTGCTTTGCACCGGGACAGAAATCGCAGGTGTACACGAATGCCCCGGTGGGCATCATCTATGGCGGCGACCCGGGTTGCCCCTGGGGCAAGGGTGCCGCTAGTGAGGCGGGTAATATCGCCCCGCGCGCCGGCTTTGCCTACCGCATCGGCCAGAAGTCGGTGGTCCGAGGTGGCGCGGGTCTCTATTACATGATCCCGCCGAGCCGGATTTTCAATGGTCCCAACGGTGTAGCTCCTTTCATGCCCAGATATCAGTTGACGGGGAATCTCCGCTTTGAGGATCCTTACGGCAGCTTCGGAATGGCTAATCCCTTCCCGGCCGAGTATGTGGGTGACAGCGGCGCGAGCGTCCGAAAGGATGTTCCGATCGCCGTCCCGACGCAGATCTACGGCTCGTTCACCGGACTGTACCGGGTGACCACGCTGGGTACCTGGAACCTGACCGTGGAGAGGCAGTTGGGCGCGGACTGGCTTCTGAGCGCAGCCTACGTCGGCAGCGGCGGGTACCATCTTTCGGGGACCTATCAGATGAACCCCGCGACCTACATCCCCGGAGCTTCGACGGTGGCCAACACCCAGACCCGCCGCCCGTACCAGGGATTCACCTCGGTGAGCCAGACCTGGACCGACTATAACTCGCAGTATCACTCGCTCCAGTTGAACGCGGAGAAGCGGTTCAGCAAGGGGCTGTCTGTGCTGGCGAATTATGCCTGGGCGAAGACCATGGACGACTTGGGGACCACAACTCTCCTGCTGGGACGGGAGTTCAACCGCGCAGTGGCCAATGAACACATCCCGCACATCTTCCACTTGACAACCATTTGGGATGTTCCTACGCCGCACTTGCAGGGATTCGCCGCCCGACTCCTGAAGGGTTGGGAACTGGCCTCGGTGACCACCTGGCAGAGCGGCTTCCCCTCCAGCGTGGGCAGCGGCATAGACAACTCCCTCAGCGCGGTGGGCGGCGACCGCGCCGATTTCACGGGCACGAACCTGAAGCAGGCCAAGCTTAGCGGGCAGTCGCACGCACAAATGGTCGACCGGTCCTTCAACACCTCGCTTTTCACGGTCAACGCCACGGGAACCTTCGGAAACTCCGGAAGAAACATCTTGCGCGGACCGCGTTTCTTCAACACCGATTTGGGTCTAATCAAGAACACCAGTGTCACGGAGAAGACCACGGTGCAATTCCGCTCGGAGTTCTTCAATTTATTCAACAATGTCAATTTTTCCAACCCTGGAGGCACGGTTGGAACGCCGAGTTTCGGTAGGATCACATCGGCCCGAGATCCCCGAATCTTGCAGCTCACGCTGAAGTTGATGTTCTGACCAAGTCGAACGCTCAGGAGTGTCAGGTGGCGTTTGTGAGGCATGAACCTTATACACCGTGAGGCGCTGGCTATCACCGAAGCCTGCCAGCAAGGCTGGATCGTGCAGGACAACGGCCGTTATCGCCAGCCGCCCTAGCTAGCTAGCCTTCCAACCTGGCGGTTATAGAGATTGGTCTGTTCGCAAGGGTCGCCGAGCGGATGCCCAAGGCCGATGCGACGGGGCTGGCTCCAAAAAATCGGCTGCAGAACCCTCCGGGCACACCCCGGGACGCTCCCTTGGGCATGCCCACGAATCCAACCACGGACAGACCTTACCGGGGAGGCAATGCCATACACCTCATGGCCACCGCCCGGCAGATCGACGGAATTCCTCCCTTGACGCCGAAAACGCACACCCCGTTTGAAGTAGCGCAAGCCGGCGAGCAAATCCTGAGAAACTCCGGCGCGACCCGGCACCATGATCAACAGGATCGGACGTTCTACAGCCGGGTTATTGACAGTATTCACCTGCCACCAAAAGAGGCCTTCAAAGATGCGCCGGGCTACTACGGC
>JAKEER010000048.1 GCA_022616615.1 Acidobacteriota bacterium
GCAAGAACGATTCGATTCAGCGGCCGGGGTGTTCCGTGGAGCGGTCCATTACCTTCCATCGCCATGATCGCGTCGGCGATGACGAAGTGCACCGGCACGGTCGCGCAAACGTCGAGGATACTTTCCTGAATGCCTTTCCAGTGGAGGATGTTCTTCGGCCACCCATACTTGGCGCCCGGCACGACACCGAACATGTTCTTCATGCTGAGGGTCACTCCCGACCAATGGTGGGCCTTCACCTTCGGCATGGAGACGACAAAGTGTGACTCCAGAATAGTTCGTGGGAGCCACAGGTGATTCATCCCTGTGTACGTCGCGAGCAGGGGAGCCTTGATGAGTTCGTCGCGATTCAAATCGACGAAAGAGAGCTTCTGCTCGCGTAGCTGATCATCGAATCCGCTCTCGAACAAAACGAGTCCCGTGTCTCGTTGGTGCCCCGGGCCTTCTCCAACGACCACCCTACTGGCGCCCAAGCGACGGAAGCACTCGGCCGCAGCAGCCACGAGGACAGGATGCGTGTTGATGTGATTTCCTTCAATGTAATCCACCAAGTTGGGCTTCAGCAGGACTGATTTGCCGCGAACATTGAGCCCGAACAGGTCCAGCCCGCACCGAAGAATGTCTTCCAATTCCTGTGTGTATGAATCCGCATTGAGAATCGCCACGCGTGACGCTGGCCGTCGGTGGATCACTTTGTACTTGGGCTTGAGGAGCAACGCGGTTATGGCCCCACCGGCGGCGAGGCCGACCGACCCTGCAACGAAGGTTCGCCGATCAAGCTTCATTTCGTCTCCAGGTAGACGTTGCGTCCCACAGTGCAATCTAGTGCGAGCGAGGCAACGGCGACTGTGGCGCAATCTTGAAGCTGGTCTAGATTGCAGATGTCGGCCAGGCGCGCGAGCGATGGCCCTGTTGGAAGGTCATAAGCGTTAAGGGCAAGGATGGCCCACGAGAGACTCCAAGGTGCGAAGCAGGTTTGGCTGCGTCGCTGGAGCCAGTCGAGGCTTGCAGCCAAAAGGTCGTTGGTAGGCTCACTCCGAAGGGCGAGAAGCGCGAGGGCAGTTGCATCGAGGTGCGGCGTCATCGGCTCCCCGTAGACAACTCCGTTGCCCGCGTTCCATCCTCCATTAGGACAGGCGCGGTCGAACAACATTTCAACGGCGCGCCGGATGCGGAACTGAATATGTTCGGTCTGCAAAGGGGCTGGGAGAGCCTTCAGTGCCAGCAACGAATACGATGTTGGCACAACCCAGCTCACCGTTTCCGGTGTCCACGGCCAGCCGAATTTGTCGGGATCGAAGCGCACGTGGCGATCGGTCGTTCGGAACTTCCACCTCCAGAGCCAATGCGACTCCCATCCTTTCATGTCCAGCAGCCACCGGATCGCGCTATGGGTCGCATCACAAGTAACACCGCACCCCAGGAGGGCATAAAGGCCCACCCCGGTAAGACCGCAGCCGTCTGTGTCATCGCCAAGAAACGCCGGCCAGCTACCGTTGCGATTCTGCATCTCAATCAGAAAGCTGATCGCACGGTCCCGCGCCGGCCCGCCGTCGGAGCTCATGGCCAGCAATGCGAGGCAGGTCGGTTCGAGAGCTAGCTGGCCCGAGCCTCCGGCGAAAGTCCATCCCCCGTGTTGGGACTGGCGGTCCACGAGTATCTGCTTGAGGAAGACACCGGCTTCCAATGCGGTTCGCACGAGGTGGCGTTGTAGGCGAGACCCAGAGAGTTGTCAATAAAGGCGCACAATCGCGAGAAACAATCAGACGCCGAGTCAGGAGACGTGTAACTGGCTAGTTTTGGGCGCACGCATGGCGTGAGTCCTTTACTCTCACAACAGCGGAACACTCCGAGTTCGAGTTCGTCAGGAAGCTCGCAATCGGCGACAAATCAACACAAGCGAATCACCAGATTGTCGCCGCTGAGAAAGTGGCCAGAAAACTTGAAATCGGCTGCAAAGTTTCAGAGAACCCCTCTTGCGACTCACAGCGGGCCCATCGGGCCGCGAATCTGCCCACTATTCCTCAAGTCCGAACCGGTTTACGGTCGATGGTCGTCCGGGAACATTCGGCGCCGTCACAACGGGTCCTTATGCAGGCGCGGCGCGTGAAAGGAAATGGCCCCCACATTCGTGCGCGAATCGTGCCCTTGCGCTATGTTCCCGCCCGCCAAAGGCGGAACCAGTGTTCACTTCAGTCCAAGAACTGGCTCAAAAGCTACGCGAAGCCAAGTACGTGATCGACCCGATCTCGCTGCAAGTGGTTTACCTGGCTGCGCAGATGCAAAAGCCTCTCTTGGTCGAGGGTCCACCGGGATGCGGCAAAACCGAGCTGGCTTACGCGGTCGCCGCGGCTGCGGGAACAACCGTGGAACGGCTTCAGTGCTACGAAGGGATCACCGAAGAAAAGGCCATCGGAAAGTTCGATGAATCTCTGCAGAGGATGTTCCTGGAAACCGAGAAGCAATGCATAAGGGAAAACTGGTGTGCGCTCCGAGAGCGGTTGCATTCGCTGGATTTCTTTTCTGAAGGGCCGCTGTTGCGCGCGCTCCGTTACAAGGACCGGCCCTGCGTGCTGCTGATAGACGAACTCGACAAAGTGGACCACGCATTTGAGGCGTTGCTGCTGGAGATCCTGAGCGCTTGGCAGGTGACCGTACCCAAGCTCGGAACGATTAAGGCAGA
>JAKEER010000049.1 GCA_022616615.1 Acidobacteriota bacterium
CTGGTGGAACGGTTTATCATTACGTCTGACCACCTACAATGGCCCAACTAGTCCGCCCAGAACTTAGGTGAATGGTTCCCCGTGGAAATCCAGGCTAGTGCGGCGCCGCGCCTGAACCCCGTTAGGCGCAAGAGCAGGTGATGACGCTTGACGATAATATCGTGCAGCGTTACTGTCGTCATGCATGATATCAAGAGCTTCCGTTCCAGCGAGACCGAGAAGATCTTTCTGCGCCAGTTCACGCCTCGTTTTTCCTCCGGCCTCACACGGTCCGCGCAACGCAAGCTTGCATTGCTGGACGCCGCTGAAAAATTCGACGACCTTCGAATTCCCCCCCGTAATCATCTGGAGAAGCTTTCCGGAGAACGCAGAGGACAGTACCGCATTCGCATCAACGACCAGTGGCGAGTGTGTTTTCGCTGGAGCGAAGGGGACGCTTATGAGGTGGAGATTGTTGATTATCATTGAAGGAGCACATGTCCATGGCTAAGAAGAAAACCGTACCGATTCATCCGGGTGAGATCCTGCTGGAAGAGTTTCTCAAGCCCATGGAGATCAGCCAGTATCAGCTCGCAAAGGACATCAGTGTGTCGGCACGGCGGATCAACGAGATTGTACATCGGCAGCGTTCAATAAGTGCTGACACCGCCCTTAGACTATCGCGATACTTCGGACTGTCGGAACGCTTCTGGCTGAATCTTCAGACCCGCTACGACCTTGAGATTGAGAAGGACAAGCTTGAAGGAAGGATAGAGCACGAAGTCAGAGTTTTGGGCACCCGTTCCTTCGTCAATCCGTCCCGCGCCTAACACGGTTTCCAGCCAACTGGCAAAAAGCGCCAGCGGCTGAACCCAATCCGTTAGGCGTTTCCGTTGACCGCCATCGAAGTCCGCACTAGAGTCTACGCATGAAGGTGCGTGATGTGCTGACCTTGCTGAAATGGCTGGTATCTGGTTGCGACTGAAGGCAGCCACCGCCAGTTCAAGCATCCGGGGACGGCGGGACGAGTTACGGTTGCGGGAAAACCAAACGACGATCTTCCGCCCGGCACCTTGAACAGCATCCTCAAACAGGCAGGTCTGAAAAAATGAAAAGACACAAAATCCGTTACGCCATTGTCATCGAAAAGGAAAAGAGCAACTATGCGGCGTATGTTCCTGATCTTCCAGGATGCGTCGCGACCGGTCAGACTCGAGAAGAGACGGAGCAGCAAATTCGCCAAGCCATAGAGATGCATCTCCGCGGCCTGCGGGAAGACGGCTTACCCATTCCCGAACCCGTCAGTCACGTCGAGTATGTCGACGTTCCTGCATGAACCCGGCGCCCGCAAACAAGGCTACAGCCGAGATACACAGGGACAAGAACCGACGGCTATGAGCAGCCGGCTCAAGCTGACCCCGCCACCGCGTTCTTTTTGGAAACAGCGTCTCCGTCTTCCTCGGCAGTGGGAGGCGGGGCAGCTTAGCCGAGAGCCGTTAGGCGTTTTCTGAACTGAGCCTTATTCCACGATCCCGATTTGCAGCCCTTGACTTATTCTGGCTATAATCTGGCCAGAAATGAAGTACGCGATCATTCTTTCACCGGAAGCCCTTGAAGATTTGCGGCACCTCAAGGCGCCAATTCGTTCGGAGGTGAAAGAGAGCATTGAAATCCATTTGCGGCATGAGCCGTTGAAGGAGAGCAAGAGCAGAATCAAACGGCTTCGAGGAATTCAGCGGCCCGAATACCGGTTACGGATTGGCGAGATCCGCGTTTTCTACGATGTGTCCGAAGACACCGTCGAAATTCTGGCCGTCATTCCAAAATCCAAAGCCAGTGATTGGCTGGAAAGACTGGGAGAATCAAAATGAAGAAGGTGGCACTGTCTGAGGTGAAGGATGACCTGTCGAAGTTTTTGAGAGTCGCAGAAAAAGAGGAGGTCGTGATCACACGGCATGGAAAAGCGGCGGGCATTCTCATCGGTTTCGAATCGGAAGATGATTGGTTTGACTACCGCCTCGCGAACGACCCCCGTTTTCTACAGCGTATCGAATCGGCCAGAATGAGTCTTCGTTCGGGCCGGGGTGTTCCGCTGGAAGATATTGACAAAACGCCTAACGAAATAAGAATTCGTGCGGCGCGGCTACGGAGAAGAAAGCCTGGGGCTGGCCGTTTTCGAGTTTGAGGCTGCGGTTGTGGCTTAGAGCCACGCGGAAGAGATAGCGGTGGAGCGATGAATGCCGCCGCGTCCGGAAGCGGGGAAAATCCAGACCGGGTTGCCGTGGGTTTTCCAGTACTGGCGAAGCAGCTCCAAGGTCGAGTCGGGTGAGGGGTGGGTGAGGAGTGGGTAAGGGGAGGTAACGATCCTGGCCGCCCTTGCCGTGATGGACGTGAATCCGGTGGCGAGCGCTGTCGAGGTCGCCGACTTGAAGGGGAGTGCCTTCCTGCAGACGCAGTCCGCAGGAGTCGAGGGGGGTGAGGCAAGTCCGATCGCGCAGCGATCGGACTTGCGAGAGAACCGGTCTGACTTCTTTCCGGCGGAGGACGACGGGCCGCTTTTTTTCTCTGGGCGGGCGCACCCGCTGGGGCGTGGCCAGTGAGGGTTGCAGCGTGCGCTTAGAGAAGAACTTGAGGCCACACCGGGCGAGGGTGGTGCCGCGGCGCGACCCGTGTTTCACATGCTTGACGTAGAGAAAGTACGGGCGGAGTTCTTCGTCGCTGATCTGATCGGGCGGCTTGTGGTAAGGCTGGGTGAGTTGGCGGACGGCCCGGACATAGATGTGCTAGGCGCGCGCCGACCTGCCGCGCAGCTGCAGGTCTTCGATCCTGCGTTGTTGCAGTGGGGTCATGGTGTCCCTCCTTGGGTTGCGGGGATGGAGTCAGTAAGTCGCCTCAAGGAGGTACCTTATGAGAGGCAATGCCAGCGCAGAGTGTGGCCAGTACAGTAGATCTGATCACCACCTGCCGCGACAGCGGCTTCGTTCAACACGGGTTGCGGCCGACTGGCGGAAAGCGCCAGCGGCTGAACCCTGATCTGTTAGCTGGCAATATGCTCACTCTACTCATACTCGCTGTCGCAGTAACGGGTTGCCGTGCCTCCTTTGCAGCTGGGCCGGACGACTTATCGTTTCAGCTTTCGAGCAGCCTTTCTCCGCAGGTGTTACGAGTCTTCGAGAACGACGCCGCAGCAAAGCGGTATGCGCTTATTTCTCATTTGAATCCCTTCTATGTCCATGGAGATTTCAACGGAGACGGCCGAACCGACACGGCAGTTCTCGTTAAGAATCGAGATTCAAGAAAGACTGGAATAGCAATTGTTCATGCTGGAGCCAAGTCCGCGATCATTCTTGGGGCAGGTCGCAAATTCGGTAACGGAGGCGACGATTTCAACTGGATGGACGCATGGCATCTGTACCCACGAGGGGTGGTTGAACGCGGTGCCGACGAAAGCGCACCGCCGACGCTTTGGGGCGACGCCCTTATGGTCATCAAGACTGAGTCGGCAAGCGCCTTGGTCTACTGGAACGGAAAACGGTATGCCTGGTATCAGCAAGGTGACTAACTGCCAGCTAGCAACAGGGTCGAGGCGACCGCTGAGAAGCGCGGCGGCTCACCCGGAAGTCGTAAGGCGTTCAGTTCGCAAGGAGTTTCATGAGTATAAATCTCACTCAGTTTCCCGAGGATCTCCCCGTACCGGTCGATGACGGTGCTGCCAGCCATCTGTTTGGCTCTGTCTTGCCTGCTGTCGAACTTCAAAGTACCGATGGCTCGCTAGTCAATCTGCGGCAACTGCACGGACGCTGGGTGATCTACGTGTACCCGATGACGAGGCGTCCAGACGTTCCGTTACCTGACGGGTGGGACGGGATTCCTGGTGCGCGAGGCTGTACCCCTCAGTCTTGTAGCTTCCGCGACCACTATTCCGAACTCCAAGCCTTGAACACTGGCGTATTCGGATTGAGCACGCAGACCTCGGAGTATCAGCGCGAAGCTAGAGACAGGCTGCACTTGCCCTTTCAGCTGCTGAGCGATAGTTCCTTACGGCTGAAGAGCATCATGCGATTACCGGCGTTCACGGTCGCAGGCATGGAGCTATTCAAGCGACTGACACTCATTGCACACGATGCCCGAATCGAGCACGTCTTCTATCCGGTGTTCCCGCCCGACGAGAACGCCGACGAAGTATTGGCTTGGCTGCAGAAAAACGACCAACCGCAAGGGGCGCGCCCTTGAGCGTGACCGTCAAACGGCGCGGAAGTAAGCAGGAGTATCGAAATAGACCAAGTCACGAATCGCAAACTACCGATCGGAGACTGCCTCAAACAGGCCGACAATCTGTTTACAGGTCAGATAAACAAGGCGCAGGCTGCCAATGGAGTTTCGCGCTTTGATTGGCAGGTTCTCAACATGCTCAAAGAAATCGACAGCACGAGCAGAGAACGGATCTTTGAGAGCATGAGTGTCTTTGTTGACGCACCCAACTTCGACGACATCATGACCCGCCTCACTGAGCGTGGCTGGGTCGAACAGAGCAGCGTCTCTGAAGAGTTCGACCTGACTGAAGAGGGTCGGCGGCAGCACGAAGTCATCTTCGCCACGCAGAAGGAAGTTAGAGAGCGAGCGACGCAGGGTGTCAGCGAAGAAGAGTACGCGACAGTGATCCGGGTTTGACAGCGGATCGTCAGCAATCTCGGCGGAAATAGTGCGGGTGCAGGCTAGCTAGGCTAGCTAGCTAGCTAGATACCACCGTCTAACAACGGCGCAGGGGCGCCGCAGGACATGCCACGGAGGATTCATGAGCACGTCGTACAAACCGAACAACTATAGTACCGTCTCACCGTATCTCATTGTCGATGGCGCGAGTGGAACCATCGAGTTCCTCAAGAGCGTCTTCGGCGCCGTTGAACTGCGCCGGTTCTCCGATGCCGCCGGGAAACTCATGCACGCAGAGGTTCGGATCGACGACACCGTAGTCATGATCGCAGACGGAGGCGACGGGTGGCCGCCTGTCCCCTCTTACGTGCACGTTTACGTCAAGGACGTTGACGCGGCATACAGGCGCGCCCTTGAAGCGGGTGCCGCATCGGTGCAAGAACCCGTGAAGAAGGAAGACGAAGACAAACGCGGCGGGGTGAAGGATGCGGGAGGCACGACGTGGTGGATAGCCACCAAGGTGGAGTAGGCAGCACATTCGCTTGCATTGCCCCAGGGTGTCGCGTTAGACGACGGAGAAGCCGCGCGAAGTCGCAGAGGCGATGCGCAGCTTCCTTCAGGGACTCAGTTTGCGCGAGAATGTATCAACCGCCTGACAGTGAACAGGCGCCGGCGCGCGCACGATGTAAAGCATCGCGATCATCTTAGCGCTCATGCAGGGAGTCGCGGGATGCTAACCGCGTCAAAGGTGGTTGCTTTTGCGGCCACTGCAAGCCGCCCAACGCGGCTGCAGGCGACGAAAAGCCCGCCGTTTTTGCAGCTTCGCCCGCAGATTGTATGCTGGGCTTTGCGCCCTGAGCTTGGAGACGTTGGGCAGACGGGGAGAGGACCGACACGCGGTGGCAACTCGACGCAATCAACTGAACGCAGATGGGACCCTGGCGCGGAAGACCCACGCATAGACCGTTGGCAGGACCAGGAGCGTCAGTGCCGTTGAAGTTATCAAGCCTCCGATAACAACCGTTGCGAGCGGTCTTTGCACTTCGGCGCCCATGCCGTGGGAAAGAGCCATCGGGATGAATCCCAGGCTCGCAACCAACGCCGTCAACATCACGGGTCTGTATCTGACTTGCGCGCCTTCATAAGCGGCCTCACCTGCCGGCTTGCCGGATTCCTGAATGCTCCGGACATAGCTCAGCAACACGACGCCATTCAATACGGCCACACCGAACAGCGCAATGAAGCCGACCGCAGCAGAAATGCTGAACGGCATGCCACGCAGTGCCAACGCGAAAACTCCGCCTGTCGCTGCGAAAGGGATATTGAGGAAGATGATGAGAGCGACCTTGGCCGACTTGAAGGCAAAATAGAGCAGACTGAAGATCAAGGCGAGCGTCAGCGGAACCACGAGCATAAGGCGGGCGGACGCCCGCTGCAGGTTTTCAAACTGCCCGCCCCATTCCAGGTAATAGCCTGGATCGAGCTTCACGTCACGTCCCACTCGGGCTCGCGCTTCCCGCACGAATCCGCCCAAGTCTCTCCCCCGGACGTTTGACTCCACGACGATGCGGCGTTGGATCTGTTCACGACTGATCTGGGCTGGTCCGGTCGCATACTCAAGCTTGGCCAGTTGTCCCAGTGGGATCTGCTGGCCATTACTTCCGCCAGCCGGAATTTGTGATAACGACTCCAGATCTTTTGAAACCGCATCAGTAAATCTCGCCACCAGATCGAAACGCTTGCGGCCTTCATAGATGGTGCCAACGTTCCGGCCGGCCCGAATGGCTTCCACGGCGTCGAGCACCTCCGAGGCATTGATCCCGTACCGGGCGATTTCATTTCGATCGACAACGATTCGTGCCATGGGCAGTCCGGCGACCTGCTCGGCCTTTACGTCGGCTGCGCCTGAAATCGAGCTCAGCACACGGACAACTTGATCAGCCTTCGATTTCAAGACGTCGAGATCGTCGCCAAACACCTTGACACCGATATCGGACCTGACGCCCGCCACCAACTCGTTGAAACGCATTTCGATTGGCTGGGTAAAGCTGATTCCGACTCCGGGAATCTCATGCGCCAGTCGATCTTCCATCTTCTCGATCAGTTCTTCCTTCGTCTTGGCGGTGGTCCATTGGTTGCGAGGCTTCAAGGTGATGAAGATGTCCGACAGTTCAATGCCCATCAAGTCCGTAGCCACCTCGGGACTTCCGGTCCGTGACACCACGAGCGCGACCTCGGGAAACTGCTTCAAGACACGCTCAATCATCAGTGAAGAGGCAACGGATTCAGACATCGATACACTGGGCAAGCGAAGTGCGTTGATGACAATGTCACCTTCATCCAGTTCCGGCACAAACTCAGTGCCAAGTCTCCAGCCAAGAAATAGGGTGACGGCCAACACTGCGAGAGCCAGTAAGGCCGTAGCCCCGCGATGGTCCATCGTCCACTGCAGAACTCGGGTGTAGCGTCTGCGAGTGAGGCGAACCAACCAGGTCTCATGATCCTTTGCTGCTCCTCGAGGCTTCTTTTTAAACAGAAAGGAGGCCAACACTGGCACCACCGTCATGGCAACGATGAGTGACCCCAGCAACGCGAAGATGACCGTAATCGCCATGGGGCGGAACAGCTTACCTTCAGTTCCGGTCAACGCCAGGATGGGGAGGTAAACCAGAGTGATAATTAAGACGGCATAGAACACGGGGCGAGCCACTTCGCGCCCACCTTGCCGGGCGAGTTCCAGAATGGGTGTCTCTGGATTCTCAGATCGCTTCCTCAGAATGTTTTCCATCATTACAACCGACCCATCGACGATCAACCCGAAGTCAATTGCTCCCAGGCTCATCAGGTTTCCCGAGATGCCGAGGTAGTACATGCCGATGAACGCAAACAGCATCGAAAGCGGAATCGCCAGTGCCACCACTAGGCCACCTCGAAAGCTTCCCAGAAGGACAAAAAGGACGGCGATGACCAACAATCCACCTTCCATGAGATTCACGGTCACGGTGCGCAGAACGCGATCGACAAATTGAGCCCGATCGTAGAAAGGTCGAATAGCGACGCCTGGAGGAAGAGAGGTCTGGATCTTTGCCGCTTCGGCTTTGACGCGCTCCACCACTTCGCGGGCATTGGCGCCTGCCAGCATCTGGACGAGTCCGATCACAGTCTCCCGACGGCCGTCTTCTGTCGCCGCGCCGATTCGCAACATCGAACCTTTTTCCACGGTGCCCAGATTCCTTACAAAAACGGGGACACCTTCGCGGTTGTGGCCGACAACAATGTTCTCAATATCGTGGATGCTGGAAATCAGTGCCTCGCCTCGAATGATGTATTGTTCCTGGTTCCGTTCCACGTAGCCGCTGCCGACGTTCGCATTGTTTTTCTCCAATGCCTCAAAGACGGAGGCCAGAGACAGGCGGTAGGCGATCAGGCTTTGAGGGTTGATCAACACATGATATTGCTGCGCCTTTCCGCCCCAGGTGTTCACTTCCACGACTCCGGGGACAGACCGCAACCGATAGGCAATTTCCCAGTCCAGGATCGTGCGAAGCTCCATCGGCGTATAGCCTTCCCCTTCAACTGTGAACTGGTAAATTTCGCCCAGTCCCGTCGTGAGAGGCCCTAGC
>JAKEER010000425.1 GCA_022616615.1 Acidobacteriota bacterium
CAAAGGCTTCGGCCTTTGGCTGCCCGGCCGTCGCGAAATTCTTGTTTAGGCAGAGCACACGCGGAACATCATCTTTGAGTGATTCCTCAATAGCCTTCAGGTTACGCTCTTGGGGATTGGCTCTTAAAAGGAGAGTTGAGAGTAACAGCCCAACTAAAGTTGCGGTCAGAAACTTCGTAACAATGGTCCTATTCATTTCTCCCCATTCCAATCTCGCATCCTTTGAGGATGCGTGACAATGTCGGATCGATCTCCAGGGTTTGGCTGCGCTGCGCTTGCCCCTAGCTATCGGAAACTTTTGCTTACTGGCTAATTCACAAGAAAGAAAGCAAAGGTGAAAGGTGATTTTAAAGCAGAATGAACGCCCATACCAAAGAGAACTGCGAGAGCCAACGAGTGATTGATGCGTATCAGTCCGGCGTAATTGAACTCGGCGACCTCAAGGAGAGGCGCGCGCGGATCACAGAAGAGTGCCGCGGTCTGGATGAGAGGTTGATTTCACTCAAACAGCAGCAACAAGAACAGGCTTCGTTTGGACTCACCATGCGATCTCTCAGTTCAAGCACCGCATCTCGGCGGCCTGCATCGCGCCTCACGGTTACCTTTTAAGGTCAGCTTTTTCACATATGCCGAGCATCCGGCAAATGCTACGACCTAAAGACTCATCGCCCACCTGATATGGGCTATGGAAACACTGATCGAATTGATCACTATTTCATTTCATCCTCGCGCCTCGTGGGGCACGTCATATATGACATAAGCCTGAATCGTTCTCGTCGTCCGGTTGCCGCCTTCAGAGAGGGAGAGGCGCGGCACTCCCTTGGAGTTCGGCAATAAGGTCATGGGCGAGGAACGGAACGCCCAACCCGCGTCGCTCAATCTCCTTCCGGAGAAGCTCGAGAAAGATGCCGCTTCCCTCAGCGAGACAAGCCCGGATGATAGTGTTCATGTCCCCTGCATCGGCAGTCGGGGGAAGCTGCCCAACCAACTCCAAGCTCCGCTTCATGTCAATCGTCCGGCGGACACCGCAGGAAGGGGAGCCATCTACCCCGACGATCCCGACCACGGTGAAACCGGACGATTGATAGTCCGCGACCTGATCGGCCACTTGCCTCGCGATCTTCCCGTAAACGCGCCGGGTGTACCAGAGCAACACAGGAAGCAGGACGTTCCGCAGCCAATACCGCAGTCTCCCCTTCGAACCAAAGAACCACAGCAAGCGCCGCTTGAGCACGCCGCCCCAGGCGTGCTCCTCGGGACACGGCATCTGTACGATCCCGAGCCCGCTATCGAGACACGCTTGGACAAGCTCCCGAACGGCCCCGGGTCGGCAGGCGCCGCCGAGATAGCGCGTGTTCTCGTTCAGCAGGCAATGCGAGAGAAACACGATTCTCCGGCTTCGCTTATCATCCAACTGTCGAGTCCACCGTCTCACGTCTGCCATACCATGCCATGCTCTTTCACATGAGGGGCGAATGCCGCCGAACGATCGAACTCAGCAGCGGCCGCCGCCCGAGTAAGCCATGAACTCCCAGAAACGAAGAAGGCGGCGGCCGTCTGCTTCAGCGCATGGTTCGGCGGCAGTTCGACGTCCAAGCCTCTCCCGGAGTTCGACTTTGGCTGCCGATCCACTGATGGCCCCTACGACGAGGCTACCGGTGAGGTGCCGGCAGTCCGTGCCAGCATATCGCGCAACTTTGGGAACTCCGCCTTCACGTGTTCGTCCATTGCCGCTGCAAACTTCCCGGAAAAGTACATGCGGAAAGCCATATCCAGCGCGCTTCCAAGACCCTCGAATCCGACCCGGATCGTATGCGTGATGAACACTCCCGCTTCGTCATCGTCCAGCTTCAAGGAGAGGCGAACCGGCAACCGCACACCTTTCTTCAGTTGCCAAACAAGCTTCTTGCCGAGGATCGCTTCGACGACAACTCCGGTCATCTTGACTCGGTACTCACCGATGAACTCGTCCATGTAGACGATTTTGCCAACGTTGTTCGGGCAGCGTTTGAGGGTGACCAGCTGAAGGTGGACTCCCAGCCACCACTCTTGATATTCGCGGTCCGTGGCGTTCATAAGAAAACCATAGACCTGCTCCCCCGTGAGCCCGTCAACGTGTGTTCTTGTCCGAAGCGTGATCATGGAAAGGAATCCGCTGCGAGGGCGTTGCCCGCCGCCGAACATGAATTCTCTACTGCGTAGTGAGTGTCTAGTATTGAACACCGTGTCCAATACTAAACACCAGTGACTACTATTAGACACCGATGCTTGCTGTTACTAGCACGCTGCCGGTTGTAACTTAAGCAAGAGACGTGCCGAATTTGTTCTGGCTTGATAAGCTTCACATGACTGAACAAAGAGCGATGCAACTCGTACTCATCCGCAACGGCCAAAGAAAAATTCACCACTGTGGGCAATAATGCCCACCGCCTACACCAAGGCCATCGTTCCGGCGCTCTTACCGTTACATTTTTCGCCTACTAGTTCTAAACACCTACGTGGAACGACTATTAGATCCAGGTCCCCGGAGACGCTTACAAGGTCCGGTTGAATGGCCAGCAGACCACCGCTTTCACAAACAACCACCTTGCGTGGAAGCCCCGGGCTTTGAGATCAACGATCGCCGCTTCGGCGCATTGCGACCCATTGTATCCAATGAGAATTTTCATTCGTTCCATAAGTTAGTCCTCCTTCTGTCGAGAAGAGCAATTCAAGCGCCGATCATCGAGAATGCTGTTACAGCGTTTGGCGCTCGAACGGATTGATAGCGAGAAAGCCAGTATTTTGATAGCTCTGGATGTGTACGTGACCTACAGGCGCGGATGGGCCGAGGCATGCGGTGGTCATTCTCGTGGGTATTTTTTACGGTCGTGAACATGAATTGATCTAAGTAAAGCACCATTTGATCCCGGAATTTTGTTGCGATTTGCAAAAGCTTCAGTGAATGCACGCAGCGCCTATTCAAATATCTACATTTTTTAAGAATTCTGGTAAAGTATTATCAGGTCTACAGCTCGGGGTAAGCGGTCTGAATTTCTAGAAAGAGTTCACGCTCTGAAATCCGGCGGCAGACAGGTAAGTGTCTTAGGGGAGATGTGTTTTTTCGTCTCCCTTAAAGTTGCCTTTCTCAAAGGCGCGTCATTGGATGAGAGCATCAGAGATAAATCGAAGCCTCAGGATGTATTTGCTCTCAGGAATTTCGGGGAGGCCAGCGGATGAAGGACTATTCGAACATGACCAGGCTTGAGCTTGAGCAGGAGCTTCAGACGCTGCGGGCAGAAGAAAGAACAATGCTAAATAGGGAAGCCGACCCTCTGGCGCCGGCTGTCGATGAAATTCAACACCTGATCCACACCTTAAAAGTGCGTCATGTCGAGCTGGAGATGCAAAACCGGGAGCTGTACGAAACTCACAGGCTCCTGGAAGAGACTCGCGACCGTTATGCCAACCTCTACGACTTCGCCCCGGTCGGCTACCTCTCACTCGATCACCAGGGAGTCATTCAGGAAATCAATCTAACAGCCGCTGCCATGCTCGGGATAGAGCGGCCTCTCCTGCTCGGCATGCCGCTCATCGCTTTTGTAGCTAAGCGCGATACCGGCAGGGTTCTCGAACATTTACAGCAATGCACGCAGCGGGGCAACGAAAAAGTAGTCACGGAGCTGGGCCTGAAGGTGAAAGGCGGTGACCTGATCTCGGTGCGACTGGAGAGCCTGCAAATTCATTCTGCCGAGCCACAAGCAACCACTTTCAGAACGGCGCTCATCGACCTCACCGCGCTCAAACAGGCAGAAGAGACATTACGTGAAAGCGAAGCGCGCTTCCGCCAGATGGCCGACGCCGCACCAATCATGATCTGGATGTCGAGTACCGACAAGCTCTGCGATTATTTCAACAAACCGTGGCTCGATTTTACCGGCCGGACCCTAGAACAAGAACTGGGTAATGGCTGGACCGAAGGCATCCACCCCGATGACCTGGCGCACTGCCTGGAGATCTACACTACGTCGTTCGACGCGCGCCGGAATTTCAGGATGGAGTACCGGCTCAGACGATATGACGGCGAGTATCGCTGGCTGCTGGATATCGGCGTCCCGCGCCTGGCCCCGGATGGCCACTTCGCCGGTTACATCGGTTCGTGTCTTGACATCACCGAACGGAAGCATGCTGAGGCAGCGCTGCGCGACAGCGAGGCGCGGGCAGCCGGTATCATCGGGTCGGCAATGGACGCCATCATCACCACGGATGCCGATCAACGCATCCTGGTTTTCAATGCCGCGGCCGAGCGGATGTTTCAATCTTCCGCCGTCGAAGCCATCGGGCTGCCGCTTGACCGCTTCATCCCCGAGCGGTTCCGCAGTGCCCATCGTCAGCACATCGTGGAATTCGGTCACACCAGCGTGACGAAACGCTCGATGGGATCGCTCGGCGCGGTCTTCGGTCTGCGAGCCAGTGGTGAAGAGTTCCCGATAGAGGCTTCGATCTCGCAAATCGAAGCGGGCGGCCAGAAGCTCTTCACAGTCATTCTGCGCGATGTCACCGAGCGCAGGCGTACGGAGGAAAGGTTGATTGAACACGCGGCTTTGCTCAACCACGCGCGGGACGCGATTCTCGTCTGTGACCTTGATGATCGCATCCATTTCTGGAATCAAGGCGCCAAGGACATCTACGGCTGGACGGCGGAAGAGGCCATCGGGCTTGATCCGAAGGAGTTGATCTTTGGTGGCGACGCGTCCCAGTTCGCCCAGACCAAGCGTGCGGTGATCGAGAGAGGAGAATGGAGAGGCGAACTGCGCCAAGTCGCAAAAAACGGTCGGGAAATCATCACAGAAAGCCGCTGTACTCTGGTCCGCGATACCAGCGGCAATCCGAAATCAATCCTTGCAATCAACACGGACGTCACGGAGCAAAAGAAGCTCGAGGCGCAGTTCCTCCGCGCCCAGCGGCTGGAAAGCATCGGCACGCTGGCCAGCGGCATAGCACACGACCTCAATAATGTTCTCTCACCGATTATGATGGCCGCGCAGATGCTCCAACTGAAGATCACCGACGAAAGCAGTAAATGTTTATTGGAATTGATGGTTGTAAACGCTCAGCGTGGCAGCGAGTTGGTCAAACAGGTGCTCTCGTTCGCCAGAGGCGCCGCGGGGCAGAAGAAGGTGTTGCAGCCCAAACACCTGATCAAGGAGATCGCCAAAGTAGTTAGCGAGACTTTTCCAAAGAACATTACTATCAAACATTCGCTGCCGCCCGATCTCGCGACAATCAACGGCGATCCGACGCAGCTACATCAGGTGCTGATGAACCTCTGTGTCAATGCCCGTGACGCTATGCCCCAGGGCGGAGTGCTGACAATCGCGGCGGAGAACGTCGACCTAGATGAGCACTATACGCGGATGAATCCTGAAGCCAAACCCGGTCCATATGTGCTGATCACTGTGACTGATACCGGAATAGGAATTCCTCACAAGATTCTGGACAGAATCTTCGATCCGTTCTTCACCACGAAAGAGCAAGGAGAAGGCACCGGGCTCGGACTTTCGACCGTCTTGGGAATAGTGAAAAATCACGGCGGGTTCATTAACGTCTACAGCGAGCCGGGCAAAGGGACGCAATTCAGTATCTATCTCGCATCAATTGCCTCCGAGCATTTGGCACAAGATGCCTCGGTCACGCCCAATCTGCTTGCCGGTCACAATGAGATGATTCTAGTCGTGGATGACGAAGAGGCTGTTCGTGAGACCGTCAGGACGACTCTGGAGGCATTCGGCTATCGCGTGTTGACGGCGTGCGATGGTCCCGAAGCCGTAGCGCTTTACGTCATGCACAAGGAAGACATTGAGGCAGTCCTGATCGATATGATGATGCCGTTGATGGATGGCCTGGCGACAACTCGCGTTCTGCAGAGAATTAACCCAGAGGTTAAGGTCATCCTCAGCAGCGGGCTAGCCGAAAGCAAGAGCGTCGCTGAGGC
>JAKEER010000050.1 GCA_022616615.1 Acidobacteriota bacterium
AATACTTTGAACCGTATTGCTTTCGCCATACTTTCTTAAGTATACTCGGCGCTTCCGGCTGCGACCCCTACACGCTCTGTAGGATCGCTGGCCACGGTGATATTCAAATGGGAATGCGCTACTGCCACACTCAAGAAGAATACGTAAAGCTGGCTTTCAGTCGGATGGCCGAATATCGCTGGGATGGGGTTACTACAGGGGGTTACCGCAAGAATCAGGTTTCCCGCAACGCTTTAGTCTTGTCTGCAACAGCTTCAAAAAACACGCCTTAACATCCGGGCCGCTAGCTCAATTGGCAGAGCAACTGACTCTTAATCAGTAGGTTAGAGGTTCGATTCCTCTGCGGCTCACCAGCTTACAAGACCCCCATTCGTTCGGTGCCAGTTCGTTGCTGCTTTTTGTTGAGGTTATTCACCGCAGCCTTCATGTAGCCTCGTTCCTTCCACAAAACAGCCGGTAATCTATCCTCGGGAAAACGCTGTCGTGTGCCTCGAGCGACTGCAGCCAGGGTTCCTCAATTGCCCCAGTGGAGATTTGTTCGCAGAGTTGCCGGACCCTCTGAATGTGGCTTCGGAAGCGGCGCATCGCATAAGGCACCGCGGTTTGCCGGCTGATGAGGAACGGCCAGTCGCTGCTCTGCGCGAGCAGGAGTTCCCGAGCGGCTTGGTTCAGCGCTCTCAACAGCACGCCTTCGGCTTCGGGAAACTGGGTGGCCAGCTCCACCATGCTTCGTTCTGCCTGATGCTGGTGACGGTAAAGCCACTGGGTTCGCTCGTTGAGCCACACCTGTTGATAGCCCTGCTCGCCCCAGGAGGAAGCCGCAGGTTGCTGGCAAATCGGGTTTGGATATTCCTCAAAAATCTCGCTCAGTGCGGCCAGCTTGAAATGGGATGGGTTTGATGCGGTCTTTCGAATGACTTGATCGAGAAAGAGGGGTCCCTCAAACGACCAATGGCCGAACAGCTCGGCGTCGTAGGGCGAGACGACGACCGGCGGCTGGCCCAGGGTTTGCCGAAGAGAGGCGATCTGTCCCTGACGGCTCAGTACAAAATGCCGGGCGTGTTCTTCGGCTTTAGCGAGGGCTCTTCCCCGATGATACAGCGCGCGTTGTCCCAGATCGCCGGGACCTGTGATGCGATGGTACTTGATGCCCAGATTTCGACGGGCGCCGTCTGCATGCAAGTAGGGGCGCAAGGACTCGTAGCGGCCGTCGTAGCCCAGGTCGCGGTAGAACTCGCGGTAGTCAGGATCTCCTGGATAGCCGCCCCGCGAGCTCCACACTTGGCGGCTGGACTCCAGGTCCCTGCCAAAGGCAACGAGCCCTTCCGGAGTCTTCACTGGCGCGAAAATTCCGCCAGGCGGCCGCGGAGTGCCGAACAGCAGACCGTGGGCATCGAGAACCAAGTACGCAAAGCCGCTTTTCCGAATCAGCGGCTCCAAGCTGGGTTCGTAGCCGCATTCTGCCAGCCAGAGCCCGCGGGGCGATTTTCCGAAGTGGTGTTCACCGGTCTCGCGCGCGATGGCCAGTTGTGCATAGCGAGCCTCTGGCCTTGACACAAACGGCAGGAAGGGATGGGTAGCCGGGCAGGTGATGATTTCGAGTAGGCCCTCGTCCTGCAGTTCCCTGAAGGCACGCAGAAGGTTGGCGCCGCACTGGTCGAATAGCTGCCGCGCTGACCCAAAGCGCTGCTGATACATGTGTGCCAGCGGGTGAAGCGCCAGATCGTGACGCGTGCGCTGCGCTTCCTGATCGGCAAGCTCCAGCCGGCCTTCCAGGTAGCGCCGATAGCGCGTTTGCAGCAGTGCATCGTCGAGCATTTCCGCCAGCGTCGGCGAGATGGAGAGTGTGAGGCGGCAGGGCACGCCGTCTTCCGCTATTCTGCGCAAAACGGAGATCAGCGGAATATAGCATTCCGTCATGGCCTCAAAGAGCCAATCTTCCTCCAAAAAAGAGGGCTGCTCCGGATGGCGGACAAACGGAAGATGGGCGTGGAGGACGAGGGATAAATAACCGATGGGCATGGAAGAACTGAAGCTGAGCCCTAAGGCCAGACAATCATCTTGCCCGGAACGGGTTCAATGGCATTTTTCTCCCACTGCTTCTCGAAGGCAGCAAGATACTCATGCTCTCTGCCTTGTCGGAGAGACAATAACACGACCGCAAATCCTGGATGGCGTTTCAACGAGCGTGCAGCGGATTCCCCAAACAGCTTGTCCCGAGTCAGCAGACACTGGAATTCCTGCTGAACGGCAGCCTCGACAAGATCGCTATTCTTGAGGTGGGTCCATCCTTGCCGATCTGTACGTGCACAGGCAATGCCTCGTCTCGACAGGAAGGCCGCAAGTATGGCGGGAACATTCACGTCAAGCAGCCACATGCTCTTCTTCCAGCGCCTGGGCAGCCACGAGCATGACCTCTCTTAGCGCCTCATCAGGAAAGTCGGTGTAAGTCCTCTTAATTTCCCGGACGGTCATGCCTTCTCCCAAACACTGAAGTATCAAAGACACTGGCAGTCGCGTTCCGCGAATAGCGAGTCTTCCGTTCACGTAGTCAGGATCCTTTACAATCCAGTGATACCCTTTGTAAGTCTTGAGACTAGACCGCTTCATTGTTTCCCTCTTTTCCCGGCATTAGATCAACTGGGCAGCCGAAGCTAGAGTTTCATAGCTTTGAACTCTTCGCAAGTTGCGCTGGTCTCAGGGCCCCGTCAAAGTTCCCGGCCTCTGCCTTACGGTCGGGCTACTGAACAGGCCGAGGCTCCGGTCAGTAGCCCGCGCGTCAGCAAGGGTTGTGTCGTAACACATGACTTACGGGGCTTTGACTGGGCTCTGGGTCTGCCGCGCTGGCTCAGCTGCTGGGTTCATTCCCGTTTTAACACCACCACCGCCAGTGGCGGCACTGTTAACTGCAGTGAGTAAGGCCGGCCTTGCCAGGGGAAATGGCCGGCTGGCAATCCTCCGGCGTTTCCAATATTTTGGCCGCCATAGATACCTGAATCACTGTTCAGCAGCTCTGCGTAGAAACCTCCGGTAGGCACGCCAATGCGATAACCTTCGCGTACCACCGGCGTAAAATTGAAAACAAAGACAACAAACTCATCCGGGTTCTTGGCCCGGCGCAAGAAGGTCACGATGCTGTTGTCTGAGTCGTGGAAGTCGATCCACTCGAATCCCATGTAGTGGAAGTCCACTTCATACAAGGCGGGCTGCGAGCGATAGAGCCGGTTCAGGTCCTTGACGAAGTGCTGCAATTGCTGGTGCAGAGGCCAGCGCAGCAAGTCCCAGTCGAGGCTTTGGTTGTGGTTCCATTCATTTCCCTGGCCAAACTCCCCGCCCATGAAAAGCAACTTTTTTCCGGGATGTCCGTACATGTAGCCATAGAGCAGCCGCAAGTTGCTGAACTTGTCTTCCAGGAAGTAGCCCGGCATTTTGCTCAGCAAGGAACCCTTGCCGTGGACCACCTCGTCGTGCGACAGCGGTAGCGTAAAGTTTTCCGTGAAGGCATAGATCAACCCGAAGGTCAGGGTGTTGTGGTGGAACTTTCGGTGAATGGCATCTTTCGAGAAGTAAACCAGCATGTCGTTCATCCAGCCCATGTTCCACTTCAAGCTGAAACCGAGCCCGCCCAGGTAAACCGGCCGCGAGACTGCAGGCCATGCCGTCGATTCCTCGGCGACCGTCAATATACCAGGATGGTAGTGGTGGGCGAGTTCATTGAACCGCTTGATGAAGTCGATGGCCTCGAGATTCTCGTTGCCGCCATATTGGTTGGGAATCCATTCGCCCGGCTGGCGGGAGTAGTCCAAATAGATCATGGATGCTACGGCATCCACGCGCAGTCCGTCGAGATGATACCGATCCAGCCAAAATAGTGCATTCGAGAGAAGGAAATTGCGCACCTCGTTACGGCCGTAGTTGAAAATCAATGTCCCCCACTCTCGATGTTCGCCCAACCTTGGGTCCGAATGCTCATACAGATGGGTACCATCGAAATAGCCCAGTCCATGCCCGTCCTTGGGGAAGTGGGCGGGCACCCAATCGAGCAACACGCCCAGGTCCGCTTGATGGCAGCGATCCACGAAAGCAGTGAACTCTTCCGGCGTCCCGAAACGGCTGGTAGGCGCGAAATAGCCGATGACTTGGTAGCCCCACGATCCGTCAAACGGATGCTCAGCCAGCGGCATCAGCTCAATATGGGTGTAGCCTATCTCTTTCACATAAGGAATGAGGCGGTCGGCTAGCTCGTTGTAGGTCAGGTAACGATTGTTGTCCTCGGGCACCCGCATCCACGAGCCCAAATGGACTTCATAGATGGCGATGGGAGACTCCAACCAGTTCCGGCGCGGCCGCGCCTGCATCCACTCCTGATCGTTCCATTCGTAGCGGTGCAAGTCATGAACCACCGAGGCCGTCTTCGGCGGCTGCTCAAAGAAAAAGCCGTACGGGTCAGCCTTCTCAGCCAGATAATTGCTGTGGCGCGCCTTGATCTCAAACTTGTACAGGGCGCCTTCAGCCAATCCGGGAATGAACAGTTCCCAGATCCCTGTACCGCCGCGCACCCGCATGGGATGGCGGCGGCCGTCCCAGCGATTGAAGTCGCCAATGACGCTCACGCGGCGGGCGTTGGGCGCCCAGACGGCGAACTGCACGCCGCTCACGCCATCCAGAACGCGGAGGTGCGCTCCGAGCTTTTCATACTTCTTGTAATGGCTGCCTTCTCCCATCAAGTGCAAGTCAAAATCAGAGAGAACCGGCGGGAAAATGTACGGATCGATGAATTGAAATGTCTGACCCTGATGATCCAAAACGCGTAACTGATAGCTGAAGGGTAACGTCCGGCCTTCGAGAAAAAGAGCAAAGAACCCCTCGGGGCGAACTCTTTCCATCGGCAGCGGAGAATCAGGCTGGCCGAAAATGATAACCCGCGCTTCAAGAGCTTCCGGCAAAAAGGCGCGAATGGCCAGGCCCCGAGCTGCGCCTGCACCGCCTTCAATAGGGTGAACGCCGAGAATATGGAAGGGATCGGAGTGGTTCGCGTGAAGAATCTGATCGATCTCGGTTTCAAGTTGTGCGATGGTCATCGGCGGAATTCTCCTCTGAAAATCCCCCTTAAAAAGGCGGGGAAAGAAGGCGAAGGTGAAATCTTGAGAAGATTTCACGCGGTCGCGGAGCCTTCAGGGGGTTGTGTTGATGAGTTTGGGAAAGCTAAACGGACAACCCCCTGGCGCTCCGCGACCGTTGTCATTCGCGCCCCCCTTTTGCTAAGCGGAGCTGTGAAAAAATTCGGTTGGGCGTATAACCTGATCCGGCAGGGACGCGGTGCTCATCGATGTCAACTTAAGGCAGAACCGGGCCGACGATTGACGAAAAGCACGTCAATCGTGGACGAAACTCCGTGTCCGTGTTGGATTTCCCGTTGCGGACACGCGGCAGCGCGTCCCTACTGTTGAATTTTTCACAGTTCCAGGGCGAATATTTTCATCGAACGTGCCGCCGCAGCGGCCTGGGAAATTCCCGCGAAAAATGGTTTCCGCCAAGGTAGGGCGCGGTGTCCCCACCGCGCCCCGGCTGGTAGACTCTACTCTGTAGCGGGCTGAGGACAACCTGTCCTGCCTTGGCTCCGTCGTACCCGGCTTCTCTCCGGCTTGGTCGCTAGCGACTCGTTGGCCGAAGCCAAAGAGGAACTAGCCTCTGGCTGACGTCTTCAGATCCTGTCTCGCGAGGCCGCGTTGCGGGCTCGTCCCAGCCGGCAGAGCTTGCCTCAACCGTTACGGGCTGGGCTTCGGCAGCCGGCGATTCAGACGCGCGAGGCCGCTCATCCTGCCGCAAGCCAATGCCAGTCTCCGGCACCAATTCTCGCAGGAAGGCTTCAGTTTGCACTGGTTCGTTTTGCGAAGGCGGTCCCAGAGTCAGCCTGGGTGTCAGAACCTCGCCGGAAGCCAGCACCGGAAGCCAACCATAGCCTTCCCAGCCAAGCCCAAGCTCCACTTGATAGCGGCTTTCCGGAAGTGTGTCAAACCACCAGTTGGCCGTGGCGCCTGGGTCGAAACAGCGCTCCCTTGCGATGTCCTTTTCTTTCCATTTCAAGAGGAGTTGAAAGTTGGGGCGGTCCTGGATAGGAACGGTGTTAAGAGCCGCTCGAAGCGTCGTCTCCGTCAACTCCCAGTACGCAAAGACGCGGAGCGGGCTCTGCACCATCAACTCAAGTTGATCGACGCCGTATCGGGCAGGCAGCGAGGGGCCAAAGTCGAGAAACATCTCCGCCGGCAGCTTCTGTCGTTCTTCGGAAACGATCTCGAGAATTATCGGATCTTCATCCTGTTCAAAGTCCCAGAACGGCGGAGAGACGCTCAAAGGCGGCTGACCTTTCGCGCGCGAAAGAAGATTCAAATCTTTAGGATCTGAAAATAGCAAAGCGCCCCGCGAAAGGCAAGCTGGCCGCCTTGACGCGAGCGGGGCTTGCGGATAATCTACGCTCGCTCTTGGCTCTGACAGCACCCCCATGAATGTTGCCGACCTCATCCTCAGAAAGCGCGATGGATTCGCGCTGGCCGAAGCCGAAATCGTGTACCTGATTGACGGATACACGGCGGGCCGAATTCCCGATTACCAAATGGCGGCCCTCTGCATGGCCGTTTACTACCGCGGAATGACTGCTGAAGAAACGCTCTGTCTTACTCGTGCGATGGTGCATTCCGGATCGGTTCTGGACTTCAGCTCTCTGAGCGGGTTGAAGGTGGACAAGCACAGCACAGGGGGCGTGGGCGACAAGACGTCGCTCATCATTGCTCCGCTGGTGGCGGCGGCTGGCTCCTCTGTTCCGATGATCTCTGGCCGCGGTCTGGGCTTCACCGGCGGAACTTTAGACAAACTGGAGTCGATTCCGGGCTTCACCGTCCAGCTTACTCTGCCGCGCTTCAGACAGGTGCTCGAGCGGGTGGGCTGCGCCATGATCGGGCAAACGGACGAAATCGCTCCGGCAGACCGCAAACTGTACGCCCTGCGGGACGTGACTGCCACGGTGGAGTCGATTCCTTTGATCTGCGCCAGCATCATGAGCAAGAAGCTGGCTGAAGGGCTCGACGGGCTGGTGCTGGATGTCAAGACAGGCGCGGGAGCCTTCATGCCCACCCTCGAACAGGCTTCAGACCTGGCGCAGAGTCTGGTAGATATTGGCAATGGGCTGGGAACTTCGACCGTGGCGTTGATCACTGACATGAATCAGCCCCTGGGAAAGGCTGTGGGGAACGCGCTGGAAGTTCGGGAAGCCATCCAAACCCTCAAAGGCGAGGAACCGCAAGATCTTTCGCTGCTTTGTGAAGAGCTGAGCTCCCGCATGCTATCCCTGGATTCCAACGCCAGTGCGGCTGGCCAGACACGAGCGAGAGTTGTCGAAGCCCTCAGCTCAGGAAAAGCGTTGCAGAAATTCGCTGAGATGATCGCTGCCCAGGGTGGCGATCCGAGAGTAGTTGACGATTTCTCGCTGCTGCCACAAGCTTCCTATCAGGAAGTCATGGCATCGCCTTCCCGAGGCTTCATCCAAAGCCTCAATGCCAAAGGGGTGGGCCGTGCGTCCATGTCCCTTGGGGCAGGACGCGAGACGGTGGATTCCCAAATTGATCCGAGCGTTGGCATTCTTTTGAACAAGAAGATTGGAGACTGGGTGGAAAAGGGTGAGCCCCTCTGCACGGTGTTCTACAATCAGACGGCAAAGCTCCAATCCGTCAGGCAGTCACTGCTGGAAGTGTTTTCGATCGGCCCGGATCGAGTTGAACCGCCACCGTTGGTTAAGAGAATGGTTGAATGAGGCGGCGCGGCAGGAGAGTTTCATCCTTGAAGTCTCTGCAGCTGCCCAAGTGAAGTGGACTGCCTGGTCGTCTCGGCGGCTACTCTTGAAAGTTCGGAGGATCGCTAGTCATGCCGCGGGTGGCATCACCAAAGGATGAGAATATCGTCCTCGTTCTCGTCGTCGGCTTTTCGAGTACGATGACGACGACGAGGACGATTTTCAGAAGAACAAGACGGCGGTTTCCAGAGCTCATACGCAGGCAATGACGCCCACCCCATACCTCCAGACGGTGATCCAAGCAGCCGATTTCCTCAGCAAGCGCTTGATGGCGAAATTCCCTGAAAAGCCGCGGCTGGCACTCATCCTTGGTTCTGGACTGGGGGAATTTGCTGACTCGCTTACCGAGCGGATCGCGGTTCCGTTCTCGGCCGTTCCTCATTTTCCACAATCGTCAGTCACCGGTCATTCTGGGAATGTCGTGCTGGGCCGCATCGGCAGCGTCTGGGTGCTCTGCCTCCAGGGGAGAGTGCATTACTACGAAGGGCACGATATAAGAGCAGTGACGTTTCCGGTTCGGGTCTTGGGGATTCTGGGAATCCGCCGGCTGATCGTCACCAACGCTTCGGGCGGCATCAACCCGCGCTTCAGGCCAGGCGATCTGATGCTCATCCGTGATCACATCAGCTTGTTCTATCCGAATCCCTTGATCGGGTCCAATGAAGCGAGCGTTGGTCCGCGCTTTCCCGACATGAGTGCCGCTTACTCCGAGCCGCTGCGGCAAGTGGCGCGACACTGCGCCCGGCGGTTGAAGTTCTCGCTCAAGGAAGGCGTTTACGTGAGCGTCACGGGCCCCAGTTATGAGTCTCCGGCCGAGATCCGGATGCTGAAGCGCCTGGGCGCCGACGCCGTGGGAATGTCTACAGTCCCTGAGGTCATCGTTGCGCGCCATATGGGGATGGAGTGTCTCGGCATCTCCAATATCACGAACCCCGCTGCAGGCATTTCAAAGCGGCCGTTGAGCCACGCCGAGGTCCTCGAGGCTGGGGAACGCGTCAAGCCGCGCCTGATGGCACTCCTAGCTGCAACGTGCGAGCAAGTCTCCGAACTGGATTGAGCCGATGATTCTTGGCATTTGCGGCGGCACCGGATCAGGAAAAACCACCGTGGCTGAGAAACTCATAGCGGCCCTTGGGTCTCCCCAAGGGCCGGTCGCACCAACCCGGCGCTGGCTCCGGGACCGCCGTCCCTGGGCCAGCGCCCGCCCCTCCTCAGCCAAACCAAAATGTCCAATCGCCGAATTCCCATTCCCCTTTCCGCGGGAATGACGGGCCTCGTTCCCGGTAGCCTTCTTTACTTCTTTGTGTCCTTCGTGGATGAAAAAGTATGAAAAAGCCAGGTCAAGTATTGGTAGATGCAGCGCGGCGGGCTCGGGAACAAGCCAGGGCCAAGTATTCAAGATTCAAGGTGGGTTCAGCGCTGCTCTGCAGCGACGGACGGGTCTTTACGGGTTGCAACATTGAAAGCTCCAGTTATGGGCTCACGATCTGCTCGGAACGGGTTGCGCTGTTCAAGGCGCTTTCGGAAGGGGCTAGTAGTTTCAGCCGCATCGTGGTTGTTGCAGACACTGATGAGCTCACTTCGCCTTGTGGCGCGTGCCGCCAGCTCTTGTGGGATTTCTGCGGAGATATTGAAATCGTCCTGACGAACTTGGCTGGCAAATCCAAGACGGCCCACCTCGCCCAACTATTTCCAGAACCTTTCGGAGACCATCTTTTCCATTGAGCATTGCGAATCATAGTGACAACTCCTGTCCGATGTTTGTTCGATGCGGTCTCAGGCTCGATTCGGCTCCCCTCTCCCCAAAGCGGGGCCAACGCGGGAGAGGGGAGCTGTGAAAAAATTCGGTTGGGCGTATAAACCTGATCCGGTAGGGACGCGGTGCTCCGCGTCCGTGTTGGGTTTACCGTCGCG
>JAKEER010000426.1 GCA_022616615.1 Acidobacteriota bacterium
AAACCGGGGCAAGCTCAATCCGCGCGAAATCGATTGGGTCGTCGCCCATTACTCTTCCCACCTCTTTCGTGAGCAGTCGTACGAACTGGCGGCCCGTGGAGGCGTAGATGTGCCCCTGGAGCGCTGGTTCACGAATCTCTATACCAAGGGCAACGTGGGGTCGGCTTCGATCTTCATCCAGTTGGAAGAACTGCTGCACTCGGGCCGGCTGGAGCCGGGCCAAACCATTTTTTGCTTGGTGCCGGAAAGTGGGCGATTCCTCTTCGGATACATGTTACTCAAAGTGGTGGGAGGCAACCAGAAAACAAAAGCTTCATTCACCGCGTCAGAGGCTGCGCCGAAGGCTGAACAGACGCCGTACACGGAGGCCCCTCGTCTTGAGGCGACAGCCGACCCTCTGCAGCAAGGTCTTGTCCGGCAGTTGGCACAAGTCTGGTTCGAGTTTGAAGACCGTTTGCGGCGAGTGCCCATTGTGTCCCGGCTCTATAGCGAACAATTCACACTGGAAGACTACCGCCGCCTGCTCTTTAACCTGCGCCAACAAGTGATCGACGGTTCCCGCTGGATCGCGCGCGCAGCTTCCAACATCACTGCCGAGCGTTTTCCCCTTCGCAGCGCCTTCATTGCCCACACCAACGAAGAACATCGCGACTACGAGATGCTCGAACGTAACTGGGCAGCCGTCGGTGGAGACCTGGACGAGATTCGTTCCGGACGGAAGAACATCGGAAGCGAAGCACTAACCAGCTACATTCTTCATCGTGCCAGCCGGGAAAACCCGTTCGACTTGATCGGGGCGATGTTCATCGTCGAGGGGTTGGGCCAACGCTTGGCCCGGCAGTGGGGCGAGCGAATTCGGCAGCAACTGGGCCTGACGGATGACCAAGTGTCGTTCTTTTTGTATCACTCCGAAAGCGACGTGCGGCACTTCAAACGTCTCGATCTCGCACTGGCGCAGGGGATCTTGACCGCAGAACTGCTCGAGCAGATTGTGCGGTGCGCGAAAGTCACGGCGAGACTGTACGCGCTGCAGTTGGAAGAGATCGATCACTTTTAGCCATGCTGATTTTCTTGCTTGTGTACTACGTGCTGGCTGGACTCGGAGTGAACCTGGGGTATCACCGGCTGCTGTGCCACCGAGCCTTGCGCCTCCCGCGATGGCTGGAACGCAGCCTCATCACTTTCGGCCTGCCTGCTGGAACACCCATTCAGTGGGTGGGAACCCACCGCTTTCACCATGCGAATGCTGACACGCCGCTCGATCCGCACTCACCTCACTATGGTGGCCTTCTGCGCGCTCATTGCGGCTGGTATCTCGGCACGGGCCGACGTTGGCTGGCGGTAGCGTACGCGTTGGCCGGGCCGCTCCGCCTGCTGGTCGACGCCTGGCTGCGGCCTCGCACGAATCAGCAATTCAACCATTTGGCGAGCGACGTGGCAGCCGACCCTTACTACCGCTGGCTGAGCCGGCCAATTCCTTATGCGGCAACGCTGCACCTGCACGCCGTCATTCCCGTCACAATCGCCCTTGCTTCCTGGGGACCCGCCGCGTTCGCCTTGATCTGGGTAACGTTCGCCCTACTCTACAACATCGGGGATGCTATCGACAGCCTGTCTCACTGGAAAGGCGAGTTGCTGCCCGGGCAGATAGACCACTCGCGCAACCATTCTGTGCTGGGGCTTGTCGCCGGAGGCGAAGGATGGCACGCGAATCATCATCGCCATCCCTGGAGCGCCCGCCACGGCTTGGCGGGCCAGTTTGATTGGACTTGGCAGGTAATCCGGTTTCTGGGATTCTTACGGCTGGCCACCCAGATCAAGGTTGCGAACTCGCAACAGTCATCGTCACTAACCCAAGGCTGAACAATTATGCAAGCCACAAACCTTTTCGACCAGTCCAGCTACGACCCGCGAGATCCCAACCCCTGGCTTGCGCTTTATTTGGACATGAGTCTTCCGCTCCGGGACGACGTCAAGGCAGCTTTGCTGGCCAATAGCAGTTCGAGGTCCCGGCAGTTTCTTCTACCGCTGATTCGGCCCCTGGCAAAGGCCGCTATTATTCTGATCCAGTTGTTGAAGATCTTCATTCCCAACCGGTTCACTTCGTCCAAAGTCCTGCACTGGAGCATCCATTGGGGCTTGCGATGGTTTGTGCGGCCGGACGCAAATTACATGATCCTCCGTCACTTTCACATCGGCTCGGAGATTCTCCAGTTCGTCGCGAGCAATGTGCCTGGCGTTGAGATTCCGCTGCATCCTCTTCGCCCCCGCAATCTGCGCGACCTCGTCGACAACGTGTTTCTGCAGCATGACCTCAACATTTACAATTTCATCATTCGGCTCAACCGCGAGCTGAAGGCCCACGGCAGCGAACTGACCCGGCGGGAGAAACTGAACTTTGAGTGCATCACGGATGGTCCATTTGATATTGACCACCAGAGCCTGCCTCGAGGCCCACTGAATTTCCTGGATCTGGAGTCCGCCATCGAAGTCTACACGCCGCTCTATGAATTGTTCCTGACCGACAGCGATTTCTGGCGGGCATGCAATTCTCTGCAGCTGGATGAGACTGTAGCGATTTACGTGGCGAAGCTGGTTGGGGATGCGAGCTACGTCAGCTTGGTGAACAACAAGCATCCGTTGGTGCCAATGGCCACCACCCAGGCCGGATACCGCCTGATGCTGCATGGTTTGGCCGCTGAATCTCTTCACGCGACCCTGGTTCAATGCAAGCACAAGAGTGGTGGGGAATCCTAGCTGTCGTTGCCTCTGCCCATTCTGCAATAACTGCGGCGCAGCTTGTTGCCCTTGGCGCTTCGTATTGATAGGAGCATAAGTAGGGATAACATGGCCCAGTCCGGTTTGTAGTACCGCCTTTAGGCGGCCCCGGCATGGGCAGGATGCTCATGCCACGTGGCACGAGCGTGTCGCCTCGGCGGCCGGCTGAAGCCGGTACTACGAGCAATGAGCGCCCTCTTACCTTTGCACTTACTAATAAGCCAGTGGGTCCGGAAGATTCAGACCGGTCCACAACAAAGGCGCGTACTCCACAGCTCCAGCAGTGGTTTCAGAAGGAGGCATTACCATGCAGTTTCCAGGACAAGAAAACCCGCCGGTCGGAATTATTTTCGATTCCGATATGGGCAACCGCATTGACGATGCACTGGCAATGGCACTGCTCTATGGATTCGACGGCAAGCGCGAGGCCCGTGTCGTCTCGGTTAGTGTGAGCAAGTCCAATCTGAAAGCTGCAGCCTTTTGCGAAGCGGTTGGCCGTTTCTATGCGGGAGCCGTTAGCGGCGCGTTTGCGGCGTTTGGGAGGACCCTCCCCGTCGGCCTCTCCACTGATGGCAAGATGCCCGAGGACACGCCGATGCTTACCGTGCCTCTTGGTAAGCGGAATGCCGAAGGCGCTCCCGTCTACAGCCACGGTATCGAGAAACTCAACGACACGGCAGAACCCGCCGCACTCATCCGCAATGCATTCACAGCGCAACATGACCAGAACTGCATCGTTGTTTTGGCTGGGCCTGCAACCAATCTGGTCAAGGTGCTTGACCTTCCAGGAGTCAAAGATCTCATTTCACGCAAAGTGCGCTTTCTTTCGGTAACAGGCGGAGCCTATCCGCAGGGCGAGCCAGAATTCAACGTCAAGACCGACATCCCCGCCGCCAAGAAGCTATTTGCCGAATGGCCTACGCCGATTGTTGCCTCAGGCCACGAGGTTGGCGAGGCGCTGCTCTTCCCTGCTTCAAGCATCGAAAACGACTTCGCCTGGTCGCAAACCCATCCCATTGTGGATGCCTACCGGGCCTACAGGCCGATGCCCTATGACGCCCCGACATGGGACATGACCACGGTGCTCTACGCCGTCCGTTCTGAGGCAGGCTACTTCAAACTGTCCGAGCCAGGTATCATCAGCGTGCTCGACGATGGCCGCACGAAGTTCTCGCCCTCACCGGAAGGCAAGCAACGCTACCTTATTCTCGACCCAGCGCAGAGAGAAAACATCTTCAAGACCTACACAGAAATCGCTAGCGCTAAACCGGTGCCCAGACAGCCCCGCCATCGCCCCCAGCAGCAGGAGCAACAGCAGCAGAAGCCGGCAGATCCGCCCAAGCCGCCTGAAGCTAAGCCGCCCGAGATCAAGCCTATCCAGGGATTCGCCCCGTGAGCCAGAGACTGAGGTCACTTTCAATCGCACACCCTCCAATTGGACGGCCATTGACACCCAAAAAGCGTTTGTGTTAAAAAAATCAAGTTAATTGATTCAACCTGAACAGTTAACCTGCAGGTTGGAACGTGGGACTCCTGCCAGACTTTGGCCGGCTCAGAACATAGCAGCAACTCTCAAATCGAAGCAGTCGTCTTTCATCAACGAAGCCCGTACTGGCGAAAGTGGCGGAATTGGCAGACGCGCTGGACTTAGGATCCAGTCCCGCAAGGGGTAGGGGTTCAACTCCCCTCTTTCGCACCAGCTCCCCTCAGGCCGAGCAAACTCCTGCTCCGTTGTCCTTTTCAAGGCCAGACAGAATCCAACAGATTGAGGTCAATCCATTGAAAGTTGAAGTTGTGAGCAAAGGTGGTTGTCAGCGGGCAGTCAGCATTGAGGTCGATGCCGAGTCGTTGAAAGAGGACTATTCGGCAGTTTCCAGCAAGTACCAGCGGCAGGCGCGCGTGCCTGGGTTCCGGCGGGGCAAGACACCATTGTCTGTCGTCCTGCAGCGATTCAAGAACGAAATCCGCGCAGACTTCTTGGAAGCAGCAGTCCAAAAACACCTGCTCGAAGCCATTAAGGCTGAGAATTTGGATCCGCTGGATCATCCGCACATTCACGATCTAGCCTACAGCGAAGGCCAGCCCTTGAAATTCACGGCGGAGTTTGAGGTTCTGCCCCAGCTCAACCTCGCGAGCTACCGGGGATTGGAGATCGAGAGAGCCCCTGTGGAAGTCAAGGATGAGGAAGTCGACGCTGCGATCAAAGTGGTGCGGGAGCGGATGGCCCAGTATGTTCCGATCAGCGGTCGCGCGATTCAGCCCGGGGATTTCGCGGTCATTTCCTATGTTGGACGATTTGGCGATCCCTCCCGTCAGAACATCGAGGCGAAAGACATTGATTGCGAAGTGGGATCAGACAACACGCTGGCCGAGTTTAACGAGAATCTAGTGGGCGCCCAGGCGGGGGAAAAGAGAAGTTTCCCGGTAAAGTATCCTGACGATTTTCCGAATAAGGAGTTGGCCGGCGCCGAAATCCAATATGAGATCGAGATCCAGGATATCCGGCAGAAGCAAGTGCCGGAGCTGAATGACGATTTCGCCAAAGACGCTGGGGAGTACGCATCTTTGGACGAAATGCGGCGCAAAGTTCGGGAAGGCATCATGGCAGGCAAAGAGCAGGCAGCGCGGTCAAACATGCAGGAGAAGCTAGTGGAGTTGATCATCCAAAACAATCCGTTTGATGTCCCTGCGGTGATGGTGAAGAAGCAAACCGAAAACCGCTTGAACGATTACGTGCGCTCTCTCATTGCGAGAGGCATTCACCCGAAGACCCTAGACATCAACTGGACTGAGTTTCAAGAGCGCCAAAAGGAGCTCGCGGTCGCGGACGTAAAAGTCGCCCTCGTGCTGGAGCATATTGCCGGGAGGGAAAACATCACGGTGACTGAAGAAGAGCTTGACGAGGACATCTCCAGACGCGCGCAGGAGGCGCACCAATCCTTCGAGGCGGTCAAATCGCGCTTGACAAAGGATGGGGCCACCGATAGAATCAAAGACAGAATTCGCAACAAAAAGAGCTTGGACTTATTGCTAAGTCTGGCGGCTCTCAAGGATCCGCAGGGCATCATTGTTCAACCCTGACTTCATTCCCCCAAACAATCGGTTGAGGATTCATGTGTCATGCTAGTTCCAATGGTAGTCGAACAGACCAGCCGTGGCGAGCGCGCCTACGATATTTACTCCCGCCTCCTGAAGGACAACATCATCTTCCTTGGAACTCCCGTTGACGACAATATTGCCAATCTCGTCACGGCTCAGTTACTTTTTCTCGAGGCTGAAGATCCAGAGAAGGACATTTCCCTCTACATCAACAGCCCCGGAGGCTCCATCACGGCGGGGCTCGCGATCTACGACACGATCCAGTTCATCCGTCCTGACGTGACGACCATTTGCGTGGGGCAGGCGGCCAGCATGGGGGCATTGTTGCTGGCTGCAGGAACTGCGGGGAAACGCTTCGCGCTGCCGAACTCCCGCATCCTTATTCACCAGCCGTCTATTCATGGAGGCCTGTCCGGACAGGCGACGGACATCGACATCCACGCCCGTGAAATCCTGCGTATGCGGTCCATCTGTAATGAAATCTTCGTGAAGCATACCGGCCAGGCTTTGGAAAAGGTCGAGCGGGACGTGGAGCGCGACTACATCATGTCCGCAGAAGAGGCCCGGAAATACGGCATTGTCGACCAGGTGATCGTGCGCCACGAATAAGCCGCTGGCGCCAGCACGCGTCTTCGCATTCCACCTAGACAATCAAAGAAAATCGTATATGCTGGTTTTAGATGAGTTGAGCATCGTCTTCGGAGGCCATACGCTTGAAGAGAAATAACGGTGAAGAGTCGTTGCGTTGCTCTTTTTGCAACAAGAGTCAGAACGACGTCCGCAAGCTGATTGCGGGACCGACTGTCTTCATCTGCGACGAGTGTGTCCGTGTCTGCAATGATATTATTGACGATGACCAGGTTGTTGAGGCCGACGTCAAGAGCCACCCCCTTCCCAAACCCCATGAAGTCAAGGCTTACCTGGACGAATACGTTATTGGCCAAGAAACCACTAAGAAGAAACTCGCCGTTGCCGTGTACAACCATTACAAGCGCATTGAGCTCTCGAAGCGCCGCAGCGATGTGGAACTCAACAAGAGTAACATTCTCCTGATTGGGCCAACCGGAACGGGAAAAACGCTTCTGGCGCAGACTCTGGCGAAGCGGCTCAGCGTGCCCTTCGCGATTGTCGATGCCACGACGCTGACGGAAGCCGGCTACGTCGGGGAAGATGTCGAAAACATCATCCTGAAGCTGCTGCAGAGCGCCAATGGCGACATTGAACGCTGCCAGAACGGCATCATCTATATCGACGAAGTTGACAAGATCTGCCGCAAAGATGAGAACCCTTCGATCACCCGTGACGTCTCGGGAGAAGGCGTTCAACAGGCCCTGCTCAAGATTCTTGAGGGGACCGTGGCTAATGTGCCTCCGCAGGGCGGAAGAAAGCATCCCCACCAAGAGTTCACACAGGTGGACACAACCAACATTCTCTTCATTTGCGGCGGCGCGTTTGTGGGACTGGAGAAGGTGATCGAGCGGCGTTTGGGCAAAAAGACGCTGGGCTTTCGAGGCGAGGTGAAGACGCTGCAGGCGCGGCGCAACACGGCGCTGCTGGAGCGTGTCGAACCCGTCGACCTTATCAAGTATGGCCTGATCCCAGAGTTTGTCGGACGCCTACCCGTGGTCGGAACGCTCGGAGATCTCGACAAGGCCGCCCTGGTGGAAATCCTGACCCGGCCAAAGAACGCCCTGGTCAAACAGTACCAGCGGCTGTTTGAATACGAGGGCGTCAAGCTGCGGTTCGAGGACGACGCTTTGGAGGCCATTGCTGAGTTGGCGCAACAGCGTAAAGTGGGTGCTCGCGGCCTGCGAGTGATCATTGAGGATCTGATGCTGGATTTGATGTATCTGCTCCCGGCGCAGCGCAAACTCAAGGAATTTGGAGTGACGAAAGAGATGGTCGCTTCCAATCGGATTGATCTCTCACTCTTGGAAAAGGCCGGGTAGTTGTCCAACTTTTTCATCCCCTCGGATTCATAACAAGACCAAATTCCAATTCAGGTGCGAATAATCGGGCATGTTTAACAAGTTGAAAGAAAAACCAGATACAGTCACCTTGCCGATGGTACCCATCCGGGACGTCGTATTATTCCCATACATGATGATCCCGTTCGTAATCGGGCGTCCGGCTTCGGTGAAGGCGTTGGAGGTTGCCTTCAACGGTGACAAGCGCATTTTTCTGGCGACCCAGCACGACGCTTCAATCGACGATCCCAAGCCGTCTGAAATTTATGCGGTGGGCACCGTCGCCAATATCGTCCAAAGTTTGCGTTTGCCTGACGGCAACATCAAAGTCTTGGTCGAGGGCGTCGAAAGAGCCAAGGCCATTCAGGTCTACGACGAAGATCACTACTTGAAAGCGTTGCTCCGACCGGCCCCGGCCGGCCCTTCTCAGGCAGCCAGCGAGACCCTGGTCACCAAAGTCACTGCGCTTTTCGAGCAGTACGTGAAGCTGAGCCAGAACTTGAATTACGACACCATGTTGTCGGCGGTTCGCGTTGAAGATGCCAGCCGTCTGTCAGACACCATTGCCGCCAATCTCGCTGTCAGTATCGAAGAGAAGCAGGAATTGCTGGAGGTTTTCAGCCCCATCGACCGGCTCAACCGGCTCTGCGACATCCTTGACGTCGAGATTGAGAAGCTCAACATGGACCGGGCTATCAACTCGCGTGTCAAGCGCCAGATGGAAAAAGCGCAAAAGGAGTATTACCTCAACGAGAAAATGAAGGCGATTCAGAAGGAACTCGGTCGCAACGAGAAGTCGGAGATCGACGAGCTGAAGAAAAAGATTGAAGCGGCTGGTATGCCGAAGGAGACGCTGGAAAAGGCCCTGCAGGAGCTGAAACGGCTGGAGATGATGCCGCCCATGTCAGCCGAATCCACGGTCTCAAGAAACTATATCGACTGGCTGCTTGCTGTTCCCTGGAAGAAGCGCTCCAAGGAGATTCACAATCTGGAGCGAGGCGAGAAGGTGCTGGAAGCCGATCATTACGGCCTGGAGAAGATCAAAGAGCGCATCATCGAGTTCTTGGCGGTCCGTCAGTTGGTGAAAAATCCCAAGGGTTCGATTCTCTGCTTTATAGGGCCTCCCGGAGTTGGGAAAAGCTCGCTGGCCACCTCAATTGCCAGGGCAACGGGCCGGAAGTTTGTCCGTCTGTCTTTGGGGGGCGTGCGCGATGAAGCGGAAATCCGCGGCCATCGCCGCACCTATATTGGCGCGTTGCCCGGACAGATTATCCAGATGATGAAAAAGGCAGGAACCAAGAATCCCGTCTTCCTGCTGGACGAAGTTGACAAGATGAGCATGGACTTCCGGGGCGACCCATCAGCCGCTCTGCTCGAGGTTCTGGATCCGGAGCAGAATCATTCCTTCGTGGACCACTATCTCGACGTCGAATATGATCTCTCGCAGATCATGTTCATCGCCACGGCTAACGTCATTCACACCATTCCCCAGCCACTGCAGGATCGCATGGAGGTGATCCGAATTTCGGGTTACACCGAAGCGGAAAAGCTCGAAATCGCCAAGCGCTACCTGGTGAAAAAGCAGATTGCCGCCAACGGTCTCAGCGAACAGAATGCCACTTTTACTGATGAAGCGATTCTGGGCATCATCCAAAACTACACGCGCGAGGCCGGGGTTCGAAACCTCGAGCGCGAGATTGCGTCAGTTTGCCGGAAAATTGCCAAGAAGGTCGTCAAGGAAGGTAACCAAATCGCCGTGACGGTTGGGCCAGAGAATCTGAAAGAGTATTTGGGTGTTCTCAAGTTTCGCAAATCCAAGTCTGAAGAAAAGAACGAAGTCGGTTTCGCAACTGGCTTGGCTTGGACCGAAGTCGGTGGCGAAGTGCTGGCCACTGAGGCGAGCCTGATGGATGGGAAGGGGCGGCTGACGCTCACGGGCAAGTTGGGCGACGTCATGCAAGAGTCCGCTCAGGCAGCCATGAGCTATGTGCGGTCGCGAGCGAATTCGCTCGGCATCTCGCGGGAATTCTATCGCCGCTACGACTTACATATCCATGTTCCGGAAGGCGCCATTCCGAAAGACGGGCCATCCGCAGGCATTACCATGGCAACTGCCCTGGTGTCGGCCTTGACAAAGAATCCTGTGCGCAGCGATGTCGCCATGACGGGCGAAATTACGCTGCGCGGAAAAGTCCTTCCCATCGGCGGCGTGAAAGAAAAACTTCTCGCAGCGCATCGCGCCGGAATGAAGACGATTGTGCTGCCTCGGGAAAACGAAAAGGATCTGGCTGAGATCCCGAAGAACATTCAGGATCAGTTCTCGATCCATTTCGTGGAAACCATGGATGAAGTTCTGAAGATCGCGTTGGAACTGCCGGTGCAGGTTCTGGAGGAGACGCAAGAGGATATCGACAAGTACAAGGGAGCGATTGAGAGCGATTACTCCCAGGAATCTGTCACGCATTGAAGATTCTTTCTGCTGAATTTGTCTGCAGCGCGGTTCAACCCAGCCAGTGTCCGCAGGAAAGCCTTCCTGAAGTCGCCTTCATTGGCCGGTCGAACGTCGGAAAGTCCAGTTTGATTAATGCTCTGTTGCGCCAAAAAGGATTGGCTCGAACCAGTGCGACGCCGGGCCGAACGCAGCAGATAAACTTTTTCCGCATCAATCACAGATTTTTGTTTGTGGATTTGCCGGGATATGGTTATGCTAAGGTTCCTCAAGCCTTAAAACAGTCTTGGAGGAGCCTCATTGAGAGTTATCTCAGGGGCCGGAAGCAACTGGCACACTGCGTCTTGATCGTTGATTCCCGCATTGGTCCAACGGAACTCGACTTGGAACAGGCAGCGTGGTTTCAACGCAATCTCCTTCCCTTCTTCATTGTTTCTACAAAATCCGATAAACTATCCAAAGTTGAGTTGCAGAAATCGATCATTCACACCCAGAGCCTTTGCCCCGATCATTCCATCGTGGCTTTCTCAGCAACCCGCAATACCGGCCGCGAGCAGGTGTGGGCGCTGCTCTACCCTCATATCAGCATGACAACGCTTTCATAGTCATTTCAAGTTTTCCGGACAATCATTTTTGCCAACAATCTTCGTTGATCCAAACCACATCTTGATTTTTTCCATTTCATTTTCCGCGAAGGCTGCACGCCCGCGTAGAAAAATCCCAAGGAGTTTGTATGGACATTGCTGAACTCAAAGAAATGAACATTGCGGCGCTGACGCAGATTGCCAAGGACCTTAACGTCGTGGGCGCGACCGGCATGCGGAAGCAGGAGCTCATCTTCAAGATTCTGCAGGCACAGACCGAGAAGAGCGGCCTGATCTTTTCCGAAGGCGTGCTGGAAACGCTTCCCGATGGGTTCGGATTCCTGCGTGCGCCCGATTACAATTACCTTCCAGGGCCGGACGATATCTATGTCTCCCCTTCGCAGATCCGTAAGTTTGACCTGCACACCGGTGACACGGTTTCAGGGCAGATCCGTCCCCCCAAAGACGGGGAACGCTACTTCGCGCTGATCAAAGTTGAGGCCATCAACTTCGAGCATCCAGACGTTGCACGCAATAAGATCTTCTTTGACAATCTCACGCCGCTTTATCCGAATCAACGGGTCAAACTGGAAACGACTTCCGACAATCTGTCTGCCCGTGTCATGGATTTGATGGTGCCCATCGGCAAAGGGCAGCGCGGTTTGATTGTTTCCCCGCCGCGTACGGGAAAAACCATGCTGCTGCAAACCATCGCGAATTCCGTCACGCAGAACCATCCCGAAGTGATTCTGATCGTGTTGCTGATCGACGAGCGGCCGGAAGAAGTGACGGACATGCAGCGGTCTGTGAACGGCGAAGTGATCAGCTCCACGTTCGACGAGCCCGCCACCCGTCACGTCCAAGTGGCGGAGATGGTGATTGAAAAAGCCAAGCGCCTGGTGGAGCATAAGAGGGACGTGGTCATTTTGCTGGACTCCATCACGCGTTTGGCGCGCGCCTATAACACGATTGTTCCACCTTCAGGAAAAGTGCTCTCCGGCGGCGTGGACTCGAACGCGTTGCAGCGTCCGAAACGGTTCTTCGGCGCAGCCCGCAACATTGAAGAGGGCGGCAGTTTGACCATCATCGCCACTGCGCTGATTGACACCGGAAGCCGCATGGACGACGTCATCTTTGAAGAGTTCAAAGGCACGGGCAACATGGAAGTCCACCTGGAGCGCAAGCTGGTGGAGAAGCGCGTATTTCCTGCAATCGATATCAACCGCTCCGGAACCCGCAAGGAAGAGCTGCTGATGCCCAAGGATGAATTGAATCGCGTCTGGGTGCTGCGGAAAGTTTTGAACCCCCTGTCGCCGGTGGAGACTATGGAACTCCTGCTCGACAGGCTTTCCAAGAAAAAGAGCAACTCAGACTTCCTGTCCTCCATGAGCAACGGGGGATGAGGGAAGTTCGAACGACGAAGTACGAACGGCGAAGTTCGAATGACAAATTTCGGATGATCATCCACTGAAAGACGCTTCCCCCTATTGGCCCTTCGTCTGTTCGTCCATCGCACTTCGCCATTCGTACTTCACATTTCGTCCGCACTTCGCACTTCGTCCTTCTCCAGTTTTTCCACTAGCCTCAAAATTTCCTGCAATACTTCATCAATCGTCTTTCCCGACGTGTCCAGATATACCGCATCATCTGCCTGGACAAGCGGCGAATCCGCCCGCTGGCTGTCTCGCCCGTCCCGTTCATTGATCTCGGCAACCGTTTCCTCCAATGTCAGCATGACACCTTTGCGCAAGTTCTCCTCATAGCGCCTCTGCGCTCGCGTCCGCTCCGAGGCATCGAGAAAAATCTTCAACTCGGCATCTGGGAAGACCTTGGTGCCAATGTCTCTTCCTTCCAGAACAACGGCTCCGTTTGCCCCCATCTGCTGCTGCGCTTGGACGAGAACCCTTCGCACCTCAGGAATTCCAGACACAATTGAGGCAGCTTGGCTGACCCTCTCGGCCCGGATTGTCTGCGTCACTTCCTCCCCGTCCAAGAAGACTCCACAGCCCTCCGGCGTGTCCTTGAGCTCAATTTGCGAGTTGCACGCTATGGAAACGATCTGTGCCTGGTCATCCAGTTTGGGATTGGCACGCAAAGCTTTCAGTCCGATGGCGCGATACATAGCTCCCGTGTCGATATACAAATAATTCAGCCGCCTTGCGAGCCGCTTGGCGATAGTACTCTTCCCTGCTCCTGACGGGCCGTCGATAGCGATAATCCAACCGCGTTTTCTCTTGTCCACGGGAGCCTCTAACCGATAGGAGATTCAGATCGCGAAGCGAGTGCGAGGGGGTTGTCATCTCATCCGCCCACGGACTGCAGGACACACCCGAAGCTCCGGGAACTAGCCTTGCGCAAGAGCTGCCTTGCGTCATCTCCCGACCTTGATGAACCTGAAACCTCAAGTTCTTCTGTCTTCTGCTTCGCCAAATGCCAATGCAGCTAGGAATACAACCTGCGGCAAAACGTGCAGCAGGAGCCGGCTAGCCGACGTCCTCAAATGCCACGTCACATCATAGGGCGGCACGGTGTAGGGTGTAATCAAATAAACACTCGTATAGGCTGCCAGCGTCATTCCAACAGCCAAGAGAAGGAATACTGCCGGCGGACGGGACAATATCTTCCAGCGCAACACAACCGCCGCAAGAAACAGAAGCCACACCAGGTTCCAGTTCTTTGGACCGAAGACTTGAGTCTGAAAGTGGTACAAGATCGGGCCAATTCGACTTAAAATCTTCCCATCGAGCCCCGCGATAAAGGCTTCCTTGTTGATCACATCGTTTCGAAAGTTGAGCGAACCCGTGAAAAGATACCACGGCAACAGGACGGCGGTCAGAATGCAAAGATAGATTCCAAAGCTAGCCAGCCGACTCCGCCTCGTGACAGGCGCGCCTGAAAGCAAGGCTGCGGCAAGCCAGAGCAGATGGATGCCGCTCAGAACCAAACCCTCATTCTTTGTCAGACCGGCAAAACCGGTGAGCAATGCTGAAATAGCGAGAAACAAACGGTTATCCCTGGTTTGCCAAAGGTACAGATAAAAGCTGCCGGCGCCAAAATAAAAGCTCACCACAACATCGGCATACCCGTTTGTGGCTTGTTCAGAAAAATAGGGAATCGAAACCAGCAGGAAGCAAGAAAGAAGGCAGCTTTGCCAGCTCTGTCCTGCCCTGCGAAGCGAAGTCACGAGCACCCCCAGAGAGCCAGTCAGAAAAAGAGGAAAGACCAATTTGGCACTAGCTTCACTCAGGTTGCCGGCAGAGCGATAGACATAACTTTCCAGCAGCGGGACGAGCAGCGGGTAGTCGGGATGAAACACTTGGTAATGCGGATTCCGCAGAAAATCCTTGGGAATTTCTCGCGCGAGAAAAATGGCCTTAGCTTTGAGGCCCCAGTTGGCGACGGCATCATAAGCTTCCATGGGCAGAAGCCAAGCCCTGAAGAAGACACGAAGCAGCTCGAACGCTATGGCCGCAATGAGAAGCCATTCAAACCAGCCGAAAGGTGCGATGACGGTGCGCCGGGAAGTTGCGACAACAGAATCAGCTTCGGAACGAGGCTTATCCCCGGTCGCATGCCCAGCCACACCACCGCTTGAGGCTAGGCGGCCTAGAATCATTCCAAGTGTACTGCGAACGCGTTGTAGGCCGGCTTCTCTGACTTGGCGCGTTCTTTTTAACAGATACAAGAGCCCGCAAAACCCGAGCAATGGAAGAATCAACCCAGCCGCAGAAAACGAGATTCCAATGACTTGGTAAACAAGCATCTCCCAAGCCAACATCCCGGCTCCAAGACCATATCCGAGCGCGAATGTTTCGAGAGGCCGCAGAACACCGGGCTGGTCGAGTGTCCAAAGAAGCAAGCAGCCGGCCAGGGTTACTGGGGCCAGGGAGACAAGTCCGAGGAAGATTTCTGTCATTTAGCACCTGGTTGACTGCTTCTCAGGATGAAACTGCCCGGGGCCAGAAGCGCAAACTCCCGTGTATTTTCTTCCCAGTAGCCGGGAGTTTCATAGACCAGGATGTATTCGGCGTTTTCACTGACTAGGCAGGGATACAAGAAGTAGAAGGCCCGCACCTTGGCAATCGAAGCGTAATCGATCCCAACCAACCGGAACGTCGAGCCCTCTGGAAGCTTGCCTTTGCAGAACCGCAGGAATGAATAGAACTCGTCGCCGTAAGCGGCGGCCCTGCGGCCATCGGCGTCGGATCGCATCAAGGCGAGCCAGTCCTTCCAGACCGCAGGATTCTTTCCCAGAGGCCAAACCAGAAAAAAGAGCCAAACAGGAACCCAGAGCCCGAGAATGATACGCCAAGCAGTGGTTGGTTTCTCAGCCAATCGGATCTCCTGGAGTACCAAAGGTCGGCAGTTGCCAGCGCAGAATCTACCATTCTCCTCGGCGGGACGCCGAGGTTTTAGAGCCCGAGAGGAGCCGGACCATTGCAGCCACCTGCGAACATTCGCCACAAGAGCGCGGCAGCCCGTGCTCCTGGGAAGCCGGAAACCGGCACAACTGCGGCTGAAGTTCTACACCGTGACGTACAGAAGACGGCGATTCTGGGCTGACAATGGCTGTCCAGTGCGAATGACAGCCACTGACACAAGCGAATGTCGACTAAAGACCCGACTCAACACACCGTTCTTTTGGGGTGCGGGTGTTTCAGCGCCCCAGGCTTGGCGCACTACTAGCGAGGAAACGGCGGCCTCCTGCTGCTGCACGTCTCCGTACGTCAGTTTCGATTGCTCCCAATGTCTTGATTCAGCTTAACAATCTTCCTGCGCCCGCATAGAATGAAGCGATCAATGTCCGGAGGCCTAGTCATGTCAAGGAAGCTTGTCGAAGAGTCCCAACACCGCGACCCACCTACGAACAAGATCAGCTTCGAGGAGTTTCTGGCGTGGAGTGATGAAGACACCTGGGCAGAATGGGTGAACGGAGACGTCATCATGGTTTCACCAGCATCGACCAGACATCAGGAAGTAATGGCCTTTTTGCTGCACATTCTTGATTTATTCGTGCAATCGCGTGAGCTGGGAGTTGTGCTTTCGGCCCCTTTTTTGATGCACCTCCCGGAGCTCGACCGGGGACGGGAGCCCGATCTGCTTTTCGTCCGCCGTGAACGGGCTCACCTTATCGCGAAGACCCATCTTACCGGTCCCGCAGACCTGGTTGTAGAGATCGTCTCTGCGGAAAGCATCGGCCGAGACCGCGGCGAGAAGTTTGTGGAATACGAAAAGGCAGGTATTCCCGAGTACTGGCTCATCGACCCCGACCGTCAGCAAGCCGAATTCAACATGCTCGACGAATCCGGCCGCTACGGCCTCGGCTCAGTGGATGAAAAGGGAATCTTCCGCTCAAGGGTAGTTCCAGGCTTCTGGCTTCGGCCAGACTGGCTCTGGAAATCCCCGCTGCCACCGGCCCTCACCATCCTGCGCGAGCTGAAAGTGATTTGATTGTCGCCAGAAGTGAAGTGAGTCTTGACTCTGCCCTGATGTTCTCGTTTTCTCCAGGTCTGAGAGCCCGAAGCGCCAGCGAGGGCCAGTCGCAATTACCCTCGCTGGCGCGCTTCGAGCTTTCAAGGCCGTTGCCTCGGGGATGTATGTTCAAAGAATTTGAATCTCACCTTGCGCCAGCCGTTGTTTCTCGTCGGCAACAGTGGATTGGGACAGAAGGATGAGCAGTCCTGGAAACCAGCAAAGGTGTTTGAGTCTCATTTCTACTGTCAAAGTTGGAGTGCTTTCAGTAACGGCTCAGATACGTGTGGTGGATGCGGGGCAGCCCTCCCAAGGCATCCTGGGTCTCCCCGCCCGCTACCGCAGGCGGTACTGACATAGGGAGCCGCTCGCGGCTGTCGGTACACCACCCGCGGTAGCGGGTGGCGGCGGGGGGCTGGAGATTGGACGTTTTCTGGTGTGTTCGAAGCTTGCAGAACGCGGGTTTCAGCCCACCAAGAGAGCAAATCAATCTTTCGTGCGTCATGCGCCCAAGAGTTGCAACGAAGCGGCTCCAGGCGCCCTTGAAGGGCGCGGGAAGGTAGCCTGGGGCAAGCGTCAGCGACGCCCCAGGGTGGCCGTCCATCCAATTCGGTTGCGCCCCGGCAGGGGTGCCGGAACGCCCGCTGGAGGCTGATCCCGCGCCCCTGCCGGGGCGGCAGAGTTCACGATGGTCCTGATCCCTGGGGCGCCGCGCGGGACCGCTGTCCCTCGCTCTGCCCCAGGCTACCGTCCATTGCCCCGTCCGGGGCAGAAATGTCCAATCTCCAGCCACCTGCGGTAGCGGATGGGGAGACACTGGCCCCACGCGTCCCTGAGCCATTACCGCACTTTCAGTTGTGTACAGGCACGGTCTTATTCGGGGATCTAGGCAACACCTCACACCAGTCTTTCTGACAACGGCTTCTGCCTCTGTCCCACAATCTAGAAATGGATTTTAACGGCCCCCCCGATCATTATGGCGCCGTTTCGCAACCCAAACTCGGGACCGAACGAAACCGGCTTTGCAGGACGGATGTCAAGGCGGGCGAAGATCTCGAACAATGGCAGCGTGCGGCGGAGTTCCTCGCGCTCGATGGTGACGGAGGTTGGGGTGGTGTCCGTGTAAGCAGAGTTTGCCTTTAGCCGCCCCACCCCGCCCCCAGCGCCGATCCCGACACTGACATGCTCGTTGGAATAGAAATTGGCGTACTTGGTGGCCATGAAGCCATTCAAAACACCTGTTCCGTCGAGCATCCGCGCGCTCGACCCCACCACGAAGGTTCGCGTGCCAGTGATGTCGAGTTGAGTTTTTGAAAACTGCAACGCAAAGCTGGGTGCCCCCTTTGTATTGAAGCGCACAACCCCCGCGTTGAAGGTATAACCCTCGAGTTTCAGGTCATCCAATTCCCGAAAGTCGTAAGCCTCCCGGGCGAGATCGAGCAGCCATTCCGGCACGCGAGCTTTGGACCCACTGCTCATCACTCCCCAGTGCGCCTTGTCCTGGGCCCGCAAAGACAGCGACCCACCAACGATCACCGCCAAACTCATCATTCCCCGCATGAACATTTCCGATCTCATCGAACAGGTCTCCTGAACTTGAACCGCTGGTTTACAGGAATTCAAGGCATGTTCAGTCAGCCCTTGCAGCTTTTGTTGACAACGCACTTCTTGTGCGACAAGCCCTCAATGGAGCGGTTGGAATTCAGTAGTCTGTCCCTGGTTTCCCCTGGTTTCCCTCCCTAGAGTGCTGCCTCTCCTCATGTGCATCGTGCAGTTTGGGGTGAAGATGCATTTCTAGTCGTGGGTGAAAGTGCCATTCTCACTGCTAGACCGCGGTTCTGGTGGGAACAAATTGATGTTGCTTTATCGGGCTAGAAGAGTCCTAGGGTCGCCAGTTACGTTGTCAATCGAAGAAGCGTAGCACACAAATGCGCCGGCGGAACTCTGCGTACTCAGCACAAGGCGAGCTCCTGAGATATCTGCCTGAACGCCCAAATCGCGGACGACACGAGTGATTTGTGTCATGCCGAGTGGTGGGAGCGTATAGCGCTTCGTCACTACGCTCGACCCGTTCTCGGAAACGAGGACAACATCAACAACGAGTGTCGTCTCGCTTGCATTCGCCAGAATCAAGTTCGTACGAAACGAAGAGTCTTCGCGAACCCCGATGATAAAACGCGGAACTCCGGGAACAACGAAGTCTCCAGAGGCCGACGCAGGAACACTTTGCCCATAAGTGCCACCTGCAGCTCCCGGTGTGGAAGTCTGTCCAATGATGCTTAACGAGGAGATGGAAGAACTGATTCGGATCGCACCGAAATCCGAGGACAACCCGAAAACTTGACCTAAGACATCGGAGTAGGTGATGGACTTGCCTGCCGCTAGTAGAAGCGAGACTTCTGCACCTGATCGGCCGTCCTTGTTGTTTCCGAGGAACTTCAGCTGTATGAAGCCATCGACGTTCCCCGTATTTGCCAAAGTAAGAGCCGTAGTAAAGAAAGTGCCGCCTAGTCCACCAGCGCGAGCACTAGACGGGAGAATCCACGAAAAGGGAAAATTTGATCCGGGCCCGGTCGGGGTCAATTTTCTGATGCGATGATTCAGCTGGTCGGCGAAGTAAATGCTGCCAGAAGAAGCAACGGCAATTCCAGAAGGCAAATTTAGTCGAGTAGTCAGTGCTGGAACTCCGTCTCCCGTATATCCGCTCTCGCCGTTTCCTGCAATCGCGTTCACGGTGTTACTTGTGTTGACTCTCCAGAGTCGTTGTGCATGTGGAAAATAGTAGTTCCCAATGGGATCGACGGCCACCGCAAGGGGGGAAAAAAATCTAAGTTCAATCGTCGTTGCATTCTTGCCTTCGAACTCTATATCAAACCCACGACCAGCAACTGTGCTGATGATGCCGGCTGAAGTTACCTTACGCACACACCTATTGCCACTCTCAGCGATGTAGAGATCCCCTTGGCTATGAACGGCAACACCTATTGGATTAAGCAATAGCGCAGAAGTGGCAGCACCACCATCCCCACTATGTCCAAAGAAGGAAGTCCCCGCGACTGTCGTTATGATGCCATTTGGGCTGACCTTACGAATTCGGTGATTGCTTGCGTCGGCAATGTACAAATTGCTGGCACCATCGAGGGCAAGTCCAACCGGTCCCCCTAGCAAAGCTGAGGTCGCAGGGCCGCCATCCCCACCGTAGCCTCCGTTACCGCTGCCAGCAATCGTTGTGATAGTGCCATCCAAAGATACTTTTCTGACGCGAAAGTTGCCGACATCCGAGAAATACACATTCCCCTCCGTGTCGACCACGACTCCGCCAGGTTGGTTGAGATTAGCAGATAGGGCTAGACCTCCGTCGCCGCTAAAACCTTGTACTCCATTTCCGGCGACCGTCGTTATGGCACCGCTAGAAGCAACCTTTCTTATTCGGTGATTGCCCGTATCCGAAAAGTAGACATTGCCGGAAGCGTCTACCGTCACCCCGAAGGGCTGGTTAAGCATCGCAGAAGTTGCCGAGGCTCCGTCACCATTGAATCCCTGTGACCCAGTCCCTGCGATCGTGCTGATCACATAGGCTGGCACCGCTTGCGAGAAGCAGGACATTGTGGTTAGGAAGACAAGCCAAGGCGTCCACAGACAAATCGGACGCGCCAGTGGAAAATGCATTAAGGTCTCTCCTTTCTTGATGCCAAGAAGATGGAATGTCAGAAGCCTCTTACAGTTTTCGAAGAATGTGTCCCAAACATTATTCCGTGAGTCATCTTGAGGGATTCGGATGCACGGAAATCGTGTACACGGTTGCCTGGGCTGGGCAGAGTTTCCGGGCTCCAGGTGTAAGGGCTTGCGTTGGAGTCATAGCTAACAGAACTGCGATGACACTGGAAAGCAGGACTGCAAGTCGATTCCTCATGGGTGATGCCCTTACTTCAACTGTAGGAGTTAGGTCTCAAATGCCACGACATCGTTTACACGACGAAATGCCATGACATCGTTTACAGATATCCGCAGGTCAATGAAGATGGGCTGCCAGTATGAACCATCCGTTCATAATCGCCTCCTTCTGCCTCTTCGTTGGCAAAGGCGTCACGATGCAAGTCAGCTTTATGGAAGTCGGAGCCGCGGAGCAAATAGACAGTAGCGCTCCCGGGAGACTTGATGGCGGTTCCCGCAGGGTGAACCGGATTGTTCTCAGTGTTACGCCTTCAGTCTTGAGCCCCGCCAGTCTTGAACTGGCCGGCCAATCCTAAGTCGTCCCTTAAAGCTTATGCGTGCCGACTGTTTGCCTCGAAGTTTTCCTCAAGCTCAGTCTTAAAATTGCCCCGATGCTGATCCTCTCCTGGGAGGGGTGAAGGCTTGAGAAGCCTTCACCCTAGCGACAGCGGTCACGTAGCGCCGGGGTGGGTCCCACCCAGACTCCGCCCAGACCCTCTGCCGCAAAATGCGCGGCGTCCCCCTTGACAAGGCTTAACAAGGGGACAAAGTTGAGAACTGCCATTTCCGTCCGGTAGTGCCGCTCCCTTGCAGAAGAGAGTGTTTCGATCGTCAAGAATGTCGAAACAGACTTCAACCACGCCTAATTCAGCGCTCGACAAAACAGATGAGAGAAGTTGTTGCACAAAGAGTGACTCGGACGATGCCAGGGAATGTACCAAAAGCCCTGTACGGGTGCGAAGGGGAATTTAACTCAAAACCCCGCCGATCTCAGGCTGAGTTTGTTAGGTCCATCCTGGCACCCTAAGCATTCCTTCGTAGAACCTCAACAACTCGTTTTCTCAGCTCGCCAAGCTGGTGAGACTTGAAAGACTTGCGAGTTGCTTCCAGAACCTGGACCACATCATGAAGCATTGCTTCGTATTCCTTTTTGCGCCGGCACTCCAGCACATCACAAGGCTGCCGCGGAGGAGTCGAGGCCAGCAACTCCGCGAAAGCTTTCGCCAAGGCGCGGCCAGACGCAGCCTGCGAGGACTTGGAGGAGCTTTCCGCCTGAGGCTGCTTGACATCTTCGCCGGCTCTGCCACCGAGGGCGGAACTCATCGAGACCTTTCCTTGAGACCTTGCACGACCAGAAGCCGTTGCGTTGGGCAGGGCCCCGTCAAAGTCCCGAGCCCTCCCTCACGGTCGGGCTACTGAACAGTTTCGAGGGTGATGTCAGTAGCCTGCGCGTCAGCAAGGGCTCTGCCTCGATCCAATGACCTATGGGGCTGTGACGCAATCTTGTTGCGCTGGGGTTGTGAGCTGACGCTTGTCTCTGACCCGCCACATGCACGGCTGCGCCAGTGCGTTCACACGGGGCCGAACACAGCTCGACTTTGAGTGAATGCACCCTGTGGTTACTAGTGACAATGCCGCACGAAATATTTCAAAAGGAGGGAAGGAAATGGCACGGAAAGCGAAGTCTTTCATGAAGATGAGTGAGGCACGAAGCAAGATCTCATCTTCCGATGCCTGCGAAGTGGTGGTTCATCTCAGCTACTTCTCGCGGATGCGGAGGTAGTAGTCAGCAATGTCTAAGAAAGTCTTACCGTCGCGAGTTCCTTGAAGGGTGACGAGGTAATCGGCAGGCTCGAGAAGGCGGGCTGGAAGGTCGACGAGAACGACCTGACGGGAGGGCGGCTGAGAGGAATTGGCAACTCTCTGGCTGAGGACTTCCATGCCATCCGTAGTCTTGACGATCACGCGGTAGGCAACGGAGTGATCGGCCCTGTCTAAAGACAAACGGAGCTGCAGTAGCTGGGTGGCGGCTGGAATCACGAGCTTAGCAGGGCCGTTGAGATCTCTCACCAGACCTGGAATGAGACTGACTACCAGCGCGGCAGGGCCAGGTGTCTTTTGGCTTTCCAACTGGGCGTTCAGCGTTCGTTGTTCGCTCAGTTCCTGCCGCAACTGCCGTTCCGTACTTTTCAAGGCCTCCCATTCGACCCGCAACCGCTGGAGACTGGCTCTCAGCCGCCAGGCGTCGCGGACGAACCAGATCCCTGCGAGCGTCGAAAGAAGCAAAAGCCCAGCAATCGCCAAGGTTACAACCGGGTGTTGAAATAACCTGAAGAAAGATGAAAGCGGCTGAGGCGCCGATTCATCTGCAATCGAATCGGCCAACTCCGGATTTTGACCCAAGTAATCCACCAGCGTTCGAGAAAACTCGACCCGCTCCCGCTGCTCTGGAGTAGCCATCAGATACTGCTGGAATCGCTCGCGCTGGCGCGGCGAAAGCTCGTCACGAACATAAGCCCCGATGAGGTCGTCCTCGACAAGCAACAACTGTGAGTAGAGGCTGCTATCTTCCAGCAAACGATCTGAAAGATCCTGCCGTTCGTCTTCGGGCAATTCTCGCAGCAGATAGCGGATCATGACCTGCCCATCAATGGCTCGTGACACCGAAACCCGGCCCTTTCGTGTTTAAGTGAAAAGCAGACCGATGTATTTCGTCAGAGCTGCCATACCGCAGGGGTGCGCGGTGCGATGTGAGAAAGAAAATGGCAGCAGAAAATCCCCTTGGGAGGGGAAAGGGCCGTCAGGCCCTGGGGTGGGTGGCGGCTTCGAAGCAACGTCGCAAGATGCTCATGCGGCACCTCCCAAAGCGTCAGGCCCTGGGGTGGGTGGCGGCTTCGAAGCAACGACCCACCCCGTCTGGCTGCGCGACAGTTGTCGCCGGGCGACCGCTATCGCTGCGCCAGCCACCCCTCCCAAGAGGGGACTTTCTTGAAGTTCCCCCCATGCTGCTGACCGGCGCCACAACTTTGAAAATGATTCGATTTTCATTGGAGTGAACGGAATCACCATTGGGTGGCGCAGACATCGCGTCTTTGGCGATGTCTGCGTTTCGACTCGCAGACGTGGCAAACGGCGCCATGTATGCGCCACCCAGGACTGGTTGCGAAACTCAACCAAGTGATACTAGCCGCCCAATGATTCGATTTAGATCGATTTCCGGGAGCGTGTCTCATTCCGGCTCTAGTCCGCTCCCTTTCAGGCACTCCTGAAAGCAGGTTTGCAGCTTTTGCTTGATTCGGAAAACATGCATCCTGAGAGCGTTCGGAGACATGTCGAGCCGTTTCGCGAGGCGCTCGCGGTTTCGAATTCGGGCAGTCTTTTCTCCCCTTTCGTACTCTGCGATCAGACGGCGTTCTTCTCTGGAGAGCCGGTGAAGGCAATACTCCATGCAGTCCTGGAGCTCGGCCTGCCTCTCAGCGGTTGCCCCGCGCATTACCTCCCCTGGAAGACCTTCGGACCTCTCTCGCACCGCGACCAATGCGTCCAGGGACTCTGGTTGCTTTTTGAGCTCGCGCCGGTGCTCCTGCAACACATGACGCGCGATTCCAGAAAAATAGGCGTCGAGGTTGTTGATCGTTTCACCTTCATCTATTTTTCTGGCAGCGCGGTTGATGGTTTCATCAGCCAAACCGGCGGCATCGGCACAGTCGTTCCATTCGAAGAACCTGACGAGCCGCTGCCGCACCCGCTCATACTCTTCTCCAGCCCGGTTGCGGTCCGGATCTAACCTGACAAGCAGATTATCGAACGACTTCTGTGTCAGCTCTTTTGTTCTTGGAAGCGAGATCACGCGGTCCACTTGTGACAGAAAGAGGGAATATTCCCGCAGAGGTTTTCGCCCAAACCAGGCGCGGCAACCAGCCGGCGGCTGGCATTGCTTTGTTCAGTCATGGTTGAGTGGCGCAGACATCGCGCCTTTGGCGATGTCTGCGTTCTGCCTCGCACACAACGCAAATCGCGCCATCGGTGCATCACTGGGATTGGTTGCGAATCCCACGAAAATCCCTCCTTGGACGGGTGGCGCGTTAGCGTCAGCCCCAGCGGTCGCGTTAGCCCCAGCGGTCGCGTTAGCCCCAGCGGTCGCGTCAGCGCCGGGCGGATCCCCCCGGGACCCGCTGTCGCAAAATGCGCGGCGAAGCTTTCTCAAAGCTTCGATTCCCTTGCCAAGGGGGACAAAGTTGAGAGCTGCCATTTTCATCCCCGGTGGCGCCGCCTGGCGGCATGAACGGCTCAACAGAGCAATACCAGCCTGCCGGCCGCGGCTGCCAAGCTACTGCCACTCTCCATGAAGCACGAAGCCTGCCCAGAAATAAGGATCTTCCCAACGTTTTTCCCGAGCCAAGGTTAGCTGAGCCGCGCGTAGAGCAGCCGCCGGAGATTGTTGCGGCGTTCCGAAGAGGTTCCGATAAAAATGCTTCATCAGTTCCGCCGTTGCTCTATCGTCTACCTTCCAGAGGCTGGAAAGGACACGTGCCGCCCCGGCATACATGAATCCTCGTGTGAGGCCAATCAGCCCTTCTCCTTTGATGACCTTTCCCAGTCCCGTCTGACAGGCGCTCAACACCACCAGGTCTGCCGGCAGGCGAAGGTTGGGTCTTGTTCAGGTGCGGTCACTTCGAGACGATGCATTCCTCGCGTTCCCGCCACCCAGAAGAGCTGCTCCATGCCGCGCCCCCGCGCGAACCGGTTGATTCGGAGGAACTGCTGGCCTTGTGGTCCAAAGAATTTGAGCATCACGTCAATCCGATTTTGGTTGATCTGCAGATGCAGGAACTGCCCTTGATTCAACTGGAGCCGGTACCGATGATTCTGTCCACCCGCGAGGCGCCGCTCCACTGCAACGCCGGGCTTGATCTTCAGCCGCTCCTGCTCGATTGCCGGGCTTGTTGAAGTGAGATCGCGAGCAGAAGTCTGGGAGAAAGCGGGCTGGGCGCTGCACAGAACCGAGGCCAGCAAAAGGACATTGAGGGCGGTCGTGCGTCTCTGGGCGTTCGGCAGGCGACGGAAGAGGTTGCTCCTGGCCGGAAGTGAGCGCAGGTTTGAACCCATCGCGAAGAAAGAGTCAAGACTCCAGATCTGGGCCATAGCCAATGTATGCGCTGAGTTTAGAAAAGGTCTGGAGATTGGATTTTTTGGCTCCCCGCCTCGGCTGAGGAGGGGCGGGCGCTGGCACAGGGACGGCGGTCCCGGAGCCAGCGCCGGGGTGGTGCGACCGTCTTTGCGGAAACCTCCAATCGAGCGCTTCTTGTCACAAACTTGCAGCTTCGACGCGAAACGCTCGAATGATGGGTTTCGAGTCACCCTCCAGACCACCCCCGGTGCCGTTGCGCGGCACTTCCCCTCCTGATCTCAGGAGGGGAGCCCGAAAAACGTCCAGTCTCCAGAAAAGGTGTGAACGTTGGAGATTCTAGAGAGGACGGAAGGTTGAGTCAAGTTTGGCAAATCTCCGCAGCGGGACGATGAATGCGCAATGCGGAACAGCCGAAACCCAAAATGGGCCACGGGGAACATGGGGAAGAAATAGCCGCGGATAAACGCTGATGAACGCGGATTTCGCGGAGAGTTGAACTGTGGATTGAATCGTTGTGAAGCTCTTGTTCATAGGTGGCCTGCATCCGGAGCGCCTGGATTGCTGAGACCCGGCTTTGGCATTCCCGCCAGCACTGCATCAAAAGCCCCTTCACCGCAGTGCTTCAGAATCTCTGAACGAACTGCATCGCGCAGGCGAACCATCTCGCGCCAATCATCCGCGCAAGGCTTCAGGGCCCGACTGGCCACTACCCTGACGGCAGCGGGCCGGGGCAGCCAGTCGCCATCGCGCAAAACGTTGCGCGAGCCGCAGAGTGTGAGGGGCAGAATAGAGCAGCCTGTTTCCACTGCCGACTTGAAGGCGCCCATTTGGAACGGCCGAAGACCGTTGCAGGGCGTGAAAGTGCCTTCCGGAAAAACATGAACGCTTGTGCCGGATCGCAGCTTGGCGCAAATGCCTTCGCTGTCGGCTGCGGCTCTCAAGGCATCCTCGCGGTTCACGGTGAGAAAGCCTCCCTTGCGGATGAAGCTGCCAATCACTGGCCAGGCAGCTGCCTCGCGTTTGGCGACAAAACACGCGCTAAGGGGCGACACGGCTGCAACGAGAAGAGTATCGAGATAGCTGGCATGGTTCGAAACCAGCAGGAACGCTCGGCCCTCCTCTTTGACCTGACGGACGGCTTCCTCCAGATGTTGCTGCCCTTCAACGACGGGCTTCAACCCAGCGAGCTGAAGAGTCAGACGAGATAGGAATCTGAGAAGCGTTGCGGCCCTTCTCTCACTTCCCCGAGCCGGGAGAAGACACACTAGCAGCCAACCCGGCAACATGACGAGGGTCAGAACCAGCAGAGCATAGAGGCCGTACGTCCTCTGCAGGCAACGCCGGGCTCCCTGTCTAGCCCTGCCTCTCACGCTGCCCAGCCCAAGTCGGAGTATTTGAATCCAGGCCGGCAAAGGCTTCGTGGCAAGCTGCTCCTGCAAGTACATCTGTTTGCAAGCATCGCGCCGGATCTTGCCGCTCGAGGTCTTCGGCACGGTCTGCGGCGCCACGAGGCGGACGACATCGGGAGGCAGGCCCAGATGACTATCCACGCGGGCAGTGATCTGGGCAGCAATTTGGTCCCGCACAGCGCGGTCTGTCTGCCTCGTTTCTGCGACGACGACGAGCCTTTCAGTGCCCGCCCGCTCGTCGTGCACACCGAAGGCGGCAACACAACCGCGGCGAACGCCTCCCACCTCGCTGACAATTTCCTCCACTTCCTGCGGATAAAGGTTGCGGCCTCCCTTGATAATCACGTCCTTGACGCGGGCCGTGACAAACAACTCTCCATCGGCGAGATAGCCTAAATCGCCGGTGGCCGCCCAGCCCTGGCGCATCACGGCCGCCGTCGCCTCGGAGTTCTTGAAATAGCCCTGCATTGTCGAAGGGCCGCGAAACTGAATGTGTCCTTGAACCCGCTCGTCCACCGGGCGGCACACTTCATCGACGACACGAACTTCGTGGCCGGGCAAAGCCCTTCCTTCGGATACAAACCGCAGCGGCAAACAACCGGCTTCAGAGCAGGATTGTGCTTCCCCTTTCTTCTCGAATCGCTCCCGTTGAACGCAGTCTACACGCGGCTTTCTTGCGAGCGGTGGAAAAGTGAGCGCCACCGAAGACTCAGCCAGGCCGTACACGGGCAAGAACGCCTCGGCGCGGAATCCATAAGGTGCGAAGCGGTGGGCAAAACGATCCAGCGTCTCCGGGCTGATGGGCTCGGCGCCGTTCAATGCGGCGCGCCAGCAACTGACGTCCAAGCCTTCAATCGAGCGATCGTCAATCCTGCGCGCGCAAAGCTCGTAGGCGAAATTGGGCGCGGCGGAAACGGTGGCCCGATGCTGGTGAATCGCCCACAGCCAGCGTTCAGGCCGGTTCAGAAAAGACAAAGGAGAGAGAATTGCCACCGGAACGCCGGAGCAAAGCGCCGTGAGCCACGTGCCAATCAGTCCCATGTCATGGTAGAGCGGCAGCCAGCTCACGCCAAAATCTGCTGGCTGGAGTTTCAAACCGGCGCCGATGGCCCGGATATTCGCAAGCAGGTTGGAATGGGTCAGGACAACACCTTTGGGATCTCCGGTGCTGCCGGAAGTGTATTGGATCAACGCAACGGAGCTGCCGGAAAGCCGTGCGCCTCGCAGCGGCGACGGCATATCGCGGGGCCGCGGCGGCTCGCTCTCCCGGCGTGACAACTCTGCAACCGTCAGCACCCGCTTCAGGCTAGGTATGTTGGGCTTGAGCAGCCTGGCCAGCTTTTCCGCTTGGCGAAACGTAATCAGAAATCGAGCTTCGGCGTTCTGGAGAATGCGCGATTGGCGCTGGGCGTACTCTTCGATCCGGCTCGCCTTGAATGGTGGATAGATGGGTACTGGCACGCCACCAGCCAGCAAAATTCCGAAGAAGGCAAAGAAGATCTCTTCGCCGGTTGGCAGCATCAAAGCTACGGTTTCACCCGGCACAAGGCCTTCAACCACCAGCCCTGCTGCAACGGCTGAGGCGCCGGCCAGGAGCTGTCCATAGCTGATCGCTCGCGGCTGGCCATCTTCTCGGTAGAGATGGACGTGCGTCCTGGCAGGATCGCGCTGCGCATAGTAGAACAGGGCCTCATTCAAGGTGTGGATGCCGGCCAGATCAACAGAGCGGGCCGGTTCGGTAGTAGCCGAGGTCCCGGGGCCTGCTTCTGAACCCTTCGGCACGGGATATCTGGATTCTGGCGCTCGCCGGGATGGTGTCTCTGCAGCCCGAAGTGCCTTCACCAGATCGGCTGGTGTCTCGGCTTCAGTCAGTGTGTGGTCGGGAAGCCTTTGATGGAACTCTTTTTCCAGGCGGTCGAGAAGTTCCACGCGCTCCAGGCTGCCCAGGCCCAGTTCGCGGTCGAGTGATGCGTGGATCGACAGCGATTGCAGCGCCCGCTGGGAACCGAGCTCTTGCAGCAGCAGACGAATCGTTTCCAGAACGCGGGATTCGAGGCCAGCGGCTTTCGGTGTGGGAGCATTCGAGGCCACGGAACGGACTCCAGAAGGCTAGGGGGCCTGGGGTGACTGTAGCACGGAAGGTGGTTCCACACTACGAATTGGGACACGGCCCTGGGAGCGCGGGCGTCCAGCCAGCCGTCCAGCCCGCACCCATGGCCGCAGGCCACCGACGCGGCATCCTGCCGCGCAGGGGCGGGCGGGACGCCCGGCGGGACGCCCGCGCTCCCAGGGCCAAAAACCTCCAATCACCAGACCGCCCCCACATTCATTGGTGGAGCCGGAATCGAGGCATGCGCCTAGTTGCCTGCCTTCGCCTCACTGCCTTCGTGCTGCTCCTTGAGCGTCACCGGCGCCGGACGCATGGGTTCGAACAGGCCGAAACAGAAAACGTCTGTGGCGGAGGCTAAGGCAACGAATTGCTTGCCATTGACACTGTAGGTCATGGGGGAAGCGGTAATGAGCTGGCCGGTGTTGAAATGCCAGAGCACTTTGCCGGTGCGCGCATCGGCGGCAGAAAAATAACCTTCGTTGTCGCCGAAGAAGACCAGGCCACCTGCGGTCGAAACCGTTCCAGGCCATGGATCGATTGTGTCTTTGACGACCATTGGAATCTCCCAGCGGATGTCACCGGTCTGAATATCGATGGCACGCAGGAAGAACTGGCCAGGCTCGGCGGGAACCGCCTCAGCGCCAGTGCCATCGTAACATTCTCCTTTCTTGTACGGCCGGGCCGAGGTGGTGTAGATATCGCACTGCTCAATCGTAATGACGTAAAACAACCCCGTCTGCGGATTGTAGGAAGGTGAAAACCAATTACTCGCACCCTTGATTCCCGGACAGGCGATCTTCCCCGCTGGCGTCGGATCCATGCCGGCAATCACATCAGGCCTCCCATCAGGCAGTATGCCGCGCGCCCAAGTCATCTTCTTGACAAACGGCTTCGCCAAAAGCACCTTGCCGTTGGTGCGGTCCAGAACATAGAAGAAACCGTTGCGATTGGCCTGCACCAGCAGTTTGCGGGGCTTGCCCTGAAAGACGGTGTCGATTAAGACTGGAAACTCTTGCGCGTCCCAGTCGTGAGTGTCGTGCGGTGTGAACTGGTAATGCCACTTCAGCTTTCCCGTATCGGCATCGAGCGCAACCACGGAGTCCGAGTAGAGGTTATCGCCCGGTCGTGACTCTCCATAAAAATCGGGTCCGGGATTCCCAACCGCCCAGAACAGCAGGTTCTGTCCGGCGTCATAGGTGCCGGTCATCCAGGTGCCGCCCCCGGAGATACCGATAGGATGGCCTCCCCAGGTTTCGAAGCCGGGCTCGCCCGGACCGGGAATCGTGTAAAATCGCCAGAGCTGTTTTCCCGTGACAGCATCGTAAGCATCTACAAAACCCCGCATGCCGCAGTCGCCGCCGCTCACGCCAACAATGACTTTCCCATTGATGGCCAGCGGCGCCAGCGTCGCGTGCACCTGGGAATTCTCCTCATGTCCGCCATACTCCTTGTCCCACAGCAGCGCCCCGGTCTTCGCATGCAGCGCCAGCAGATGCGCGTCGCTGCTGACGAAGAACACCCGGTCGCCCAACACCGCCACACCGCGGTTGCCATCGTGGCGTTTGGCCCGCGTGTGCTTGTAATGCCAGATCTCCCGCCCAGTGCGCGCGTCCAGCGCATAGACCTCGTTGGTGTGGCTGACGTACATCACGCCATCCACGACCAGCGGAGTTAGCTGGAGCCGTTTGGAGTCTTTCACGTGATACACCCACTGCGGCGCCAAGTTGCCGGCATTCGTCGTGTTGATCTGCTTCAGCAGGCTATAGCGTTGGGCTGTGAGGTCACCCGAGTAACTCAACCAGTTCTTTGCAGGCTGTTTCAACAGGTCCTGGAACGCCACTTCGGCCTGTACCGGCAACGCCAGCAAGAGGAACAGCGAAAGGATTTTTTTCATGGTTTGATTTCTTTCCCGTGCTCAATTCTCCGCGTTCTCTCGGCCGGAGTCTCCAACGACTGCCGGCTGAGGAAGGCCAGGAGATTCTGTTGTTCAGTTTCAGACAAGGAGGGCTTTGGCATGAGCGAGCCCTTGTGATGCGTCAAGGCCTTTAGATCCTTCTTCAAAAGCGAATAGAACCTTCCCTGGGCATCCTGGATCAGGATCGAATAGTTGCTGTTGTTCTTCGCCACCCCGGAAATGCGCCGCCCGTCCCGCGTCACAGCCGTGACCTTGGAGTAGCCTGGCTCAATCAGCGCGTCGGGATCCTGAATGGCCTGCCGCAGCTTGCTTAGCGAACGCCGCGCGCCGGCGTTAGACAGATCGGGGCCAATCAGCCCGCCCTGCCCGCGAATCATGTGACAGGCCGAACACCTGCCGCTCGAGAAAAATAGCGATTCGCCCGCCGCGCCATCGCCCGTCACGTCCTGATCGATAGCACTGGCGTTCAGGCTGCGGATGAAGGAAACCAATTGCCAGACCTTTTCGTCCGGCAAGGCTGAGGGCGGCATTTGCGTTCCACTCACGCCTTCCTTAATGATCTCGAACATTTTGGCGTCGGGCATTTTCTGCACGCGGTCCACTTCCGCAAGGCGCGATCCGCGTCCTCCCTGCCCGGTCGGGCCATGGCATACGGCACAGCCGGAGTTGAACTGAGTCCGGCCAGCTTCGATTGCTGTTTTGTCTTTCCCGAGCGGGTTAACAATCTTTTTTTCGGGCGCTTTTTCCTGCGCCACCGCTGTTTTAATCAGCCAGGCTAAGAGCAAACAAACAACAACCCATTTTGTGCTTGGCATAGCTATGTAGAATATTCGGAAATCCGCCAGTGTCAACCGATGAAGATGCAGATGAACTCAGGGCCGTGAGAAGTTCTGTTACAACCTGCGCTGGCGAAACTTAATCGAAGAATGCGACCCCATCCTGCAGCCAGAGCCGCAAGGCGTTCATTATCTGCATCATCTGCATCCCCGCCTACCGCCATTCATCAGCGGCCAATCTATCAGTTCTCGCCCTCTGCGACGGGGGCAGCTTCTGCTCGTCACACAGAATCGGCTCCTGCCGCAGAGACTGCGTGAAGCCTGAGGCGCCGAAGCTGATCTCGCCGCCCGGACGTGGAGAGTTTAGGCGGATGGTCCAGCGATAGTAAGGCCGGTCCAGACAAATCAGTTGCTTCTCAACTCTCTGACGCTCGATGCGGTCAATGGACATCTCACCGACTGCAACCTGCATGCGGCTGTCACCCCAGTCAATGCTCAGCTTCAGGTCCGTGACATGGTGAAACCTGAGCGTCGCGGCCGAGATCCAGAACTGAGCCGTCTTGTCGACCCCACACAGCCACTCGACGATGTAGTCGAGATCCAGAACGAAATCGCTCTTCCATTCGGTAATGTCATTATCGATGGAAAGGCCGTAGATCGAATTGTCATGCCAGGACAACTGATCGAAGTCCGCTTCTGTGAACACCCTGGCTGAAGAGTCTGGCACTGGAATGTCATCCCTGAAGTACTCTGCGGACAATCTGGGCGGCTTCTTCGACCTGGGCTCGGGAAACATCGAGGTGCGTCACGGCTCGCAGCCGCGTTGGAAACACGGGACTCATGCGCAGACCATGCTCGAGGAATCGCTCCAGCAGCGCCTGCGGAGTGAGGCCCGTCTGTGCAATATCGAAAATGACGATGTTTGTTTCGACGTCTTTCGGATTCAGCTTCAGGCCCGGAATCTCGGCCAATCCTTCCGCCAATAGCTTGGCGTGGGCATGATCTTCAGCCAGCCGTTCGACATGATGTTTCAAGGCGTAGACGCCGGCCGCAGCAATAATCCCCGCTTGGCGCATGGCGCCACCGAGACGCTGCTTCCACTGCCAGGCCTCCAGAATGAAATCCTTGCTGCCCGTCAGCACAGCCCCCACAGGCGCACCCAGCCCCTTGCTTAGATCAACCCAGGCCGAATCGAAATCCGCCGCGTACTGTTTTGCAGAAATTCCGGCGGCAATCACGGCGTTGAAGAGGCGGGCGCCGTCCATGTGAGTGAACAAATGATGCTGCCGCGCCACGGCGCACACCTCCTGAATCGTCCGCAGCGGCCAGATTGTCCCGCCACCCATGTTGGCCGTTTGCTCGACGGAAACTAGCCGTGTCTTAGGCTGATAACGCGTGATCGGGCGGACAGCCGCCTTGACTTGCTCTGCCGTGAACACACCCCTCTCGCCCGGCAACCCCGAGACAATGGCCCCGGCCAGCACCGCCGGACCGCCAGCTTCCGAGTTCAGCGGATGCGCGGTGCGGTCGAGCAGCACCTCGTCGCCCGGACGGCAATGCAGCTTGATTGCAATCTGGTTGCACATCGTCCCGGAGGGTAGAAAGAGGGCTGCCTCTTTGCCCAGCAGTTCAGCCGTCATTTCCTGAAGGAGGTTAACCGTGGGATCCTCCCCCTTCTGCTCATCACCGACTTCGGCCTCGCACATGAAACGCCGCATGCCAGCGGTGGGCTTTGTCATTGTGTCACTGAAGAGATCGATTCGAATCTTGGGTGCCATGACACGGCTTCCTTTAAGAAGGAGATTCAGGTTGAAAAGCAAACCGCGAAGACGCAAAGGGCGCGAAGAAGATTTCGCAGAATGGCGTGGATGCTAACAAGCCCTGAAAGGAGTTGTCAAATGAGGGTGCAATCAAAAGTGGCGGGCGGCCCGCAGCGGGCCGGAGCCCTTGCTGACGCGCGGGCTACTGACTGGCACCGGCCCTGTCAGTAGCCCGACCGTGAGGGAGGGCTGCAGAGCTTGCCCGCC
>JAKEER010000427.1 GCA_022616615.1 Acidobacteriota bacterium
GCGCAGTTTGTCATGTGTGCGTACAGTCCGCATACATCGCAAAAAGCACGATGTATGCGCCACCCAGAGTTGATACCTTTATTTATTGACGCTGCCTAAGCCAGGAAAGGCAGCTCTGCCAGGCGAAGACTGAAGGTCGTTTCACAAAGAAGAAGTGAACGGAATCCGAAGGGCGTTAAGGACTCGTTCTGCGGCCAGCACTCCACGGTATTGGGCTTCCTCGAAAATGGAAAATCCACTCAGGTCGGAGTGAGCGAAATGGACTTGCCCAGCGCGTTGAGCGGCCTGCGCTCGCTCAAGGCCCCACAGAAAACCCGGTCTGGGTCGCACCATGGCGTGACCCCAGCGAAAAATGTCCAACCGGGTGATGAGCCTCTCGATGTCCGGATGTGGTTTCGCAAGGTCGTTGACAATGAACTGGCTCCAGGTCTCCCAGCTGGTTTCCAACAGCCGTTTCCGCTGCTCACAAGCCGGGGCGGCGACTAAGGGGTAATAATAAGTGAAAACCGTTTCTCGAATATGCGTCCGCAGGCTTTGGTGCGTTGCGACCACGTAGCCCAGGGAAGGGCTGTCGTAAATGACATTATCCCAGGCAAGAGATGCCCCTGGACGTTCGCCCGGGAACTCCCGCAAGCTCAAGTTGGCAACCATCCAGGGTGCGTACTCGAACGCTTCGATGCCTTGCTGGCCTTCCTTTGAGTTTGCGAACAAATACCGGGCAAATTGCCGGGGGCAGGCGAAGATCACCTGCGCTGCCTCAAGTCGCACAGAATGCCGCCGCCGGACTTCGAAGTAATCAACGAGGACGGAGTGCCTTCCAGGCATGATGCTAAAGACCAACGCGTTTGTCTTGAGATGTGCCGACAGCTGACTCCGCAGGCGCCTGACAATCCACCCGTTGCCTTCCGGCCAGGTCAGTACCACGGAGTCTTCAATTCCCTCGTCATCTCGGCCGCTGCGGCTGGCAAAGTAGTGCAGACCTGCCCAGGCAGACACTTCCGAATATTGCGTTCCATAGTCGTCTCTGCAGGCGTAATTCACATACCAGTGAAGAGGCGCCGAGTCGAGTCCTCTAGCCGCCAGAAATTCCCGCATAGACATTCGGTCCAGCTCCAGAAACTGGCGGTCGCGCGAACTGAACTCCATCGGGATGGCGAACGCCTTGCGCCCATCGTGGCCCCGGCGGGCGCGGTAACCGGCAACCAGCTCGCGAAAGCGGTCGTACTGCTCCAGGTCTTTCTTGGAAACTGCCAACAGAGGCAGCAAACCCTCCTGCCAACGTCCGTAGCGATAGAGCCGCTCCTGAGGCGAAAAGCAAAGATACTTCTCCTGGCACACCGGCTCGCCCCCCGGTGTGTATCCTTGGATGATTCCCAATTCGGCAAACAACTCCCGCACCGCCTTCGACTCTGGCGTTGGAAGAGGAACGTAATGCGCTCCCCAGGGATAGGGCGTGACCTGGTTCTCCCCAAAGCGTGAATTGCCGCCGCATTCTGGTTCAAGCTCCAGGATCTCAAACTCATGAAAACCCGCCTTCTTCAGCTTCCAGCCTGCGGATAGGCCGGCCATGCCTCCGCCCACGATGACGACTGGCAGCTTCCGTTCCGTTGCTGGGCGAGGAAGCTGATTCTCGCGAAGCAAGTGCCCGATGTTGTGCGATGCCCCGAGAATTTCTCCGGCAAAGCCTTTGGCTGGACCATGAGGCGTGCAGGAGTAGAAACTTCCGGCGGCAGCCCCGGCAGTGGCGATGAGAAATTGACGGCGGTTCATAGGATCAACATGAAAAGATCAAAGACTTTGAGTATCGGAGTGTCGGTGTCTCGGGGAGTCGCGCTCCGACACACCGATACCCCAGCTCGCCGGTTCTCTTTCGCCTCAAGGTGTCACCTTCCGCCACTCGGCTTCGTAGTACTGCACCAGCGCCTGGTTATTGAGGCGATTCACTTCGGCTTCGACCGGTTGCATGTCCTTTGGAAAGTGAAAAAGTCCGGGCGCCGTTTCCGCATTCAGGAAGCGCAGTCCCTGCGGATACTGCATGGGCACGGAAAAGGGTTGCTTGGAGGCGAGCACGAATCCCCACTCCCCAAAGGATGGCACGTAGACATGGTAGGGCGTAGCCAGCAGCCCGACACTTTGCAGCGTTTTGACGATGCACCAGTAAGACTGCCGGGCAAACAACGGCGAAGTGCTCTGGATGGCAGCCAGCCCATGGGCTGATAAACGCTTGTCCAACAGACGGTAGAACGCGCTGGTGTAGAGTTTGCCTAGCGAGTGGCTGGTGGGATCAGGAAAGTCGATAACTGCAAAATCGTAGGAGTCCATGCTCTGCTCCAGCCAGACAAAGGCATCCGCGTTGATGATTTTTACTTTGGGAGAGTGGAAAGCATCCTGGTTGAGCTGGCGCAACAGCGGGTTCTGGGAAAACAGGCGCGTCATCTCGGGATCCAGATCGACCAGCGTGACCTGCTCCACCGTATCGCGCTTCAACACTTCACGAATCGCCAGACCGTCGCCTCCCCCCAGCACCAGCACCCTGCGCGGCGCCGCGAGCGATTGCAGCCCAGGGTGCACCAGCGCTTCATGGTAGCGATACTCATCCCGCGAACTGAACTGCAGGTGCCCGTTGAGAAACAGCCGGAGGTCGTCTTTCCAGCGTGTCAGGACAATGCGCTGATAGCGTGAGGACATGGCAAAGACGATCTCGTCGCTGTACAAATTCTCCTCTGATAGGAGAGTCAAACGGTCTGCGTAGGCGAAGCCCAGCAACAGCGACAGACTCACGGCAGCGCATTGTCCCCTCATCAGCCTCGCCTGAGGCAGTTGCTGGCGGAATAACCAGGCCGTCCAGGCGGCTACCAGCGCGTTAAGCAGGCCAAAAAGAAAACAGGCGCGCACCAACCCCAGCCTGGGGGCCAGCAATACTGGAAACAACAGTGAGGCCAGTAATGCGCCTAAATAGTCGAACGTAAGCACCTGAGAAACCAAGTCCTTGAACTCGAGACGATCCTTCAGGATTCTGAGCAGCAGCGGGACCTCCAGGCCCACCAGGATGCCGATGAGGACCACCAGGGAATAAAGGATGAGTCGGAAGGAGGCTGCAAAGGAAAAGACCAGAAACAAAATGGCCGCCGAGAAACCGCCCACAACGCCAACCAGCAACTCGATGACAATGAACTTCGCCACCAGGCCTTTGCCGATATAGCGCGACAAGTAGGAACCAATGCCCATTGAGAACAGGTAGGTGCCAATGACGGTGGAAAACTGTGTGACCGAATCGCCGAGCAAGTAGCTGGCAAGCGTCCCAGCAATGAGTTCGTAAACCAGGCCGCAGGAGGCGATGATGAAGACGGAAACCAGAAGGGCGTAGGTCATGAGTTCGTGATTCGTGAAGCGCGATGCGTGATACGTGGAGAGGATCACGCGTCACGCTTCACGCATCACTCATCATCAGCGTTCACGCATGGATCGCAGCTGCGATGATGATGCAGATGCCCAGCGACATGGCGCCCACGACGATGGCCAACGCCGTATTGTGCTCTTCGATGATCTCTTTCCAGAGGTGATATGGCGTTAGCTTGTCAATGAGCAGAAAGGAGACCCAGAAAATCAGCACGCCCAGGAAAGCGAAAACAACGGCGTTCACCACAAAGCTCAGATTGATCAGTCCAGTCACGGTTGTCTCCTTGAAAATAAGAACGAAGGTGGGAGCCGCTGTCCCAGCGGCGACCGGGACAGTCTTCGTCGCCGCTCAAGATCGCCGCTCGGAGCGCGGCTCCCACCTTCAAGATTTGCTACCCTCGAGCGCCGCCCTACCGCATGGGCGGCTGCTCTGAATAAGGTCGCGCCTACTCCACGTTGCCGCATCGCAGCATTTGCTTTTTCACTTGTGATAATACCGCTGATACATGCTCCGATACGCGCCAGGATTCTCCCGAATCGATTTGGGAACGTTCTTCAGCTCGTTATAGCTCGACATACTCCAGCCTCGGTAGCCGGAATAGGTAAACACGCTGAGAACCATTGCTCCGAAAATCTGAAACAAACGAATCATCGTCAGTCGTCCTCCGAATCTGAAGAAGAACTCATCGGGTGGTCGCTTTCCGCCCAGCGATGGACCTCATAAGTACGCCCGCGGAACCAGTGAAACACGGGGAGAACAAAAAGCGCCGCCACCGTGTAGAAGAAATACGACCAGCGTGGAACATCTCGGAAGACGCGAATGGAGTAATTGACATCGCGCGCCTCCGAGTCGGGCTCAATGCGCAAGTAATAGCGGCCACCGGGCACTTCCGGCAGAATCACTTCGTCGCTCAGGCTGCCTTCTGACCAGGCTTCGCCGCCTTCGACGCCAGAGTAGTAACTGAGCTCACGGCCGAAGTCATAAGCTGTCCCCGTCTCTTCGTTGATCAGAGCCATGTTCAGAAACAGCCAGTTGTTGCTGACATTCGCGCGGCTCTGAATGACCACATTCGACTGTCTTCCGGGCAACTCGAAGATCTCTGTCACCCGCGCTTTTTCGGCGTCGGCCTGGTGAAAGGCAAACGCGTTTTCATAAACCAGCTTGTTGTTCGATAGCAGCAGAAACAGGACCTGAATGAAAATGGCTGTCAAAAAAAGAATCAACCAGGTTCGCCAGATAGCTGCCGATCGCGCATTGAATGGGGAAGGCTGATTGGGCGCAATCCCGATCCGGGCCGGAACAGGCGTCTTCAACTGAAAGCTGTTCCAGACAGTATCCGGCTCGAGGTACTCGCCGATCGACCAGGTGAGTTCGGTATCAGTCGCCTCCTTGCTCAAAACCAGCGGAGGCGCGATGTAATCGCTGACCCAAGCCCGCTCGCCTACCCGGACTTTCCAGTAAAACTCCCCGATTACATACGACACTTGAGCATGGGCCGTCTGAAAGTGCCGGAAGGTCTCACCCAGATAGCTGACTGGGCCCTGTTCCTCAGACGAAAGTGGCTTCGGCGTGTTGGTCGTGGTCTTGACCAGATTCCAATGGCCGTTGTACTCGGTAAGCCAGCGGAACCCTTTGTAAGGGTTGAAGAGCAGGTATTCGCTCCACTCGTATTCGACGCCTTCGACTTCAATCTTGCGCCGGAGAAACCCGATAACCTCGAAAAGCTCTCCACGCAGTTTGCCGCGGCTGCCCAGCGGGACCACCGGCTCATGCTTAATGCGGACCGCATAAGTCGAAATGATTTTGAAGTTTTCATCGGTAAGATCGATGACAGACTGGCACGAACCGCAAGCCAGAGACTCCGTTTGTTCCATGCCCCGGACGGTCAGCGTGTTGCCGCAAGACGGGCAGTGAAACGACTTGACGCGAGGCGGGGCAGGAGCTGGAAGAGGCGGCGGAGCGGTCTCCGGTCTACCATCCATCGAATTCTCTCAACCCGGAAAGATGCAACTCGTCAAACTCGACATATTCGCCCAGGAACACCAGCGGCAGCTCTTCGCTATAATCGAGGGTGGCGAAAGCATTGTCGTCTCCCTGCAGATCGGCTACCGGGGCTTCATAACCCGCTCCCACCCGGAACGGAAGCTCCCCTTCACCTCCGATGCACAGAGCGTTCTGCACGTCTCGCACTTCAAACCATCGTCCATCCAGCTTGTGGCGCTGGCCTGTCTGAAGACTGGCGAACGTTGGCACAGGCTCTGGAATGTCCTTCACGAACGAGACGGCATAGGTCCCTTGCGCCTCCCCCAGCCAGCCGCTCCGCATGTCGTCAAATAAAAGGTGCCACTCGTTCCACAAGCCACGCTCAAACCGCACTTGGATGCGACCTACGACGCCAAAGTGAACGCCGCGATACTTCCCCTCAGCTCGCAGTTGCAGCGGCGAACCGTCCGTCTGCAACTGGGCCATCTTGCCAACGTCTTCGAGATTGAGATCGTGCCGCACGAGCGTCGACTTGCAGTACTCGCAAACGGCCAGGATAGACGCTGCTGATTGAAACCGGACCTGTGCGCCGCAAGATGGGCAAACTGTCGATTTCATGGTGGAAAGCCGTGGCAGGCACTAGGTTTTGCTTCTAGCTGGCCGTAGTTTCGCGGAAACTCGCGCACGTCAACCCGCGTCGAGCCCAACAGGCCAGCCAGCCTGACCTTCCATGGCATGGACGGACGCTGCTTGCAGCAAAACAAATTGAGGCAGATGGAACCGTACTCTGGAAAAGAATGCAGAGCGAGGTGTGACTCTTGCAGCAGCCAGATGCCAGTGACCCCGCCCGTGCCTGGGAACTGGTGCCAGACCGGCTCTCCCACCGGCGCGAGATTCATTTCCGCGACAATGACGTCCAACAGCTCTCTAAGCGCCGCCTTGTCGCACAACGCTTCAGCAGAACAACCAAAGGCTTCAATCATCCATTCGATTCCGGCCATCGGGCTAAACCAGCTTCTTCAGCAGCTCTGCCTTCTTAGCTTCAAACTCCTCTTTGCTTAAAACTCCCTTGGTCATCAGGTCATGCAACCGCTCTAGCAGCGCGGTGACCTCCGCTGCCGGCTCAGGAGCAGGCTTGGCCCCCTGTGGCTGCGCCGGGTTGGCCATAGATGAGGTCATCGCCGAAGCCATGGTTTGTCCGATCGTCAGCCCAGCGCCAATCCCGGCGCCCGCTCCAGCCAATCCACCCTCGTTAGCTGCAGCGATGGGAATGCTCTGGGCGGTCTGGTACTGGGTGTAGCGCGTCATATCACCGATGAGGCCCATTCCAATGCGCTGGTCGAGAACCTTCTGCAGCTCATCGGGCAGCGAAAGGTTTTGCACTTGCAATGTATCCACGCCAAGGCCGAGCCGTTTGAACTCCGGATCGAGTTTCAGCTTGATCTGGTTGCCAAACTCATCCTGGTTGGCCGCCATGTCCAGGAATGGAATTCCGGACTGCGCAAAGAGGTCTGAGATCGACGCGACGATGGTGTTTCGCAATTGTCCGTCGAGATCGGTCACGGTGTACTGTTCGCGAGTTCCGCTGACGTGCACATGAAAAGCGCGCGGGTCGAAGATCTTGTAAGAGTAGATTCCGAAGGCTCGGAGGCGCACCGCGCCAAACTCCTTGTCGCGGATGGTAATGGGATTGGCCGTGCCCCACTTCTGGTTAAGCTGAAGGCGCGTGCTGAAAAAATAAACATCGGATTTGAATGGCGACTCGAAAAGCTTGTCCCAGTTCATCAAATTCGTTAGCAGCGGCAAAGTCTGCGTGGTGAGTTTGTAGCGTCCAGGGCCAAAGACATCGGCCACCGTCCCTTCGTTCACAAACACGGCCATCTGCGACTCGCGCACGGTCAAGGAAGCGCCGTACTGAATTTCAAAGTCCTGCATGGGGTAACGGTAGGCGAGAACGCCATCTGAGCTTTCGGTCCACTGGATGACATCGATAAACTGCTTCTTCAAGAAGTCCTTAATGCCCATAGCGCCGCCTCCTTGAGCGTTTCCTCTGGTTAGACCCTGGCTTGTAAACGTAGTTGTAGCGAAATAAGTTCCGCGAATCAATTTGAAATCTGGAACAGTAACTCCGACAGAACGGCGTCAAGCAGTCGGGGGGATCAGAGATCACTTTTTGGTAAACGACACCTTTGCTTGAGCTGCTCTTTGGCATAACTCAGAGCCTTTCCAGAAGCAAAACTTCTTCTCTGACCTTCACAGTTTTTCGCTTCTCGGTGTCGTTCTTTACTCTCGTGCCGATTCTTTCGCGCCACAGATCACAGCCAACGACTCTAAAACCCTCTGCTTCTGCAACCTGCCCTAGCAGGGAAGCTGTCGGCACGGGTATCATCAGGTAGGAGAGCTGATCGCCCACAACATAGGCCAATTTGGCTTTGGGCTTCAGTTTCGGATGCAAGACCCGGAAATGGCGACGCATACCACCGAAGTAGTGGGCCACGACCTTGTGGTACAAACGCTCGAAACCGCTTGTCTTGCCCAGTTCTATCCGGCGCTTTTCAATATCCGCACAAATTTTTTGGATCGATGCAAATTCCTTCACTTCTTCGCCATCTCGATCATTCACAAAAATGTTTCGGGTATTCGATCTCAGGAGCAGCTCCTTGATGTTGCGCAACGATTGGCGGTCCGACACAAGTCGGAGGAGTAACGATTCAACTCTGGTCGTCCGCGTATAATCCTTTTCATTCGGGTAAGGCGGAGAAGTAATCACCGCAGAAATCCTGTCGGGAATCTCCTCCAGAGTTCGAGCATCGCATTGAAGTACCTTGGACGACACGTTCTCAATCGTGGCAACCTGCATTTCCTCCAACTCGGTTATCATAAGATTTGAGTGACAGGCGAAATGCCCTAAAACGTCATAATCCTCTTTGGGTTTGGTTCGATAAATCTCTGGGCCAAACGAAAAATTTCCCGCTCCGTTTGCAACAACCTGCCCCAGGGCCAACAAGAAGAACTCCCGCAAACAGACCTCTTGAGACCCCGTGGTCTGTTCGATTTCGTCTCTGAGAATCAGCAGTCTCTGTAGGGGGCGTTGACTCATGAAGCCCTCGGGCAAGATCTTGTTTTCATGTTCATCAAGAGAATACGAATTGGAATGAGTTCTCGCAGCTTTTGGCCTTTCCTGAATCAGACGAGCATTTAAGGAAAGGCCCGGAAGACTATGATCTAACATGCCGTTTTCAGCCGTCCCGAGAATATCGGAGAGCAGGCGCCTCAGAAGGGACGTGTCCAGAGTCCAGTTCGTTTTCACACGAGACGCCAGTGCAGCAAAAGGATGGGCATCACATCCAATGCTTCGTATTCCATTCTTCTTCGCCTCCACCAGCGTAGTCCCCGTCCCACAGAAAGGATCAAGAACGCAATCGGCAGATGTCAGAACAAATCGCTCCACATACTGCCGTACCAAGTGGGGAGGGTAAGA
>JAKEER010000051.1 GCA_022616615.1 Acidobacteriota bacterium
CGTTAGACAACGGATGAGAAAGTGATGCTCGAAAAGCTCGACCGTTATCGCTATCTGATTCCCAAGACCTACAAGAAAGGCATGAAGGTTGAGGGGCTGATCTACGCCAATGAGACGTTGATTCGGCAGATCGAAAAGGATCAGACGCTCGATCAGATTGCTAACGTCGCCACCTTGCCGGGCTTGGCAGGGCGTTCGCTGGCCATGCCCGACGCCCATCAGGGCTATGGCTTCTGTATTGGCGGCGTTGCTGCGGCTGATCTGGCCACTGGCATTGTATCGGCGGGTGGTGTCGGCTTTGACATTAATTGCGGCGTGCGGCTGCTGGCTTCGCCCTGGACGGAGCCGGAAGTACAGCCGAAATTGGAATCTCTCCTGAACCAGTTATTTAGAGACATCCCCTGTGGCACTGGGCGCCGGGGGCTGCTCGACATGAAGAAGTCCGATCTGGACGTCGTGTTAGAAGAAGGCGCATCGTGGGCGCTTCGCCACGGCTATGGCGAGGCGGCCGACATTGCCCACATTGAAGATTTGGGAAGGATTTCCGGGGCTGATCCTTCAAAGGTGAGCTCGCGTGCCAAAGAGCGTGGGCACGATCAGCTAGGAACGCTGGGATCGGGCAATCACTTCCTCGAGATTCAGGTTGTCGAGGAAATCTTCGAAGTGTCCTTGGCCGCCCGTCTCGGGTTGGACGTTGGCCAAGTCGTGGTGTTAATGCACAGCGGCTCTCGCGGCTTGGGGCATCAGGTGTGCACCGACTATCTCGACTTGATGCAAGGTGCCATGAAGCGGTACAACATCTCAGTGGTTGACCGGCAGCTTGCCTGTGTTCCCATCAGCTCCAACGAAGGCCAGGACTACTTGGCTGCAATGGCTGCGGCTGCCAATTTTGCCTTTGCAAACCGTCAGATGATCACTCACTGGACGCGTCAGGCATGCGAACGGATACTAGGCAGCGGACAGTTAAGAGTGATTTACGACGTCTGCCACAACATTGCGAAGCGCGAGGAGCATCAGGTGGGCTCGGTTCGAAAAGAAGTACTGGTCCATCGTAAGGGCGCGACGCGTGCCTTTCCATCCGGCCATCCAGCGCTCCCGCCTGAAATCCGCGATCTCGGGCAACCGGTGCTCATTCCGGGCAGCATGGGGACCTTTTCCTATATGCTGGTCGGAACTGAGCAAGCGATGAAGGAAACGTTCGGTTCTTGCTGTCACGGCGCCGGGCGGGCCAAAAGCCGGACGCAAGCTAAGCGCGAAACGACGCCCGAGCAGCTTCTGCAGGAATTGAAAGGCAAGGGCATCTTGGTCAAAGGACAGACCCGCGCCGGGCTCACGGAGGAGAAACCCGATGCGTACAAGGACGTCAGCCAGGTTGTCGACGTCGTGCACAATGCCGGCATCGCCCGCAAAGTGGCCAAACTGCGGCCGATTGCAGTGATGAAGGGGTAGGTCATTGTCCGCTGTCCGTCGTCCGCTGTGAGTTTTCAGCTGTGAGTGATCTGCATCCCGAGGCTGCCTGCCATCAACCGCCGCAGACAGCGGACCACTGGCAGAGAACAACTCTCAAAATGCAAATCCTCTTTCATTGCCGTCATTGCTTTGGCCAATGCCAGGCCAGTCCGTCGAAAGACAGGGGGCTGATGTCCTGTCCGCGCTGCCGGAAGCAGTTAGTCCTGCACTACAGCGACACACACAGAGAGAGCAATATGGTCGATGTTTGCGCCGTATGCCAGCAGCCGGACTTCTATGTCCGGGACGAAGCCCGCAAGGCTTGGGGACTGATCTTCCTGCTGGCGGGCTTGGTGGCGGCCTACTGGACCTATGGAGTAAGCTTGGCTCTTGGGGGTTACGGCTTCTACTGGCATTTTTCCAAGTTTCCCAAGCTGACGGTTTGCTACCATTGTTATGCCAAATACCGCAGTTGCCGTGTCAATCCCGAACATCGGGAATATGACCTGCAGAAAATGGAGAATTTCGAAAAGGCGATTCGTAACGACCGAAGCTCTCGAGATTTCCGATAGCCGATGATCTCTGTCTTGCTGGAATTGCTTCGCATCTGCTGGACCTTCCGCCGCCGAAAATGGTACTGGCGCCTGCCCTTCCTTCCATTGCCTCCCAAGCAATATCTCCAGTGGAGAATCGAGACCGCCTATGGCGACAAGCGCTTCAAGAATTTGCGCTGGCAAGACGTGGTAGCCTATGCGCGCTGGCATCGCGCGATGCGGCTGCATCGTCCGGCGCCCATCGCCAAGAATGACATCTGGGACTGAAGCCTGCCTGTGCTAACATTTGGATTAGGAAATTGAGCGTGCGCGAGCAAGGCTGCCCGGAATTTAGGGCAGCGCCGCGAATAGGAGTTAAGGGGAATGCCGATCATTGCTGGGGTACAGGAAACCTATCTCAGGATGCGCGACAAGCTTAAGGACGTCGTGCCCGACTTCGAGCTGCAACAGAAGGCTGAATTGGTGTTTGAAATCCTTCGTCTGAAAGCCGAAAGGCGCGCTGTGATCCTGGGCCACAACTACATGGAGCCAGCCTTGTATCACACCGTTCCGGATTTCACGGGCGACTCGCTGGAGCTGAGCCGCAAGGCGGCTGAGACCGACGGCGACCCCATTGTTTTCTGCGGCGTGCGTTTCATGGCCGAGACGGCCAAGATCCTGAACCCGAAAAAAACTGTCCTATTGCCTGCCCAGGAGGCGGGCTGTTCGCTGGCTGGCAGCATTACTGCCGAGGACGTGAGGCAGCTCAAGCAGAGATTTCCTGGAGTGCCCGTTGTGACCTATATCAACACCTATGCGGATGTGAAGGCTGAGAGCGACGTCTGTTGCACTTCGAGTAACGCCGCAGCCGTCGTGGAGTCTTTGAATCGCGAAACGGTCATTTTTCTTCCGGACGAGTATCTGGCAAAGAACGTTGCCAAAGAAACCGGCAAGCACATCATCTTCCCCATGAGCCATCCTGCCGGATTGCGCACCGCGGATTCGTCGCTCGACTACGCCATGATCGGCTGGCATGGCAAATGCGAAGTGCACGAGCAGTTCACGGTAGAAGACATTGAGCGGGTGCGGCAACAATTTCCGGATGTAGTCATCTTGGCACACCCGGAATGCCCGCCCGACGTAGTGGCGGCTTCCGATTTTTCCGGCAGCACTTCGGCCATGATCAGGTATGTTGAGAACACACAAGCGCCCCGCTATTTGCTGCTCACCGAATGCAGCATGGGCGACAACATCGCAGCCGAAAATCCTGGCAAAGAAATGCTGCGGCTCTGCAGCGTGCGCTGTCCGCACATGAACCAGATCACCTTGGAAGACACTCTGAACGCCTTGCGTTACAACCGCTACGTGATCGACGTGCCCGAAGAAATCAGGGTGCGGGCCAAGCGGGCCGTGGATAGGATGCTGGCGATCGGATAAGTACGAAGTACGAACGGCGAAGGACGAATCAGGAAGGACAAGTGATTGAAGAAAGCCAAAGCATGAATGATGGACATTCGATTTCGTCATTCGTCGTCTATTTTGTCGTGCCTATGCCTTCATTCGTTCAATCTCCATTCACAACTTAAGCTTCATTCGTAGGTACTTCGTAGTTCGTACTTCGTCATTCGTACTTCCATGACAATTCTCCTTACCGGTGGTGCAGGCTTCATCGGCTCTCACCTGGCAGAACGGCTTATTACGCAGGGCCACAAGTTGATCCTGGTGGATGAGGTTAACGATTTCTACTCACCTCAGATCAAGCGGCGCAACCTGGCTGCGATCAAGAGCCGCGGCGACTGCGAGTTTGTCGAAGCCGATATTTGCGATGGGCCCCGCTTGACTGAAGTTTTTGAGCGGCACTGTCCCGAGATGATCATTCATCTCGCGGCCCGCGCTGGCGTGAGACCTTCACTGGAACAGCCGCTGCTCTACGCGAAGGTCAACGTCCAGGGGACTCTGCATTTGCTGGAGCTGGCAAGGAAGTTTGCGGTGCAGCGGTTTGTCTTTGCCTCCTCGAGCTCCATCTACGGTACGACCAGCCAGGCGCCTTTCACTGAAGACGAAGCTAATCCCAATCCCATTTCACCGTACGGCGTGACGAAGCTGGCAGGAGAGAAGCTTTGCTATTGCTATGCGCGGCTCTACTCCCTTCCCACGATTTGTCTCCGCTTCTTCACGGTCTACGGTCCCAGGCAGCGGCCTGACTTGGCCATTCACAAATTCGCCCGCCTCATACACACTGGCCGCGAGATCCCGATGTTTGGTGATGGCAGTTCGCTGCGCGACTACACCTACGTGGATGACATCGTCGATGGGACGGTTGCCGCGCTTTCCCTGAAGACTGAGTTTGAGGTCTTGAACTTGGGGAACTCGCATCCCATCTCGCTTTCGCAGATGATTCGCCTGCTCGGAGAAAGGCTGGGCAAGCGAGCGAAAATCAAGGTCCAGGAATTCCAGCCAGGTGATATGCCCTTTACCCACGCCAACCTGAATAAGGCCAAGCGCCTGCTCGGCTATGCCCCGGCGGTGCCCTTTGAGGAAGGTCTTTCTCGCTTTGTCACATGGTTCCAGAATACCGTTGCGTGAGTGTCTGGCCTTTAAGATTTACCTGCCTGTTTTTGCATCCATATAGAGATTATGTTTGAATCTTCCTCGTAGTCTATAAAGGAGGAAGCCATGGCTTTGAGTATCAAACACCCGGATGCTGACCGGCTTGCCCGAGAGTTGGCGGAAAATCATGAGGAGGTTACCGAATGGGAGTGGATGTTGACATCAAGGCCATTCACGAGCAAGTGAAGCTTGAAAGCGCGTTTGTGGAGCGCTTGAAGCGGGAGGTGCAGAAGGTGATTGTCGGCCAGGAATACATGATCGACCGGCTGCTCATCGGCATTCTCTGCGAAGGGCATCTCTTGCTCGAAGGGGTTCCGGGACTAGCCAAGACGCTCACTGTGAAGACAATGGCCAGCGCCATCCAAACGGGCTTTCAGCGCATCCAGTTCACTCCGGATCTCCTGCCGGCCGACTTGATTGGCACTATGATTTTTGATCAGAGGCGTAGCGAGTTTGTTCCGCGTCAGGGGCCAATCTTCTCAAACATCATTCTCGCTGATGAAATCAACCGAGCTCCCGCCAAAGTGCAAAGTGCCTTGCTCGAAGCGATGCAGGAACGTCAAGTGAGCATCGGGAGCCAGACGTTCATGTTGGACGATCCCTTCCTGGTCATGGCAACAGAGAATCCCATTGAGCAAGAGGGCACCTATCCGCTTCCTGAAGCGCAAGTGGACCGGTTCATGCTGAAGCTGCTGGTCACTTATCCCAACAAGAAGGAAGAGAAGCAAATTCTGGAACGAATGACCGAGCCGGGAGACCTGAACGTCGAGCCGGTCGTGTCGCCTAAGGACATTCGCAGCGCTCGCAGCGTCGTGAGTCAGGTTTACATGGATGAGAAGGTTAAAGACTACATCGTCGATCTAGTATTCGCCACGCGCAAGCCGGAGGATTACCAGCTCGACACCAAGGATCTGGTCCAGTACGGGGCTTCCCCGCGCGCGACCATTTTTCTGGCCAAAGGAGCGCGGGCTCACGCTTTTGTCAGCGGCCGAGGCTACGTGACACCCGAAGACGTCAAGTCGGTCGGCCTTGATGTGTTGCGTCATCGCCTGATTCTGACGTATGAAGCCGAGGCGGAAAACGTCACTCCGGAGGAAGTCATCCGAAGGGTGTTCGACAAAGTGATTGTGCCGTAGGAGGAAGGGGCGAAGGGGTCAAGGGAACAAGGGTTCGTAAAGAAGACTCCCCTCCTCCTCCGAGGAGCGACTGCGCTGGCTTCAGCCAGCGCGGGGTGGTTAGCGTTGTAACGGGCGTCACGTATAGCTCCGATGGCAACCACCCCGGCCGTGGCCGCAGGCCACGCATCCCCTCCTTAACAAAGGAGGGGAATTTCTGTGCGCCTTAACGGTTTTCTGCCCCATTCTTCATTCGGATTTCACAATTCGCCATTCTTGTTGCGTGGAAGCATGCTTTCCAAAGAAATCCTCAAAAAGGTCAAACATATCGAAATTCGCACCGGCCGTCTCGTGAACGCTACGCTAGGCGGCGAATACCATTCCGTTTTCAAAGGGCAGGGAATGGAGTTTGACGAAGTGCGCGCTTATCAGTACGGCGACGACATGCGCAGCATTGACTGGAACGTATCAGCGCGGCAGGGGCACCTGTACGTCAAGCGCTACGTGGAGGAGCGCGAGCTGACGGTGATGCTGATGGTGGACCTCAGCGGGTCGAAAGACTTCGGGACGGTTCGGCGGATGAAGAACGAGCTGGCCGCCGAAGTGGCAGCCTTGCTCGCGTTCTCCGCCATCCAAAACAATGATCGTGTCGGCGCGCTGATCTTCACCGACGTCGTGGAAAAGTACATTCCGCCCAAGAAAGGGCGGAAGCATGTGCTGCGAGTCGTCCGGGAGCTGCTGGCTTACGAGCCCGCTCACCGCAAGACGTCCATTGAAACAGCCGTGAAGTATTTGAACAATGTTCTGACGAAGAAGTCGGTCGTCTTTCTGATTTCAGATTTTTTTGATCAAGGCTACGAGAAATCGCTCCGGGTAGCCAATCAGCGGCACGATCTGGTTGCCCTGCCCATCAGCGATCCGCGAGAGAGTGAGTTGCCCAATGTTGGCATCATTCAGATGTTTGACCCGGAGAGTGGAGAAACCTTCTGGGTGGATACTTCGCTTCGGCAAGTGCGGGAGAGATATCGAAAACTGGCAACTGATTCCGTCGAAGCGCGAAACCGCATTTTCCGCAGAAACCGTATTGAGTTTGTTGACATCTTTACGCATCAGCCGTATGACGTGCCACTGGTGAAGTTTTTTCGACAAAGAGCCAAGCGGCTGCGCTAGGACCCATGCTGCCAGTGAATTCAAACTTCGGTCGAATTCGGAAACTCCTCTCCGTTTGAGAGGCGTTTCCAAGGCCGGGTCAGGTGCCAGCAGCCAACCGACCCAAGCTTTCGCCGGGGTAACGTCACCCCTGCGAAAGCCTGGGCGCGTCCGTCGGGGTCTGAGGTTGCTTGCTACGACCATGCCACCAGCAAGATGCAAAGACACCAGGGCCGCACAAGCAGCGCCAGATAAATCCCGGCCGTGTAGCCGCCGA
>JAKEER010000428.1 GCA_022616615.1 Acidobacteriota bacterium
GCTCTGGCGGGCCGGCTGGGCCCCGGAACGGAAGCGTGGCGTGTGGTCCGCCCTCTACCTTTCGAACTGGCTGCCCTGCCGCAACGCTGGTACCATTGGCTGCGTTTGCCAGTGGTCAGCTACGCGTTACCGGCTTTGATCGCGATAGGTCAGGTCCGGCATCATCATCTCCCCTCGGCCAATCCGCTGATACGCTGGCTCCGGAAGTGGGCAGAGCCGCGGACCCTTGAAATCCTGCAACGCATTCAACCCGCCAGTGGCGGCTTCTTGGAAGCGATTCCCTTGACAAGCTTCGTGGTGATGAGCCTCGCCTCAGCTGGCTTCCCCCATTATCCTGTGGTTTCGCGAGGTGTTGACTTCTTAGCCCGCTCAGTTCGCTCGGATGGCAGCTGGCCTATCGACTCTAATTTGAGTACTTGGGTCACCACCCTTTCAGTCAATGCGCTAGCGGCCAGTCCGTGCTTTGGACAGCTGGTGGTTGAATCGGAGCGCCGCCGCATTTCTGAGTGGCTGCTCGGGCAACAATTTCGACAGGAACATCCTTATACACTGGCCGAGCCCGGCGGTTGGGCCTGGACCGATCTGAGCGGAGGCGTTCCCGATGCGGACGATACCTCAGGGGCTCTGCTGGCACTGCGAAATCTGGGTTTCAAAGACGGGCGGGTCACGGAGGCGGTCACCGCCGGGGTTCGTTGGCTGATGAACTTGCAGAATCGAGATGGCGGTGTGCCCACCTTCTGCAAGGGATGGGGAAGGCTTCCGTTCGACCGCAGCAGCCCGGACATCACGGCCCACGCCCTGCGGGCGCTTTCTGTCTGGTTGGACGAGCTGCGGCCTGAGCTGTCAGCACGGGCCAGGTACTGCATGGAGCGGGGAATCGCTTATCTGGCGCGGGTTCAAGAAAAGGACGGCAGCTGGGTTCCCTTGTGGTTCGGAAACCAATTTGCGCCCGGTGAAATCAATCCTACCTACGGGACCTCGCGTGTGCTGAGGAGCCTGCAAGCTCTCGCCAGACACTCCTTCTCTCAAGTGTCTCCCGTCTTGGAAAAGGGGCTTGGGTGGCTGCTTTCAGCTCAGAACGCGGATGGTGGCTGGGGCGGCGCGCCCGGCGTGGCTTCCTCCATCGAGGAGACAGCTTTAGCCGTCGAAGCTTTAGCAGAGCCCACAGAACTGTCATCAGTGGAGCGTCGAGCTGTGAAGCCGGCATTGTCAAAGGGTGTGGTCTGGTTGATTCAGCAGACACAACAAGACCCCAACCTGAAGGCTTCCCCTATCGGCCTTTACTTCGCCAAACTCTGGTATTTTGAGCAACTTTATCCTTTGATTTTTGCCGTGGCGGCAATGCAAAGAGCAAGAACAGTGTCTGACGGCGCTGGTTTCAAACAATGACTCAATTCCCCAGAATCGCGATTGAAGCGGGGCGGCGGGCATGAACCTGCACTCCGCAGGGATCTCGGGATGCGAATCAAATAATTATCTACTCCGCATCGCGCTGGAATCGGTGGCAGCTGTCTTGGCTGCCCTACAAGATCACTCCAGATCGGGCTCGCGAGCCGAGGAAGCGGTGTCAGCAGCTTCGAGAAGAACCTAACATCCCGTTGGCAAGCTTGCGATGGCAGGGGAAACGAAGCCCTTGCCAGGACGCTTCTCGAAGCCCGACTTCTAATTGGGTTTCTGGCCCGTGGTGGAAATTTCCCTCGTCTGCGAGAGTACCGCTTTACGAACGCAATCCTGCACCTCCTCCACCGCTGGCAGTTCGTGACTTCGTTCGTCTAGTCCTCGCTCGCAACGGTGTTGGAAGCCATCAATGGGAAGCAGGCCTTGGAGGTATCCCAGCAGCATCCAGGAGAAATCCAACTGATGGTGGCTGACGTGGTGATGCCCGAAATGGGGGACAGCAGCTGGCCGCAAACCTGGTAGCTTCAAGACCCCGAATGAAGGTGCTGTATCTATCCGGGTACACGGAAAATGCGATTGTGCGGCATGGCATTTTGGACTCAAAGATCACCTTCCTGCAGAAGCCCTTTACCATGGAGGCCCTGCTCCAGAAGGTCCGGCAGACCCTCGACGAACCCTTTTTCCGAAATGCCGGTGCTTGAGGAGGCACTGGTCTTCGACTAGCAGCAGAGGCGGTCCAGCGAACCACGCGGTTGCCAACTTGTTCGGTGTGGAAACAGTGCTCCCGAGAAAATGGATTCGGCAACGGGTTAGTGAGGATTCGAACAAAACGGGGTGAAGCTCTCGGCAGTTGCAACATTTCGGGGGCTAGAGGCCTACGTCCTTCACAGCCTTTGCGGGGGCGAACACCTGTCTGGTAGGAAATCGCGGAGGTCTGCCGGACGGGGATGCGCTCCAAATACACTTTACGGCTGCTGGCTTCGTAGGCTGTTGCAGCGTTCTGGATGTGGGCGATGTCTTCTCGACGCAGATCGGCTTGCTCCAACCGATCTTGGGCACGCTGCAAAGTGTCTGCCAACCGCGGCCGTCAATCGGTTTCAGCAGGTAATCGACCGCGTTCATCTCAAAAGCCTTCACGGCGTACTCATCATAGGCCGTGACGAAGGCGACCAGCGGCATGCGGCTCTTCCTAACGAGCCGGACCACCCCCAAACCGTCCACTTCCGGCATCTGTAGGTCCAGCAGTGCCAGATCGGGACGCTCCTGCTCGATGACTTCCACTGCCTGCGCTCCGTCTTCAGCTTCGCCGACGATCTCGACGTAATCGAAGACCGCAAGAGAGCGGCCAGGAAAGACCGAGCCAGCCGCTCGTCGTCCGCGATCATGACTCGCAGTTTGGGATTCACTTTCAGGCTCCAGGTATCAGACACCAGACGCTCGACCTGGCACCTGCCTTCAGGACAGACCTCGTTGCCTGTCGTTGGCTGTGCCAACAAGAGGACTATAGGCTACGTCCACTGGCAGTATTTACTGGCAGGCGTGCATTCACCCGAAGGCCGGCTCCGGGAGAGGTCTCGATGCGAAGAGACGCCGCCGGCCCGTAGTAGCGGCTCCAGCCCGAATGCATAGAATGACTGTGTCTGCGGCTGAGCTTTCTGAGACTCGTTCCAACTCTGCAGCGACGACAATCTCTCCGCCACCTCTGGCGGGAGAGATGCCATGTTTCACAGCGTTCTCCACGAGCGGCTGCTGCAGCGGCGGCGGGATGGGCAGCACTCGCAGTTCGAATGGCACATCGATTTTCACCCGCAGTCGTTCTTCGAAACGAGCGCGTTCGATGGCCAGATACATCTCGATGAGCTCCAGCTCCTCGCCCAAAGTGACGAGATCGCTTCAGGATGCGCCGCAACAACCGAGTCAAGCCCATCAAAGTATCCAAGCCCGGCTGGGAGCCGTCTGGATGAGATATCCAATCGTCGTGAGGGCGTTGAATAGGAAATGTGGGTTTAGCTGTGCCCGCAAGGCGCGCAGTTCCGCTTCAGTGGCCAGGCGGCCGATTTCCTCTTCTCTCAGATCGCGCTGGCAGCGTTCATGAGTCACCGAACGGCATCGATGCGGCGAGCCACGATATAAGCCAGTGATTCCAGCATGGCGATATCGTCAGATAAGAGACGCCGCCCTCCTGCCAGTTCACCGATGACGAGGAGGTACTGTGGCGAATCGGCTGTGGGAATTAATAGGGCAGGGCCGCAGCAGGATTATCTATTCCAGAAAGGGCTCGATGACCGGATGCTTTGCTTTTTCGCCCAGCAACTGGCGATAATCGGCGCGCCGCAGGACGGTTCGATATACGAATCGGCGCGCCAGCCCTCTGACCCAAGGAATAGAACAACGCCACAGCGATGGAGAGACCGAGAAAGAGCGCAACCTCCCGAAGCTCCATATGAACTCGGCCGTCCCAGCGCGACAGCAGAGGGGCTGCGACTCTCAGGTAGAGGGCCGACGCCAGCATAACCAGAGCAATCAGCAGGAGGGGCCAGATGCTCATGCCCAGGCTCATCCGCGTGATGGTCATGCCCGGCATGCAGATGGGTGAATGGGTCGCGAGTAAGCGACAGGACTAAGCTAACTATGAGGCAATGGATCGCGGCCTGGCACATGGAGTTTCATTCTATGGAGGGGTGGTGGGTATATCAAACGATGTGATTGATGAGAATCATCATCACCAGCGGAAAAGAGCGAGCTCTGCGACTGCCGCGGCTCAGTTTGACTGACGGAGTTTCGGTTGTGTAGACTCCGAATAACTCACCACAAAACGATTGCTTGGAAGGGGTATGAATCTATGTTCGAGCAACTGGACGATCCCAAACTTGCCGGTCGGAAATCTTGGAGAGAACGACTCGTGGAAGGAGCAATCATTCTGGTAGTCTCCGCTGCGGTAATTGGTGTTCTGGTCTACGCGTTTATCGCAGTCTAGTGGTAGCGAGCAAGCCACCCTCTCCCCACGAACGCGAGAGGGAGTTATCGAATTTGACTGAAGCTTGGGCGGCGTCCGCAGCAAGTGATCCTAATAATGCTCGACGCCTCGGATGATTCAGTCGACGGCGAATTTCAGTTCTGGGAGAGCCATCTGACGATCTCATGCAGAGCCAATCATTCTGCGACAGTTTCGGTTTTATCTTTCTTTCAACGAACAGCCTGTGGGCAGATGGAAAGATCACGCTGTGTCATTCACAATGGTGGAAGGCCGCCGGTGACTTGGCTGAACGTCTACAAAGGAGATTAGGTGATTGTCGCAGATAAGATACTCTCAGGACCTTATTGGCCATTCCGCCGACATGCTCTATCACGTGAGTTGCTCGGTCCTGGATGGTCAGGTGGAACAGTTTGCAATGCCGATAGTGCCGTAAACAATCTATCAAACCGGAACGGAGAGGTGATCATGCCCGTAAAACCAAGTGATAGCGAAGAGGAATATTTCGCGCGCCAAGAAGCCGAACGTAGGGGGAAACTTGCCAAGGAACAGCAAGCGAAGCTGGCGTTGGAAGAGCGCGAACGAGCGCGGACGCTCCACTTTATGAAGTGCCCCAAGTGCGGAATGCAACTTGAAGAGATCACTTTTGGCGATGTACACATCGACAAGTGCTTCCATTGCGGGGGTATCTGGCTAGACGAGGGGGAACTTGAGGTCATCCGACAGAAAGAATCTGGCTTCGTCGGCAGATTGTTCAGTGTGTTTCGGCGATGACTCACCTTGCGCTGCAGAGGAAGTGCTGACCAAAAGGCACGTTGTCGAGAATCACTGGCTTTCCTCGCTGATCTCGGTGCTGCCCGCTTCGAGATCAATCTGCTCCTCGGGTTTCGAATCTGACGGTTTCACGGACGGCTCCTCATTGGGGACGGATCTCACTGGTCTCGTTGCCGAGCTTCAGAAAAAACCTCTTGCGCTCCTTGAGAGAAAGAACGCGATGGACTGTGTAGTACTCTCCCTCGTCGGTATACTTGACCGGTTCCAGCTTCTTGGGATCATTGGTCTCGCCCACGTAAACCACCGGCCGCTCCTGAGACTTGGCCAGCTGGATGTAGGTAAAGATCCGGTCGTCCACGACTCGGCTAATCGAAAACTTCTGGTCCTTGATCTCGTAATTGGAGTTCAAGGAAAATAACAGCTGCTGTTTGACCTGTTTGGCCTTCAGCTCGATGGATGCTTCAAACTGAGCCTGAGCGGTCTCGATACGGTCCTTGGCCAGCTTGTGGGCTTCCACTCGGACCTTCTCGTTGAACAGTCGCAGATTGCTGGCATCGATGATCACCAGCAGGTCGGCATAATCGCTGGGTTCGGAAGACAGGCTGAAGACGAAGAGCCGGTCGTTTTCTGTGAAGATGCTGACCGAGGTGGCTTTGTTCGGGACCAAGGGCGTGACAATGCCGATCGTTCCATTCGACTCGGCATGAAACTGCTTGGGATCGGTCACAACAAAATCGGTGATTTTCCAGCCTTCGGGCAATCGGAAGGTGGTGCCTACACCGACGCTGGTGGCCACCTTGTACACCTTGTCGCGGTTTTCGCCATCAAAGTTACAACTCAGCGTGCGTGGCTGGATCGCCCACAAGGGCAGGGGGACGAGGAACAGGATTAGCTGGATGACCTTCTTCATTTTTGCGCCTCCTTGAAAACGCTTTGCCGGTACTCGATGACGATCAGGCCGTGCGGATTGCGCTGAGAACGTTTCACAGGCTTGATGAGCAATACACCCACGAACTGGCCCTGCTCGATCAGCTCTCCCGCCGGGGAAATTGCCTTCGTCTGGAAGTAAGCCTGGACCTTGATCACGGGCTGAGTTTCGGTGATCAGCAGATTGCGGAGTTCAGACAGCCCTTGAGCATTCTTGGTCAGAAGTTCCGAACGGTGAGCCAGGTTCAGGGCTTCCTTCGCTTGGGCCAGCGATTCGGCCGTGGTCCACTTGATGATCGACTCCAGATTGCGCTTGACGGTAAATCGGTTGAAAGTGAACAACTCCTGGAGGAAGTCTTCGCAGAACTTGCCGACCTCAACGGGAGACCGCTGCTCGCCGGTAGCATCGACGACGCTGTAGTCCACCGCTATGGCATCACCGGTGGCCTGGTTGATGACGATTGGCACGACGCGCTCGCTTTTGCCCTCAATGATCTTGGCGAATAGCGCCCCGCCGAGCAGAATGGATGTGAGAAATAGGACCAGCACAATCAGCTTCAGCCAGGTGTTGACGAAGGCCAGGTTGCCGCTGGAACGGATGAAGTCATCAGTCGCTTGTGACACTGAGCCTCCTTATCTTCCTAAAGCTGCTCGGGCGGTCGCACTGAGTCTGCTGCCGACAGACCGGGCAGCACTGGCGGCAGCTCCAACGGCTGCGCGGCCTCCCGCTGCAGTGGACCGCAAGACTGCCCCACCCGGGATCAAGTGCGCTCCGACGCCCGCCAGACCGAGCACCATCGATCCAGCCCCAGCACCGGCTGCACCACCTACCAGCGAATTGACAATCCTGTTCGTGGAGAAGACAACACCCACCGACATGATCGGGCCGATCAGTTGGGCCATCATCTGAGGTCCCGAAGGCAGGCCAAACCAGTTGGCAGGCAATGAAGTGCCAAGCAGCTGTGCGGCAACGGCCAAGGCAGCTCCGTACAGCGGAATCAGCAGGAAGTACGAGAGGACCGTGGAGAACCACTTATGACTGTGAACCCGAAAATCCTTGTCAAAGGCCAGCGCGAAGAACACCGGACCCAACACCAGGTTCATGGCCAGGATGGTCAGGGACCCGGCGATGTTGACCAGCACCAGGGCGTAGCAAAGGAATAGAACTATTGTGCCAACCAGAATGAGCAGGTTCCCGATGGTGAAGTTGTACAGCCCGCCCAGGATGGTTTCCGTAAGACCCTGGGTATTGGTGGCTGCCTGATTGGTGGTTGTGAGGGCCGTCATGGGTGTGTTCATTCCCTGCAGAAGGGTGTCGAGACTGGGGTAGAAAAGATCCGCCAGGGAGGTCACCGCCGCGAACAGCGCATCGGCTGCTCTGGGCCAGACAGCAAACATGGCTGCGACGAACAGATACTTCACGAGGATCCTTGGAAGTTCGGTTCGTGCGCCCATCGCCACGTGGAGACCTTCGGTCAGGAAGACCTTGAACAGGAGAAAGGCAAACAGAATGGCTCCCAGGGAGTCGTAGACGACTATGAAGTCCATTCCGGCGCCTGCTCCACCTGCACCTCGAAGAGCGGCCCAGATGTTTTTGAGAATTTGGGAGATAGACAGACTATTCACCACGACCTCCTTCTGGAATGCGTCGCACGAAGAAGGAGAGTTCGGTGTCGCCGGCCAAAGACCAGCTCATGCCCGTAATCTTGATTTCTTCTCCAGGACGAAGCGGAGCAAAGAACAGGTAAGACGAGTTGATGCCCCACTGCTTGGTGATCTCGGCGCTGAGATCGGGATAGGTCCTTAGCATCTCGGCACCGCTCAGGCGTTTGATTGCGTAAGGCTCGGGGCTTGCACGTTGACGGAAGATGAGGGTTTTAGGATCTTTGAAAATCGACTGGCCAATCTTCAACAGAACCTGGTCTCCGATGACGCGGAGATAGCTTGAAAGGACGCCTCCAGCGCGGATGGGGCGATAGGGGTCGTAACGGAGGACTTCGTACCCTTCCCAGCGGCTGTCCAGCAGGAAATCCATTCGAGGACAGCCCTGCTTCTGGCTGGTTCTCTCGAAGGTCAGTTTCTTCCCTGCGACTTCCAGAGTGAGACGTTTGCCTGCAGCAAGATGGGGAAAGTAAATGCCCCGCCAGGGCGGCCTCGATTGCGGAAAGGGCGGATTGGCCAAAAGAACCTGGGGTGACCGCTCTGGCTTGCCGGTGCGAACGTCAGACAGCAGGACCTTCTCGTACTTTGGATCGTCGCTCCACAGTGGATCGGAAAAGAACAGAAGCTGATTATCGACGTACTGATATCGGCTGCGGTCTTTCCCATCGACCAAGATCTGATAGCAGTAGCTGGTCTCCTGGGCCATCGCAGGAACCGCATAGACCAGGAGCAGCAGACCAGAAACCAAACCCAAAACATTCTTCATGGCAGAGCCTCCTGTTTAGCGATTCCGGGTAAGGGCCAGCAATTGATCGAGGTTTCGCAGGTCCCCCCGCTGGGCATCGATCTCAAGCTGCTTCATCTTCATGATCAGATTGCGAGACTCCTTCTGCTGCGTGAGCAAGCGTTGCTGGACGACTTTCTGCTCTGCTTGAATGCTGGCAATCTCGATAAGGATCGAATTGAGCAACGCGATTTGCTGGCTCAAGGCGATCTCGTTGCCTGGGGTGTCCTCGCCAAGGACCAGCGCGGCATTTCTGCCTTTGAAACGCTCCAGGGCTTCCTGGTGCAGTCCGTCCATCGACTGGAGCTCCGCCAGATGGGCTTCTTCCCTTTTGAGCGCCCCGACCTGCTGTTCCGAGAGCTGGATGAGCTGGTCGGCATATTCCTTGTATTCAGGCGAGCGCTCATAGAGAGGAGTAGTCGTCAGGGAAAGGATCTGGGAGTCGTAGGCGTACTGGTCGAAGGTCTTCCAGATGGCGATGACGTGGTCCTTGAGCCGCGCCCACTCGGAAGGCGTGAAATCGCGCCAGTCGCCGGAAGACAGCCGGCGGTAAATGCGCTGGAAGTTGACGAAATACTTGTTGAACTGGACGTGGTACTTGTCGAACTCCTTGCGGTAATCGTCGATCTTTTGAATCTGCTCCCCTACCTGGGCCATCATGGCGATCCGTTGCACCTTGGCAATCAGGTCTGTGAAGACGAAGGCGTCAGCGCGGCCTTGCATCACGAACAACAACAGAATCGCAGCGAACAGTCCCTTCTTCATGGGAAAACCTCCTTTGGGCGGCCAGCAGGCCGCCTTAAGCGGAAACGGTTTCAAACTTCACAACACGGTGGGGTTCAGCGCCAGGCGCCGCAGCGGCTTCGGGCGTCTCCGCCGCACTCAGCGCCTTCTTTAGATACGGCTCCAAGGCCGCCATCCTCTCGGCGGTCGTGTGACAATGGGCTGTCAGGCGAACGAGGTCTTCGATGGCGTTCCTCACACTTCCCTGATGAAGCTGCTTCATCAGCCGCTTCATCTCTCGCTCCTCGGCATGGGTGGTGGCCAGCCAGTAGCTGTAGGGATCAGTCACAGGCCGGAGGATGCGGCGCAGGCCTGCGGCGGACCAGTACAGGACCTCGTGCTTGGACGGATCGAGCGTCCGGTACTGTTCGATGTGGTAGTCCGTCATTTGGAGCTTTCGAAGCGACGATTCGATATCCGTCTGGCCGGCGAAGAAGAACGCCTGCTTCAAATTAGTGATGATGGCCCGTGACCAAGGCTGGGTCGGGTTGTCGAGATCACCCAGAGACTGGGTGATGATGTCCAGCATGATGTTCCAATGCCGACCGGTTCGGGCGATGAGCGAAATCCAGAACGAAAAAACGTCGTTGGTCAAATAGCGGTGGGCTTCGTCCAGGACAAAACGCTTCTCAACTCGACGGATCGAATCGTCCGCGATATCTCGATAGACCTTGGAGAAGATCACATAGACGATAGCCGTCATGAGTTCCTGCTCGCCGTCCAGGTCGCGGAGATCGAAGTAGCAGTACCGGGCACTCTTCAGAGTGTCCCGGCCGCTGTTGAACATCTCTCCCCGCCTTCCCACGGTCCAGAGCTTGAAGGCACTGGCCAGGTCCGGCCTCTTCATTTCCATCTGCATGATATTTGCGAGCAGGGTAATCGGAGGAATCGGCGTTTGTTCCTTCTGGTTGCGGAGCAGCATGCGGTAGCCATTGAAGAACTCTGCCAAGCCATTCCGCATCGCCATCTCGTTGGCTGGCGTGGTCAGGTCCTTTCCCGCCATCAGTTTCAGCAGGCCCATGCAGAACTCGAACTGGTCGTCTGCAACCGGCTGAGAGGGGTCTTCCAATAGGAACGGGTTGAAGTGAAAGCTAGTCTGGGTCCGGGAGACGCGCATGATGGCGGCTTCCTGGGGCATTTCCTCGCGAAGGAACTCGAAGAGGTCTCCATAGGAGTTCGAAAGATCCACCACCCAGACCATGGGGTTCACGATCAGGTGGGCGAGAATGTCCTTAATGACAAAGAAGCTCTTGCCACCTGCCGTGGGTCCACAGACCGCCCGGTGCCGGGCCTGCTCCCGCGTGGTAAAGGGGTTGTAAGCAAAGACGCCGTGAAGCCGGTCCTGCAGGTAGTCGACCGGATTGGAGTCTCCCCGATAGAGGACGTACGCCGAGAGCAAGTCCCCGGCATTGGCGCTGGCCAGCAATGACCGGCGCAAGTAGAAGCGGTCATGGCCCGGGAAAAAGGAGAAGAACGCAGGCTTCAGGTTGCGTCTTTCCGGAATGCCGAAGCTGCCTATGTCCTTCAGCAACCCGAGTAGTTGGGTACGCCTGGAGCGCAGAGTCTCCTTGTCCTGAGCCCTGACCAGGACCGAGAAATGCCACCAGAGTGGCAATTCCTTGTCGTTCTCAATCCGCTCCCGGAATTCCTTGACCTCTTCTACATACTGCAGGTTCTTCCGGTCCACCGTAGACAAAGCCATGGCGATGGGCACATTGAAATCCTGGTCCTTGTACAGCCGCTGCTTGTTGGCGAAGCCGATGCTCTGCCGAAGAACCAAGGGAAAACCGAGTTCATAAAAACGCCGGAGGTACATGGCGAGAGAGGTTGGCGGAGGGTACTTGATCCCAATAACGGAGCAATAGTCGCTCCCGTTGATCAGGACGTGTTCCTCGCTGGGACGGAAGGCATAGTGGCTGTGAGCCAGTTGAGCGTTGAGGGAGAGATCAGAACGGTAAGCCGGCGCTTTTTGAAAGTTGATCAGTTCGTAGAGGACTCGGAAGGATTCGCTTCGGTCCAGGAACTTGAACCCAAAACGTGAAAGGGCATTCTTCAAAACCAGGTATCCGTCCTCCAGCTTCTGAGCACTGGCCATGAGCTGGTCCCGGTAGAACTCAAGTAACCGCCCTTCCTGAACCAGCAAGCTCCAGGCAGGCGCTTTCTTCCTGGGATTGAAGTAACGCAAAGCACAAAAGATCCGGTTGCCGTAACTGGAGGCGACCGTCGCATCCCAGAACTGTTGTTTGTTGGCCTGCACGAACTGGATGAGCGAATGCGCCTGCGGATTTTTGTGTAGAGGGATTGGATCTGGCGTGTCTCGAATAAGCAGGTTGGACAGCATGAATCCCGCC
>JAKEER010000429.1 GCA_022616615.1 Acidobacteriota bacterium
TCAAAACCCGCGTCAAAACAGGGGATGCGCCCGACAGGGACGCTTGGATTCAGGGCGAGCGCAGATTAACGTCTGAGTGTAACTTGTAAACTTCCGCTAGACTTGGCCACTTGTGGCTCCCAGAAATTAAAATGCAACGCAATGGCCCCTGTCCCAGCGGCGACATCCCTCAAGACCGCCACTCGAAGAGCGGCTTCCACGCTTCCACTCAATGCAGCCTGTCCTCGGATGCCATTGTAACGCAGACGAGGTTGACGCTTGCATCCGGGTTGTGCATCGCCAGCGTCCCCAATATAATGAGTGCGCTAGTCGGAATGATCAAAACCGCAAACAAGGAGATCGTGCGAATGAAGAAAATGGGACTGATCGTTGCAGGCTTCGGATTGGCGGCGGCTGCCGCCTTCGCCCAGATGGTGGGAGACCGAGGACAGGAAACGTTGGATTTCGGAGGCGGCAAGGTGTCGGTCGAGTACGGCCGCCCGGCGCTGGCAGGCCGCGATGTAAAGGCAATGCTTCAGCCGGGCATGGAGTGGCGGATGGGCTCCAACGCGGCAACCACGCTCACCACCGATGTTGATTTGAAGTTTGGCAGCACGACCATTGGCAAGGGAAAGTACATTCTCAAGGCCAAGTTCGTTGAGGAAGGCAAGTGGTTGCTGCTGGTAGGTCAAGACGACAAGACTGTGGCCGAAGTGCCGATGACGCCCGGTAGCAACGCGAGCCCGGTGGAACAGGTCACGATCAAGCTGGAGAAGCAGGGTAACGGCGCAAAGCTCACGGTGGCGTGGGGCAGTTTGAACGTCTCGGCCTCGTTCCAGAAGGCTTAGGTTTCTGTTCGAAGTTCGAACTTCGAGTTCGAACTTCGAACGGTTTTTGATCAGAGATCGTAAAACTTCAGATCGGCGCCCTGCCTCAACTTTGTGATGTAGATGATCTGCCCGGTGTGATAGGAGAAGTGCTCTACAACGTGAAAGATCACTTGGAGCGCGGTTCTCTCAAACCCTTGGATCATGCGTTTTTCAGCCAAGCGCTCCGCCGGAAAGGCGGCCATGACCTGATTTGCCTCCGCGAGAGCGTTCTGCAGCTTCGACCACACCACCTCTTTTGGAATGGGGTTGCGTTCCGAAAACTCCAGCGGACGCTGCCGGTTGTCGGGTATTCCGCCAATCCCTGAACCAATCCATTGCCGCACGTTACCGGAAAGGTGCAGCAACAGATTACCAATGCTGTTGTTGGTTTCGTGCGCCCGCCACCAGATATCCTCTTCCGTCAGAACATCCAGACACTTGCGGATTTTGGGCATAAAGTCGTCGTTCAGGTGCGACCGAGCCTGAAGAAGAAAAGCATCTCCAACTTCCGCGTTCATGACCACCCTCCTGAAAATGAATTGGGCGGGTACGCTGCCTCAAGCGCACCAACCTCGGTAATAGAAAGATTGGTTTGCGCCAAAACGCTGCCAGTACATTTTCATGCGCAATAGTGCACCAAACATCTTTCCTCCCCTGGCAGACTCTTTCTTACACGAAAAAACGAGTCAGCCAGGAGTTCCCTCCTTCTAACGACCCAAGCTTCAGAAGAAACGGACTGTATAGGTAAAACGCACGCCGCGCCCAATCTCCGGGGCCAGATCCTTAATGAAGGACAAGTGATTTCGATACAAGCGATCTCCGAGATTGAACCTCGCCCAACGCCGTTTGGGCCTTTGAAGCAAGTTCGATGGACTCCAGAGTCGCAACCGACTGAAAGGAGTTGAAGCTGGTTTCCTCCCGCCCGCTGGCCGTCACGGTAATTTCGTCCTTGATGGCTGACAGCCCCACTTGAAAATCGAGCGTCGCGGTTTCTCCAGCCTTCACCTGAACCGACTGGCGTTCGTCGGTGAGGCCGTGGAGATGAACCACCACTGTGTAAGTGCCAGGCGGGAGGTTACTGAATACAAACACATCCTCGTTGTCGCTGAGGGTGGATCGCCCGAGCTGTACGATCAACACCGAGGCCCCATGGACCGGTGTGTTATGCGATTCCAGGGTCACCATGCCTCGTAGGATAGCTCCTGCCTGGGCATGAATCGTTGAGAAACTGTCGAATGAAACGCTACTGATCAGCAAAATGGCACATAAGCCTCCTATTTCCCGCATTGAGATATTCTCCTAAAGAAGTTTCTTGAAAGGAATCCAATCATTCGTCTATTCCTCCCTTGAGTAGAACGGCCAGAGAAGAAAGATCAGCAGAGGCAAACGCCGTCTCTGCATGGTTTTGATTGCATAGCGAAAGGCCCTCAGCCGAAGCGGAAACACCAATTGCAGCGGTGAAGAGCTACGCCCTGCCTATGCTTTCTTGAAAAGGAGAATGAACTAGAACTAACAAAGCGGAGGCGCCCGGCTCGGGCCGGAGAGCTGAACCGATTCGAGAACCCTGAGGGAAATGACAACGGAGAAATGCCAATCGGCTTGGGGTGGCAACACAACGGCCGGACCGGCTGTGAGGTAAAGCGCGGGGAGCTTTGCCGTGTGGCAAAGGTCACAACCCCGACTCGAGACTCCGTCATGGGAATGCCAGGAGCTTGCACTGGCGACAAAGAAGAGAACCAGCGTCACCGCCAGCGCAACTGTCGCCCAACACGAAGTTTTGCGGTTCCTCATCATGCTGGAACTGATAGTAGGTCGCCCTCGGCGGGAGGCGCAAGAGGTTTTTTGCCTCGGCTTGGGGCCGGGACTGTGGGGCGAGGGAGCAGTCTTCGGGCGGCTCGATTTTCAATTCTTCAGAATCCTCGGACGGCCTACGGCAACTCTGGTGATTTTTTCGATGTCGCGATGTCGTAGTGCGTTAGTTATGGGGGCACCCGCCACCACTGGCGTGAGCCAGTGGCAGCTGCTCACTCCCGCCACCTCCCCTTGCGCCAAGCTGCTCGCGCCGCGAGCGGCGCGGGCAGCTTGGCGCAAGGGCAA
>JAKEER010000430.1 GCA_022616615.1 Acidobacteriota bacterium
ACAAGTTCCATATTCACCACACATGCTATCAGCTGCACCGTCGAAATCAAGCAATTCCTTTCCGGATCACCCCCTACCGCGAAAGCGGTTTAGTCCAACGGCCCTTTCCCCTCCCGGGGAGGGGATTCGGTTGCGATTTTCTAACCTACATCACACCTCGCCAAGCTGTGTGGCCGCTCCTCTGGAGGAATGAGTTTTCTACCCCCCGTTGACGTTCCCCGTCAGCCCCTTCGGCGCTGTAAATCTTCCAGCGATCTCGCTATAGGGGAGCAGCGATTTATGAAGGTCCGATTTGTGAGCGGAGTGTTCTCGCATCCGACTCATGACGACCCGATGAGCATGACGGGATCTACATCTCCACAAGTACTCGTATCCCCCGTGTGCTGGTTCGCCCCTCCGGTTCGATTTCCGCACGGTAAGAGGGCCGATAGGCATCCGGACTGTTCAGCCAGCTGCCTCCTCGCATTCCGCGAGTCCTGCCCTCGTTTGAGCCGCGCGGATCGACCCGAGCCGGATCTTCCCCAGCCCAGTCCAATGTGTATTCCCAGACATTGCCGACGGCGTCAAACAAGCCAAACGGATTGGGATAAAATGATCCAACGCGTGCGGTGTAATCGTGGCCGTCCCCCCGTTGCTCAGGAATCAGGCTCCTCATTTCTGTGCCACTCAGGAAGAGGTCGCTATCGGCAATATCGCCCATCCGACTTTCCGCCACGTTCGCCCAATACCCGATGGGGAATCTGGGATCTCTTACATAGTCGGCTGGCTTCTTTCCCCAATAGTAAAGAGTCGGTATCGTCGCCCGCTGGGCATACTCGAGCTCCGCCTCGGTCGGCAGACGGCAGACCCTCTTCGTCTGCCGGCCGACCCAATTACAAAACTCCACAGCGTCAAACCAGCTGAGGCAGGTGACAGGATGATCGTCGGTCTGTTGAAAACCAGGATTTCGCCAGGAAGCATCCTGCTTACTTTCCCACACACCTCTGACCAGCGTGTAACAACCCTTCTCCAATTCCTTCCAGGGTCGGCGGCCGGTCTCGGCATCGGTCTGGTATCTCGTCGTCTCAATGAATTTACGAAACTGTCCGACCGTGACTTCATACTTTCCGATGAGGAAAGCTCTGCTGATTCTGACGTTTCGGGCTCGCAGATCATGAGGCGCAAAAAGCCCGATGAGCTCCCGCGACCAGTCCGTTTCCCCCATGCTGAACTCGCCTGCCGGGATACGCACCAGCTCCAGGCGAATGCCCGGTCCGAGTTCCAGCGCCACCTCCGGTTCGTCGATCGGGCCGGAGGAGTAGACAAGGCTGATCATGCTTGCGCCGGTAGCCGCCAAACAAAGAAAAGCTCTGTGAATGTGAAAAGGAAACGGCCCATGGCGCGTGCCCAATATTTTAAATCGCTTTGCCATTCGCCTAATCCTTATCCTTGTACTGTATTAGTGTTCAAGCCGAAAACTCGCTCTTTCCACCCGCTTTAGCCTCTTAGAAGATGTACTTGGCGGAAAACTGGATCTCTCTGGGCTCGAAGGTTCCGCCAATGACACCAAAATTGGCCGTGCCGAAGATATTCCCCGGTTGTAGAAAGTTCGGACGGTTGAACAGATTGAAAAATTCCGCCCGAAATTCGACCACATGATTTTCCCGAATCGGAAAACTTCGATGAACTGAAAAGTCGACACTGGCGAAGCCGGGTCCCCGCGTGATGTTCCGGCCAGCGTTTCCAAAAGTGAGCGGTGCTGGGGCGCTAAACGCCTTGACGTTGAACCACTGCTGCGGAGTCTTGGGCCCATGATTGGGGTCCTGGCCAGAAACCAGATCAGGATGATCTTGGAAGACACCGGTATTACTATTATCGAAGGGGAGAAAAATAGGAAAGGGTTGGCCATCTTCAAGTGCGACAATTCCCTGAAGTCGCCAGTTTCTCAAAAAGGCGCCGGTCAGTCCTGCTCTGCTCTTGCCGAAAGGAAGCTCATATAGGAAGTTTGCCGACAGACGATTGGGTACATCGTAGTTGCACAGCCCGTGATCTTCAGTGACGTTGCGGGGATCACGGCCTGCAACGGGGGAACCGTCACCATTGATATTGACTCCTCCCGTATCCAGGCATTTGGACCTTACGTAGGAAGCCAGAAACCCAACCCCGCCCCCAAAGCGCCTTTCCGCCTTCAGTTCCACCCCGTGATAGGTGGACTTCCCTCGATTATTCTGGCGCGTGTCGTTGCCGAACGCCGGAATGGGGCGCCGGGGTCCAACTGGCCCAAGAGCAGGTGTCAACGGCGCGTTGGCGTTTTCGGTGTGGATCAGCTTGGTGCCTTTGTTCCCAATATAGGAGGCTGAGAGGACGGTCCCGAGGCCAATGTCACGTTGCAGCGTAAGGTTCCAATTCTGGTTGTACGGGTCACGAAATGCCGGGTCTATTGAGGCAAAGGAAAGACTGGGAATTCCCAGACCCGAGGGAAAGGCGTTAGCCAGAGTGAGCTGCGGTGTTCTGGGACTGGAGATAAATGACTCTACATCGACGAAGGGAGGCGTGGAGGCCATGCGAAAAGCGTAAACGAAATTGGCGGACATGAAAAACACTCCGTAACCTCCACGAAGGACTGTTCTATCGTCCAAAGCATAGGCGAATCCCACGCGCGGAGCGAAGTTGTTGTATTCGTTCTTCCGAATCCCCTGCGGGACACCGTCTTTTCCGGCGAAAAGCAGAGTCAGAGCAGGAGCTTTGCTGTAATCGGGCTGAGCGAACCGCAGCCGCCGTTCGTAGCCGGGTTCGAAAAACTCCCAACGTAAGCCCAGGTTCAGAGTGAGCTTTCGGCTCACCTTCCAGTCATCTTGAACGTAGGCGCCGAAATCGATCTTTCTCCAGTGCCGGAATCCGTCTCCCTGCACACAACAGCGTGCTGAGCTGATCGGAAATCCGAGCAGAAAGTCAGCCACGGGATTCCCCGTCCCTGCTTGAGTTCCCGTGGGAGTCAACTGGGCCGTAAGAGCACCATTGAAGTTAAACCCGCCGTGGGCATTGGGGTTGGCACCCCCATTCATTTGATACCAGTCGACGGACACTCCGGTCGAAAGGGTATGCCGGCCGCGAGTATGAGACAAGTTGTCCCGCAAAGAAAACTGGTTGTCAGACCGATTATTGGGCGCGTTCAAGATGGCGCCGGTTCCCGCCTGGCCCGAGATGCGAATGTTCGGGTTCCCCAAAAAGCGCTGACTCAATCCGGTGATGCCTAATTCTTGGTTGACCGGGACGGTCTGCTCGAGGTCTTCTAAGACCTGAGTGTGCCGGTTATAGCCAAATCGAAACTCGTTGACGGTGGTTGAACTAAAGGTGTGAACCTCGCCGATGACGGCGTTCTGGGCGGGAGACTTCCAAACCGTGGTAAAGTTTGGTAAATCGGCAAAGACAAACGGCCAGAGGCGATCGTGACGAACCCAGGTGTAGCGCCCGAATACCGTATCTGAATCCCGCAGGCGCTGGTCGATCCGGACGTTGATCTGGTCTGAGTTGACCTCTTGAGTCGCGGTATCCACCAGATTATTGCTCGTCCCTGGCCGGTTTGGCCGAGGGAAGAGACGGTCCAAGGCTTTGACCGAAACAGGACTCCAAAGGTTCTGAGGAATCCTGTTGCCGGCGAAGGGACGTCGCTGTCCCGTTTCAGGGTCGACGTCCAGGGGGTTAAGGATGGGAGCACCTTGCGAAAAGTCACCCTGTCTCTGTAGTTCAGTGGGAACCGTAACCGCACGCGTCACGCCTCTGTCGGAACGAATGCTTTCATAGCTAAGGAGGAAGAAGCTTTTGTCTTTTCGCATCGGGCCGCCGATTGCGGCTCCAAATTGATGCTGGCGCAACTCTTCCTTTCGGGGAGCGAAAAAGCTCTTGGCATCAAAGGCGTCATCGCGGATGTATTCCCACGCTGCGCCATGAAATTCGTTGGTTCCCGCCCGGGAGGCGATGTTCACTATCCCTCCCGAGGCCCTTCCGAAAGCGGCCGAATAGTTGGCGGCCTGAAACTTGAACTCCTGGATGGCGTCGAGAGTCATCCGAAAGCCGACGCGGGTGTCGACGACATCCTTCATATCGATCCCGTCGAGAAGAAACAGGGTTCCCTCTGCTGGGGCGCCGTGCACGCTGTAATTGCCACCAAAGATGCTGCTGGCGAAGCTGAGGCCTCCGCCCGGCAGCTTGGCCGTAGAAACTGCTCCAGGTTGCAGGGCCACGAGTTGGATGAAATTGCGCCCGTTCAAAGGAAGGTTCACGATGGTTTGGTGCTCCACGAAATCCCCAATTTCGCCTGACTCAGTTTGCAGAGGAGGGGGAGCTCCTGCCACGTCGATCACTTGTTCAAGCGGACTGGGAGTCAATTTGAGATCGACCCGCACAATCTCATTCACCCGGACGGGAAGCTGACTTCTGCGCACCGGCTGAAACCCTGACAGGACCGCCTTTACGGAATATTCGCCCGGTTGAAGAAAGGCAAATCTGTATTCGCCGGTTTCGCTGGTCTTGCCCGTCCAGATTTGCCCCGTTTCCAGACTCGTCAGTTCAACAGAGACTCCTGGGACGATGGCTCCTGTGTCATCTACGATTGTGCCTGCGATCGTTCCAGTAGTGATCTGGCCCCAAATTGGAACAGCAGTCAAAAAGGACGACATTGACAACAAGAATAGCGTTTTCGACCAGGCCGGCAAGAGACGTTGTGCTCTCATAAACAATTCCTCCTTACGATGAATCGATTTCAGACCCGGAAATTCGAGCCTCTGAGCGGCTCTTCACCTCACGATCGTTTGAAGAACTCGGAAAATCCAGTCTCGATCGCCCTGGTACTGGGGACCGAAGTAGGTGGAGCTGACGACCTTTGTGGCGACGTAATTCGTGCGGATAGTTGCTACCACCAGGTCGTATTCGGGGACGATTGAGATTCTGGAAACGGCTTGCCAGTTGATGTTGGCTCCTCTGGCTTCCTGCACTCCCTGACCAGGCAACCACCAGTTCAGGCTGTAATCCTCTCCGCCACTGGCCCCGGGGCGGCGACTTTGACGGCTACGGGTTTGTCGAATCCAGGACTCACTGACAAGCTGCCTACCCTTCCAGCGCCCGTTGCGCAGAAACAGATAACCAAACCGGGCCGCGTCGCTGGCGCTGATTACGACCCAACCCGGTCCTGCCCGAATAACATTTCCATCGATCTCCCACGGGGGATCGAGGTAACGTCCGTAGCCGGGCCAGAAAGGATAGAGCAGATTGTCGTGAACCGCTTTGCCCGGCATCCAGCCCCAGCGGCCTGCCGGCACGCCCAAATACTGAAAAATTTTTTCGTCCAACAGGGTCTTGAGGTCTTTGGCCCAGAGCTTGGTGAGCGACTGCGAGTAGCGCCACATCCCTGGGTCGCTGTACTCATACTCTTCTCCCGGCGGTCGATGGGCATAGTTGTAGGTTTGATCGCCCATTTCGCCATCGGGACGGGAAAGGTCAACATCGGGAAAGCCGGAGGTCATATTCGCGAAGTGACGCCACGTTAGCTGGCGGTGATGTCCGAAATTCAAGTACTTGTGGGGGTGTGACAGGTCCCCTTCGCCCGTCCAGGTTTTCCACACAGGGTCATCCAACCGCACCAGGCCGGCATCCACAGCTAAACCTAAGCAGGTGCTGGTGAAAGACTTGCCCATGGACGCGGTCTGGACGGCGGTATTTAAATTCCCCCAACTGGCAACCTGATAGCCGTGCCGAATGATGACGCCCCCGATGCCAACCTTAGGAAGAAGTTGATAAAGAGATTTCTCATCAAAACCAACTTCTGAGGGCTTTTTGTGCTCCCAGTCAGGGCCGGGGTAACGATCTAGGGCTTCGCTGTCAACTTCCGCCGCATGCGCCTGGCAGCAGGACACCAAAAAAAAGACGCAGACATAAGCAAAGACATGACGCATATATGAACTCCTCAGCAGGCCTAACTAACTAGCTTCCACAAAGAAAGAAAAAAGGTGTTTGTTTACCGCCTCAACGGGCGCATGAAATCTGGAATTTGTAGGAAGGTAGTGGACAAATGCCGCGATTTCGGTTACCGTAGGCTGGATGAGTGCG
>JAKEER010000431.1 GCA_022616615.1 Acidobacteriota bacterium
AGTATTACTTTGTTAAGTCTTGATCGCGTGGCGCATACATCGCGCTTTTGACGATATAAGCGCCGCATGGGCAAGATGCCCATGCCACGTGGCACGGGCGTGCCGCCCGTGAAGATTGGCTTCAGGACTTAACAAAGCAATACTAGCTTAGCTAGAGCCCACAGGGTACGACCACCCCCACGCGGTTTCTGCGAAACCGCTGTCCCCCCTTTGATAAGTGCTAAGGGGGACTTTGACGGAACCCAGTCGCGGCGAGCCTGATCGGCGTGCAGTTACACGGCCCCCAGAGTGAAGCCCATCGTCCCGAGAAAACAGACGGAACGGGATGACGGGACTTAGCCAGCCACACAAGACCGCAGTGAACCTTAGGCGTTGTCTACTTTCGTGAGATCCCAGATCTTAAACACCATGCCTGTCATCGTGCCATCGGGCTTCTGCTTGTCGTGGCCGAACTTGATTTTGGCGAATGAAATCGACACCGATTCCGTCGGCTGGTCATCTCCTCCTGAGGAGCCACTAAACTGAATGCTGTCGATCATGCAGGTTTCAAACTCCAACTTGTGAAATATCTGCTGGTCTCCGCCCGCCTTGCGCATCGTCACGATCATGCTCTTAACGTGAGCTCCAGTGCAGCAGTGTTCGAAAAGCTTCGGACTCGTCGAGTCCAGCTTCTTCATGACGTTAAACGAAGAAATACTGACCTTGCCGGCAGAGATGCCCACGCCGGCGGCGCCGATCGTGCTGGGATTGGAAGCCCCCCAGGAGAAACTGAAGATCTCGATCTGCTTCTCCATCCCCTTGGCGGTTCCGTCGCCGTCGATGCCCTCAATCTTTAACCAGGTATCAAACGCCATTTCGATCTCCTTTCGAGTTCGTAGAGTTAACGCAGCTTGAAATAGAACCGTTCCTGCTTGGGCGCTGAATCATCACGCACCCATTCCCATGAGGACTTTCTCCTTCCCTCCGCAATGGCTCAGGCTCGATATCTGAGGAACCTCAGCTTAGCCCCCCATCAAGATAGAGTTGGAGCCCAGAGATCTACCTTGCCGATTTGGGCAATTCCGCAACCAAGCGCAGCGAGACCGAAATTTCATCCAGTTGGAAGTGCGGTCTAAGGAAGGCAACGGCTTTGTAGACCCCAGGCTTCCCTGCCACCTCTGAGACCTGGATGGACGCCTCGCGTAACGGGTGTTTGGCTTTCACGGACGGCGCCGCCATGTCGTCCGGCGTGACATACTGCATAATCCACTTGTTCAGGAATTTCTCGCAGTCACCCCTCGACATGAAGCTTCCGACCTTGTCCCGCATCATCGCTTTCAGATAATGCGCGAACCTGGACACTGAAAAGATGTTCGGTAGTTGGGCTGAAAGCCGGGCATTGGCGTTGGCTGCGTCCTCATCATACTTCTTTGCTTTGTTGCAGGACTGGCCGCCAAAGAAGGCCGCGTAGTCGGTGTTCTTGCAATGGACCAGCGGCAGGAAACCCAGGTTGGAATACTCGGCCTCGCGCCGGTCGGTAATGGCCACTTCCGTAGGGCACTTCAGGGCCACCTCACCTTCATCGGTCTTGAAGGTGTGCGTTGGCAGGCCCTGCACCAAGCCCCCACCCTCCACGCCACGAATGGCTACTGTCCACTGGTGCAAAGCGAAGGCTTCGGTGAGGCGTGTTCCGTAAGAGTAGGCCGCGTTGCTCCACAGATACTTGGAATGATCCTTGCCAGTCACGTCTTCTTCGAACCGGAAGGTTTCCGTAGGCACTGTGTCTGCCCCGTAAGGCAACCGCATCAGCGTGCGGGGCAGAACCAGCCCCACGTAACGGGAGTCTTCCGAGTCGCGGAACGACCGCCACTTAGCATACTCGGTGCGCTCAAAAATCTTTGCCAAATCACGAACCTCCGATAGCTCCGCAAAATCGTCCATCCCGAACAACTGAGCCGACGCCGCCGAAATAAACGGCGCGTTGGCGGAGGCGGCGACGTTCGAAATCTTCTCCAGAAGCGAAACGTCCTGGGGATGGTTGCTGAATTCGTAGTCGCCCAGCAATGCCCCATAAGGCGTTCCGCCGAAGGTGCCAAACTCCTCTTCGTACACCTTCTTGAACAGAGCGGACTGGTCGAATTCAATCGCCTTTTCCAGGTCCTTGCTCAAGTCTTTCTTGGAGACATTGAAAACCCGGACCTTGAGCATGGTGCCGGTCTCACTGTTCATGACCAGGTGATGCAGGCCGCGCCAGGAGCCTTCCAGCTTTTGAAATTCCTCGGCATGCAGGATCTCGTTGACCTGGGCAGACAGCAGCCGGTCGATTGCAGCAATCCGTGCGTTGATGGTGGTCTCGATGTCTTTCGACATCACGAGCTGGCCTTCGAGCACCTGCTGCACAAACTCGCCGATCATGTCTTTGGCAGCCGCGGTCTGAATGTCAGTACGCGCCATCTTGCCTTCTTCGAGGATCTTGGAAAGCAGATCGACTTCGCCTTGCTGCTCCCGGACAACGGCCTCAGCGCTCTTCTCAACCTGCTTGTTCATTTGGATTCCTCCTTAGTGGGTTCTGCGCCGCCCTTGCCGGCATCGATGCCCAACTGCGCTCCGAGCTGCTGCACGGCTGAGGTGCTCTGAATGACATCTGTTAACAAGCTTTCGAGTTTGTCGTTTCCGTCCATCTTCGACAACAAATCCGACAGTCGCTGGCGTCCCTGAACCAGCCGGCGCAAGGGCTCAACCTGCTGCACAACCTGATCCGGTTCAAAATCGGCGATGCTGTTGAACTTCAGTTCTACTCCCAGCTTGCTGCCGTCGTTGGTCAACTTGTTATCCACGCGCAGCGCCAGCCGTGGTTTCATGCCCGACAGCACCGAATCGAAATTATCCCGGTCAATCTCAATGAACTTCCGGTCGCGGACGCGCGCCAACGGCTCCGCGGGCATTCCCGAATAATCTCCCATCACCCCAACCACGAAAGGGATTTCCTTGGTCTCGATTGCCCCACCCACCTCCACGTCATAAGTGATGTGGACTCGGGGAGGACGAACACGGCTTAGCTTTTGCTGAGTACTTTCCTTTTTAGGCATGGTAATCTCCTTTGCTTGATTCCCCTCTCAAACTTGATGAACAGACTCGCTCGTCTCTGTCGCGACACTCGCTCCGAAAGTTAACCTCCAGCGTTCCCATCTCCCTGGATCAATACGACCCACCGCTTTCCGGCGGCCTGACACCCAGTGTTTCCTGGATCTGAGCCAGCACAGAGCTGTCTTTTACCACTTCTTGAAGCCACTGTTCCAGAGGCATATTACCCCACTTGACCGCTCGTCCGACAAGGTAGGAAACGGGGCTGTGAGGTTCTGTCTTCTGAAAAAAGTCGGCGATTTCAGAAAGCCGGCGCAACGCATCCTGCCGGCCTCGAATGGCGCCGGAAGCCGGCACGACTGCAGTCCCGGCGGGCTGGGCGCCTCCCTCCTCTGCGGCCATTTCAGCACCCTCCTCCCCGCTTGGCCCTGCGATCGGATCGGGCTCGAGCGCGCGCTTCTCTTTCACCAGCTTGTCTAGCAGCGAACGCACGCTGTCGAGCGACTTTTTCAACTCGCCCAAACCGGGTGTCTGCCGGCCAAACCGCGTATCCATGGAGCGGTCCAGGCCTTGGAACTCTTCCCAACACTCGCTGACTAGCGTAAATACTTCCTCATAAAACCGTCTGGGAGTCGCTCGATTCAGGCGTGACCAGTCTTCGTTGGCTTTCTCTGATTCTTGCTTGATTCGATCGGCCTCGGCCTTATTACCCTGAGCAATCTTGCTGTAATCATCGGGGAGCCTAGTCTTCTCCCACTGGAGATAGTTAAAGTTTCCATTTCCTCTAACTTCCGTCAAAGGAACTCCTTTCAGGGCCATCGCTGTCTGACGATCCATCAGCGCCAGGCAGTTGGCGCGGGCGTCGAGGTCCCCGTCGTCGATTTCGGGATACAGCGAATCCCAAAACAGTTCATGGAAACCACGCATAACTTTCAGACCATCCCGCAAACCAGCAAACCCATGCTTATTCACCAGCGCCTCACAAAGCCAGGCGGCGATTTGCAGATCTTTGGTTCTGCTCTTCAACGCGCTGGTGCCCACACTGACCACCTCAGCCCAATCGGCCGCCTTGAGCTCGGCCTGCCAATCCGCCTTGGCTGTGGGATCGTCGGCACGCCGCGCTTCCCGAATCTCATCATGCACACCCGCATAGAGAAGATTCTCCCCCGAGGGATTTTCTCCCGGAATTGGAGTCAGAATCGTTTCCACTTCGATGACTGCTGCATTTGAGGGCATGAAAACTCTCTCCGCGGCGCGAGGAGTGACTGCGGAACACCAGCAAAAATTCCCCTGAATCAACGCGTGGCTGGGAAAAAATTCAGTTGGACGAATCAATCTGATCCGGTAGGGACGCGGTGCCCATTGATGTCAACTGAAGGCAGGACCGGGCCCACGATTGACGAAAAGCACGCCAATCGTGGCTACCCATGCCCTAGTCAGTCGTCTCGGTAGCCACAATTGACGCGCTTTCTGCGTCAATCGTGGACGAAACCGCCTTAAGTTGACATCAATGCGCGCAGCGGCATGAAGAACTCCCTTGAAGATAAGTCCCTTCCTCAGTTGAAGAGGGGATGCCGAGGCCGAAAGCCACGGCGGGGGTGGTTGGCAGGTGGTGCTTCGTCGGCGACGGGTCCAACCACCCCGCAGCGGCTGACAGCCGCTGCTCCCCTCCTGATCCTAGGAGGGGAGCCTTGCATCCGACGAACCGCTACTCCTTCATCACCTTGGGCCAGTTCTTGTCGGCTTTGGCGATGCGGCCGGGAATGTCCTTCCGCCATTCCTGCCCAACACCCGCGTCGTAGTTCAGATAGAGCTTGCCGTCGACGATCTTCCAGACGCTGGGGTCCACAGGCGCTTTGTGGCCCTCGCTCACTCCGAAGGCGCAGTAGCCGCCATATTGGGGTGCATACTTACTGGGATTCGCGGCAAACAGGTCGCGATTGGCCGCGCTGGAAAACTGCCACTTCGCGCCCATCCACTCATGCTGGAATTCTTTGCTTCCCTTGACGGGCTTGTCTTCCGTGAAGTAGGCCACTACGTCGTATCCTTTCAGGGCGACATGGTCTGAGCCCTTGTTGATGGCTGAGGAGGCGGAGGCTCGGGTGCAGGCTTGGCTGAATACGAGGACAGCGGCCAATCCAAACACTGCCAGGCTGAACAGGTAAGTGCGCCTAAAGGTAGCGAGCACCCTCAGACCGCCGAGGGTAGCGTCTCCGTCGGCCGCGGCCCCCTCACCTGGCCTTTGGCCACCCTCTCCCCACAAACGGGAGAGGAAGTTGCCTTCGAATTTGACCGAACTTTGAACTTCGTTGGCAGCCAGTGAACTAGGTCTCATGAATTTCTCCTTCTTCTTGATGTAGTGATGATTCGCTATTCCTGCTCACTTAATGCCCAGTCGACCAGAAAATAATCCCGGGCGTCACGAGAAAAGAGCAGTCGCGCCCACCCAGGTGGCAGCAGCAACAACTGACTACTGACCGCCAACCACTGACCACTGGTTCTACTCCCCGCTCTGCTGCAGCAGCTTCGTCACGAGTCCGGTCCACCCCGTCTGATGATTGGCGCCGATACCGGCGCCGTTATCGCCGTGGAAGTACTCATAGAACAGCACGAGGTCTCGCCAGTGCGGGTCTGTCTGAAACTTCTCCGTGCCGCCGTGGACTGGCCGGCGCCCGTTGTCATCGCGGAGAAAGATTCGCGTCAGGCGGCGAGAGAGCTCGGCAGCCACTTCCCAGAGCGTCATCATCCGGCCCGACCCAGTCGGAAACTCCACCGTGTAATCGCTGCCCAGATAGTGATGGAACTTCTGCAGCGACTCGATGAGCAGATAATTCACCGGGAACCAGATGGGCCCGCGCCAGTTTGAGTTTCCACCAAACAAGCCGGTGCTCGATTCAGCCGGTTCGTAGTCCACGCGGTGGACGTGGCCGTTGACCTGCAGCAAGTAAGGATTCTCAAGATGGTGCCGGGAGACCGCGCGGGTACCGTAGGGAGAGAGAAACTCGCGTTCGTCCAGCATGACTTTCAGGACTTGGCGCAAACGGTCCCCGTTGACAATAGACAGCAGCCGCCGCTGCGCCTGGCCGCGCGTCCGCATGCAGGCGATGTTCTGGGTCAAATCGGGCCGGTGTTCGATGAACCACTCCAGGCGCCGCTTGAAGCCGGGTAACTTCTCCAGCACCTCCGGCTCCAGCGTTTCGACGGCGAACAGCGGGATAAGACCTACCATGGACCGCACCTTCATGGGGAAATGGTCGCCATTGGGCAAATGCAGCACATCGTAGAAGAAGCCGTCTGCTTCATTCCAGAGCTCGATGCCGTCGTGACCCCGATGGTTCATGGCATCGGCGATATAGACGAAGTGCTCCCAGAACTTGCTAGCCACGTCTTCATAAGAGCTGTCTTCGCGGGCCAATTCCATGGCGATGGCCAACAGATTGAGCGTGTACATGGCCATCCAGCCCGTTCCATCTGACTGTTCGATGTGCCCACCGGTGGGCAGCGCCGAACTGCGGTCAAACACCCCGATATTGTCCAGGCCCAGGAAGCCGCCCTGGAAGATGTTCTTGCCTTCAGCGTCCTTGCGGTTGACCCACCAGGTGAAATTGAGCAGCAGTTTCTGGAAAACCCGCTTGAGAAAAGCCGTGTCTCCCTTACCTTGCTGTTTCTTGTCGATCTTATAAACGCGCCACGTAGCCCAGGCGTGCACCGGCGGATTGACGTCGCCAAACGCCCATTCGTAGGCCGGCAACTGCCCATTCGGATGCATGTACCACTCGCGCGTCATCAGCACCAGCTGTTCTTTGGCAAAGTCAGAATCCACCAGCGCTAGCGGGACGCAATGAAAGGCGAGGTCCCAGGCTGCGTACCACGGGTACTCCCACTTGTCGGGCATGGAGATGACGTCGGCATTGTAGAGGTGGGCCCACTCATGGTTGCGGCCGGAGCGCCGCTCCCCGGGTGGAGGCGCCTGGCCTTCGTCACCGTCGAGCCAATCTTTTACAACGTAGTGATAAAACTGTTTCGACCAGAGCAGACCGCCGAATCCCTGCCGCATGACCTGCTTCGCATCGGCCGACAAATTCGCGGGAATCACCGTGTCGTAGAACTCGTCAGCCTCACGTTGCCGGTCTGCAAAAATCCTGTCGAAATCACCGGCCAAGAGCGCCTCTGCTGCCACCGGCAGGTTCGGCAGCGTGAAGCGCAGTCGCACGGTGACGGCTTCTCCGGGCCCAACCGTCAACGGATAAAGTGCAGCCACTTTGGTTCCACTTTGAGCAGGATTGACGGCCTCTTTGACGCCGTGCACGACGTAGTCATTGATTCCGTCCTTCGCGTAGTGCGAGCCATTGGCGAGACCATAAAGCCGCTGATGGTTGGTCTCGTTCTCAGTGAAGAGCAGTTCCGGCGTTCCTTCGCAGTACAGCCGGCGCTGTCCCAGTTCGTGGTGGCTGGCCTCCACGGCGGCGAGTGACGCCCCCTCCAGCTTGCGCAAGCTGGGTTTTGGCTCCCTACCGTTCCAACTCCAGGTGTTGCGGAACCACAGGGTCGGCAGCAGGTGCAGTGAGGCCGCCTCGGGGCCGCGATTGGCCACGGTGATGCGTGCCAAGATGTCTTCCACACCGCCCTTGGCGTACTCGACAAAGACGTCGAAATAGCGGTCCTCATCGAACACCCCGGTGTTGATCAGCTCGAACTCGAGACTGTCCCGGCCGCGCCTTCGGTTTTCGTCCACAAGCTGTGCATAGGGAAAAGCGGCTTGAGGGTATTTGTAGAGATACTTCATGTAAGAGTGCGTGGGGGTGCAGTCGAGGTAAAAGTAGTAGTCTTTCACGTCCTCGCCGTGGTTGCCTTCACTGCCTGTCAAACCGAAGGTCCGCTCCTTGAGGATCGGGTCCCTGCCGTTCCAAAGTGCCAAGGCAAAACAAAGATACTGGTGCCGGTCAGAAATGCCGGCGAGCCCGTCTTCATTCCAGCGATAGGCTTTTGAGCGGGCGTGGTCATGCGGCAGGTAGTCCCAGGCCGTGCCGTAAGAACTGTAATCTTCCCGCACGGTTCCCCAGGCGCGCTCACTGAGGTAGGGCCCCCAGCGCTTCCAATGGGCCGTGCGTTGGGTTGCTTCCTGTAGTCGTTTTTCTTCTTGGGTCACGGTGTGTCTCCTCCTGAAAATCGTCCTCGTCGTCGCCCTTCGTGCTCGCCGAGGACAGTATCTTCAGCTATTGGGTGTTGCCGCCGAGCGGCATAAATGGCTCCCCTGAAAATCCCCTCCATCGGAGGGGTGGCTGCCGAAGGCAGCCGGGGTGGGTCTCCCCATGCAACACACCACCCACCCCAGCGCCCTTGGCGCTTGCCCCTCCCAGGAGGGGAATGTTTTCATCGAATCTGGCGCCGCAACGCAGCTCTCATTTCTCGGCCAGTTCCACGACGTGGCCGTCCGGATCGCGGACCAGAAATCCTTTGCTAATCCCCAGGCTTTTCTCCGGCAAGCTGACGACTCCTGCTGAGACGAAAGGAAACTTCCAGCTCCGAGTCGCCTGTGCTGCGGCCTCCGCATCCGGAGTCAGCAACCGGGTTTGCCAGTGCAGGATGTCGTTAGCTTTCTCGTCGACAGGCATCGGTCGTCCATCTCGGGGCGACAGGTATTCGAGGAACTCAATGCCTGGACCGGAGCTAGCGCGCAGAGCGGTAATGCGCAACCGGGCCCCGAAGACGTTGTTGAGATGCTCCTGCTCAGCATCGTAGTTCTCGCTTTCGCCAACAACCTTGAGTCCCAGAGTGTCCCGATAAAACTTAAGACTCTCTTCGGTGTCTTTCACCACGATGGCTGTGTGATCAATTCCCAGGAACAGCTTATCTGTGCGCTGCCATTTGGGATCACCCTTGCCTTTAGGGAACTGCAAGATCTCCAAAAAGTGACCATCCGGGTCCCTGAAGTAGAAGGCCTGGATTCCGCCAGCGTTTTTGTTCCAATCGGGCAGTCGTTGCGGGCCGGAAGAGGCATGCTGCACCTTGTGCTGGCGCAAGGTGCGGTAAGCCTTGCCCATGTCACTCACAATGATCGCGACGTGCTGGAACCAGTAGTCGTTGCTGCGCGTGTCGCTGGGGAAAGGACGGCCGCGCGGCGCCAGATACTCTGTCAGCGCAATGGACTCCTCGCCCAACTTCATCCGCACAACGCGCATTCGGATTCCAAAAAGCCCCTGCAGCCGTTCATAGTCGCTGCCAGTAACTTCCACGTCTGACACCTTTTCGAACATCAACACATTCGAAAAGAACTCGACCGAGCGGTCCATGTCTCCCACGGTCATGCCAATGACATCCACCGCCTGCGCTACGGACGTGCCGTTGAGAACTGTTGCAGGCGCGGAAGCTGGCTTAGCTGAGAAGCCAAGGACCACCGGAGACCCGAGAACCAGGAGAAAAACAAAGAACGACTGAGCACATTTGAGTAAGGCGCCACCCAGCCTTTCTTGGCAATGAGCTCCCCTCCTCAGCTGAGGAGGGGATGCTGGGGCCGACGGTCCCAGCGGGGGTGGTTGCGGCCGTCTACTGATGCTGCATCTTGGAAAACCCAGACCGCTCGAACCACCCCGGCAGCAGCCACCGACTACTGCCGACCCGTCCTTATCCAAGGAGAGGAGCGGCGGCATTTCCATCAGTTGCGGCACTGGGCCGTGGCATGGGAAAGTTCCCTTCAGATCCGCAGTCCGCAACTTGTAATCCGCAATCGCAAATCGACAATCGGCAATTCTCATTTCAGTCTCTCCAGAAGGTGATCGCCCACACGCAGCGCGTTGGCCATGATGGTCAATGCCGGATTTACAGCTGCGCTCGAGGGGAAGAAGCTGCCGTCCACTACGTAGAGGTTGTCCACTTCGTGGGCCTTGCAATTCTGATCGAGCGCCGAGGTCTTGGGATCGTGGCCAAACCGGGCCGTCCCGTTTTGGTGGGCGACCCCAGCTAAGGGAATCCGCTGGCCGACGTAAAGGTTTCTTGAAAACAGCCCTTCATGGCACTTGTGACCATGAACGCCGCACTTCGTCTGCTGTTTCATCAGACTCTTCAGCTTCTCAATGAGACGTTTATGCCCTTCATCGTTGTTGGGCGTGTAGGAGAGGACGATCTTGCCGTCGTGGTCCACAGTGACCCGGTTGTTAGGATCGGGCAGGTCTTCCGAAGTCAGCCAGAAATCCAGCGAGTGCTTGCCCATCTGATCCAGTGTCCATCCGGGAACCAGGGCGGGTGCTCCACCCCGGAGTGCATCTCCGTCCAGCTTGCCTACGAAGGAGATGTGGCCCATGGGATACTCCCATTCTTTGGAGCCGAAGTAGAAATCGTTAACGGCCAGACTCTTTTGGAACACGGTTGGGTTGGGACACTTTGAGATGGCCATCAGCACCGAATTGACGTGCCCCATGTAATGGCGGCCCACCACGTCAGAGCCATTGGCGAGACCGCGCGGATGTTTGTCATTCGCTGAGCGCAACAACAGCGCGGCGGAGTTAATGGCGCCGCAGGAGACCACCACAACACTTCCGGAAAACGCCGCCGTCTCGCCATTGCGTTCCACGATCACGCGGGTCACTTCCCGGCCCGGGGCATCAGTCTCCAGGCGCTTGACCAGGGCATTAGTTACAAGACTGACGTTGGGATACGCGAGAGCTGGATCGACGCAGAGCACCTGCGCGTCCGACTTGGCGTACACCAGGCAGGGGAAACCGTCGCAGGTCGCGCAGCGAATGCACTTGCTGGCATGCCGGTTCTTCTCGTCCAGCTGAACACCCAAGGGGACATGGAACGGCCGCAGGCCCAGTCGCTGAAAATCGTCGTGCAACTGCTGCATGCGAGGCTCATGGCTGACGGGTGGGTGCGGGTAAGGGGCGCTGGCCGGTGGCTCAGTCGGATCTTCTCCGCGCTGGCCATGCACGTGATAGAGCTGCTCGGCTTTCAGGTAATACGGTTCGAGGGCCTCATAGGAGATGGGCCAGGCGGGCGAAACGCCGCCGTAGTGGCGGATCTCGCCAAAGTCCTCCTTGCGCAGCCGGAACAGCGCCGCTCCGTAAAACTTGGTGTTTCCGCCAACGTAGTAGTTGGTGTGCGGATGAAGCTCCTTGCCGTCCTTGTCGCGCCAGGATTCTTTGGTGCTGTACTTCCCGTCGGTGTTGACGGCGCGGCTGTTCCAGTTGTCCTTCTCGCGCGGAACATAATCACCGCGCTCCAACAGCAGGATCCGTTTGCCCGAGGAGGCCAGATGGTAGGTCAGGGTTCCTCCGCCGGCGCCGCTGCCGATAATGATGACGTCGTAATGGCTGTGCCATTCCATGGTTCCTCCTCACAACTAGGTGCCAGGTTTCAGGTTCCAGGCGCCAGCCTGGTGGCCCGGGCGCGTGGGACCGCTGTCCCCCTGCGCCCGCTTCAATAACGTGCCCTTTTTCTATAACGAGATCGCTGCTTTCGCGGCTGCCGGTTCGGCCTCGATTTCCTTCCTGTGTTGGTGCTCACAAAAAATGCATCGCTTGTTGTTTTGATGGTGCAGCTTGGCGCAATTTATTCCCGCCTTCCCCTGTTTCCACAAATAGACCTGGGCAGCGGACAGCATTCCCAGTAGCGGGGCCGTGAAGTAAATCCACCAGCCGGTCCAGAGCTGTCCTGGAAATGCCGACGCGAAGGTTCGTGCTGGGTTCATGCTCATCCCGGACAATTGGGACTCGATGCTGATGTAAGTCGCGACCAGCCCGCCGGCGAACAGCCCCGTGAATCGAGCCAGCTTCGGGTGGTTCGACACCTTGAGCACGACAGTCATCAGCAGAAAGGAAATCAGCAGTTCGCCCCCAAAGGCAGCCGCCAAACCATAAGGCCCGGGGACTGTCGCTACATAGTTGACGGAAGGGTGCCGGATGGGACTTCCAACCAACCAGAGCGTTAGGACCACGCCGGCGATGCCTCCCACAAACTGGAACAAAATGTAAAAGAGAGCATCCGCCGCATGAATTTTCCCGAGCCGAAAGAAAGTAAGCGTAAAGGCAGGGTTGAAGTGCGCCCCCGACTGCTTTCCCCAGGGAGAGTAAACAATGCAGATTGCAGTCAACCCCATGGCGATTCCGGTCAGGACACGCCGTAAGACAGGATTCGGGAGGAATTGATGCACAGGCGAACCCGGGTATTCAAGGAGAGCGACCACACTACAGGCAGAGACCATGAAGATGCCCAATTCTGCCGCTTCCATTAGGTATTCGGGCCAGTGCTTTCGTAGAGAATTCATCATAGGAGTTGAACGGAGTGCATGAAGCTCTTACCGGCTGGTACTCTCTTAATGACCGCGCCTGAGAAGATTTATTCCAGCCTGGCAGCAAGTTCGTATAATTCCTGGAGAATGCCTTCACGATCGGTGTGGAGAAAGGCACAATGACGTACAACACGCACCAGCAGGCGGGAATGACCGCAGACCGCAAGAGGTGACTCAAGGGAACAACTGATGAAGGATGAAGGGGAGACTAAGGGCTTTGTTTCATTGATACGGTCACGTATTCAGAGCCCGCGGCTTCGCCGCCTGATGTGCGGAAAGGCTGCGCCTTTCCGCCAGTAGCCCTTACCCGTGAGCTGCGGGCTGTGCCCG
>JAKEER010000432.1 GCA_022616615.1 Acidobacteriota bacterium
AGGGGACTTCGCGCTGCCAGACCAGGACTATACTGGTTGCGGAAGCCATTCTATCCGGATGGATCAACCTCTGGAAGTCGTCGCGCGGGTAACGGGTACGGGCCGATTGTTGCTGCAGCTCGGGGGCTCCAATCTTATATCTTGGCGGCCATCTCGCGGATGCGTTGAGCAATGTGGCCTTGGTTTCCACGGCCTTGCGCAGGGGTCGTTTTCCGTTTCGGTAAGATGTAGACCCGTCTTACGGTTCGCAGGTTTCTTTCGGCAGCTGCCCAAGGTCCGGGGCGGCCATCCGATCATCGCATCGAAGGAACCCGCATCGGTGTGCACGATGTGGTTGGCCTGCCGCAGAATGGAGAGAGCGTCGATTCCGTCATTTCCAGCTGCTTTCCTGAGATTACGAAGGCCCAAGTCTACGAATGCCTGGCTTACTACGAAGACCACCGGGGTGAGATCGATCTTCTGATCGCCCGCCAAATGGCTCCCGATGCATGAAGTTTCTTCTGGGCCACGACGTTCCCATCGACATCTCCTATTCTCTGGCGAGCTTGGCCACGAGGTAGTTCGGCTGCCGGAGGTTTTCGATCCGTCCGCCAGGGATGAACAGGCGCAATCTCCGCCATGTTCTTGATGCACGAAGCCGTGCATCGGGTCGCTTCAGCACATTTGGAACTGCGCAACCATCGCCAAATATCCTTTGACTTGTCTCTTGGCGGCCCCTAGAATTTTGCCGTCTTTGCAGACTTCTTGAGAAAGCCTGTTCAACAGCGGAGGGAATAATGCGACTTCTCGGTTTCACGCTCTCTCTCTTTCTTCTTGCGGGCTCCATCGCAGCGCAGGAACCCAAGGCAGGCAAGTGGGAGGCCCTGTTCAATGGAAAAGACCTCAGCGGCTGGAAGAAATATGGCGACGAGAAGTGGGCTGTGCAGAACGGCGAGATCCTCGGCGAAGCGGTAACGAAGGCATATGGTTATCTGGGCACGGAGAAGACTTACAAGAACTTCGAGTTCAAGGGGAAGTTCAAAGCCGAAGGAACAGGCAACAGCGGCATCTTTTACCACTCAACGATTGAGGGCGTGAACATTCGAGGCGTCCAGGTGGAGGTCGATCCAACGCCTGGCAAGCACACCGGCGGCCTTTACGAAAGCGGCGGGCGGGCATGGGTGGTTTTTCCAAATGCCGCTGCCGAGAAAGCGTTAAAGGTGGGTGACTGGAACGAGGTTCACTTCAGTGTGGTCGACAACTACATCATTACTTACATCAACGGAGTGAAAGCCGTTGATTTCACCGACCCGAAACCGAAGTTTTCCGATGGAATCATCGCACTGCAGCTTCACAGCGGCGGTGAAGGAAAGATGCGGTTTAAGGATCTATCTATTCGAGAAATCAAGTAGGGGCGCACCCACGTATGCGCCCTGAAGCTGTGAAGAATACGGCTTTCGTAGGGAACGGGCGCCGGCCCGTCCCTATTACTGAAGATCAGTAGCCCGACTGTAAGGAAGGGCATGCCAGCCGAGGCGTAACGCCCTCCCTTACGGTCGGGCTACTGATGGCTTTACCTGAGGAGCGAAATTCTCTTTATCCATCCCCTCCTGCGGTTCACTCAATGTAACCCAGGCCCTGCAGGCGTCGGGCGATTTCTTCCTGGTCCTTTTCAGAGCCCTGCTCTTTAGACTTCAACTCCCGTTCCAGCACGTGGGTGATGAATTCCTCAACAGAGCTGTAGCCGGCGTCTTGCGCATGATGTTTGCATCGTTTGAGCAGATCACCGTCGAGCTTGACTGATGAACCGAACATGACGATTACCTCCCGCAGCGGGTTTGCAATAAGATGGCAGCGCGGACGTCTCGTCCGCACCGGCGCCCGCAGGGTGTTCAGGAGCGGACGAGAGGTCCGCGCTCCCAGCGTTATTTCACCGCGTTGCAAACAGGCGGTGGCCTTTCATGGCTGCTGGCTGCGCCACTCCAAACTCGGCTAACACCGTCGGCGCGACATCGAGCAAAGAAGGACGTGCCAGCGTGATCTTCCGGTTGCACAGAAGAACTCCGGGCACCTGGTCGGCCGCGATCAAGTGGTCGCCACTCCACTTTTCCGTGTTGTCTCGCAGGATCTCGCGGGGAAATTTCCCCAGAGCGGTTTCCCACGAGGCGCGATAGCCGGCGTTGTAACCGATGACGAGATCTGGAATCTCCTGAGCGTCTGCGCCCGAGTACACGTCTGTTCCCCGGTCAACGCGGGCAATGACGCGCCCTCCGTTCACGGGGTCGCGCAGGGCCAGCAGGCGGCTGGTCAACTCTTCCAGCAGGCGCTGTTGTTCTCCGCCGGGAGCCACAACGCCTTCCTTCTCACGTCCCTGCAAATTGAGATAGAGCAGATTGAAGCCAGCGGCGTATGCGCGGGTGTTTTTCCAGTCGACGTTCTGAAGCATTTCACCTTGAGAAAAATCGAGCAGCGAAACATATCCCTGGGCTCGCAGCCAGGAGTTGAGATGGAAGGCCCTGTAAAACGGGGCGAACCCGTGGTCAGACAGAACCATCAGGGTTGTCTGCGCGTCCAGCTTCTTCAGCAGCCGTCCGACTGCATCATCCATTTCCCGGTAGGCATCTTCGACGACCTCTGCATAGCGACTGCCCGGCTCATAGGCCGGATGCCGAGCGTCGAAACTGCGCCAAAACGTGTGGCTCAACTGGTCCACAGTCCCGGAATAAAGGAAGAGCAAGCCTCCTTTGAAACGGTCGAGGTGATACTGCAACATCTTAAGTTCCTCCTCAAGGACAAAACGAGCCTGCTGGAGAAACTCTCCGTCGTCGAGCACTGCGGAGGAAAGTGCCTTGGTGTCCTGTGGAATCCCTTGCGTGTAGAACATGCCGAGATGTTCCTGCAGTTCCGCGGCATATTTTGCGGGAGTCGAAATGGGCAAGGCCGGTGAGGTTGGATCGAGATTGATGGGGCTCACATAGAGTTTGAAATGCGGATGCACCTCCTTAAGATAAAAGCGGCAGATGCCCTGGACACGCGCCACATAGGGCAGCAGCTCGAAGGTGACGGGCACCCAATCGCTCCACTGCCGCTCCGCAAGCTGGATTTGCTGGCCGCCCACGCCGATTCTGGCCACGGGATTTTCAGGATCGACGAACACGGTGAAATCAATCGTGGACGGAGGCGCATCCCGCCTGAAATCGTTGTTTGGCCCCACAAGTTTCGCGCGAACCGTCTGCTTCTCCACTCGCACCGGAAAAACCGTGCCACCTGATACGCCCTCGTACTGTTCAGGCACATCCGTGTAGAACCCAAAGGTTCCGTAAGTGCCCTGCAAATCGGGCGTGCCCATTCCTGAGAGCTGAGTGGCCGGGCTGTTAACTGGGGGGAAGTTGGCCGGAACACGGATGATCGTCGCTGGAATGCCGTTTTCCTCGAGAATTTCCCAGAACGACCTTCCTTGCCGTAGAAGGGTGACAGAGCCCCCGGACAGAGGAAAGACCCAGTTGCCGAATCGAACCACACGCTGTGAGGGCTCGGCCTTCGACGTGGAAAAGTAGAGGCGCATCGTTGCAGCATCGCGATGAATGAAATCGAAAATTCCGTGTCCACCCGGATCCATTCCCGTAATGAAGGTCGACCAGGCAACCGGACTTTGAGGAGGCGTGGTAGTAACCAGCGGCTTGAAATCACCACTTTTCTGCAGCTGGCTGAAGTGCGGCAGCTTGCCCTCATCCATCATGCGACTCAGGATTGCCGGATCCATCCCATCAATTCCCAGGACGACCATCTTTTTGGCCGAGGCCTTGTCGGAGGGAGAGTTCCAGTTGCAGCCTGTCAGAAGAGGCAGCCAGAGGCAGATACAGAGGAGAAAGTTCGTCAGTTGAGAACGCATTTAGTGTGTGGCTCCTGGGGAGCGCGGACGTCCCGTCCGCCCCGGGGCGTCCAGCGGGCGCCTTTGCGGACGGGACGTCCGCGCTCCCCAGGGTGGCTCCCCAGGGTTGCCGCTACGCGCACTTGCTCATTGTCACATCAGCGGCCTGCCTCGCATGTGGCCGGGAATCTCTACTCCGAACAGATCGATTACGGTTGGTGCGATATCCGTAATCTTGGGCGCCTCGACGCTGATTTTGCGATTCATAAACAGGACACCGGGAACCAGCCGCGGCGCAACACAGTGATCGCCACTCCAATGCCGCGTGTTGTCTTCGAACACGGTTTCAGCCACGCGACCCATCGCGCACGACCAGGAATGCCGGTAGCCGTGGTTGTAGCCAATCAAGAGGTCAGGTGCATCGTCGAGATAGGGACCCCTGAAATCTTCCTCCGTGTCGGTCACTTCCAAAATGGCCGTTTGTCCGATGGCCTCGTCGCGCAAGCCCGTCAAGCCGGCGATGAGGTCCTTTTTCAGCCGGCGAAGCTCTTCTCCAGGAGTGACAGTTCCGTGAGCCTCGCGGCCTTTGCGGTTGATGAAGACGCCGGTCAAGCCCAGAGCAAACGCCCGTGTACCGGCCCAGTCCACGCCCTCGAACCAGTCGCCGCTGGCCGGTCTTCCCGGCAGCAACTTCAGATACCCGTGCTGAAGAAACCAGGTGTTGAGGTTGACTCCCCTCTGAAACTGAGTGAAACCGTGGTCCGACATCACGATGACTACGGTCTGGTTGTCGATTCTGTCTAGCACCTTTCCCACGAGTTGATCCAGGCGCACGTAGAGATCTTCGATGACGTTGCGGTATCTGTCTACTTCTTTACCCCGGTTCGCTGGATGAGTCTCGTCGAGGCATCGGAAGAACATATGCTGGATGCGGTCGGGCGTGTCGAAGACGCAAGTGGTGAGGCCTCGCGGCGTTCTTTCCAACGCGCTCAAAAACATCCGTTCACGTTCCTCGTAAAACAGCCAGGCCTGCTTGAGAAACGCGGCTTCGTCGAGCACACCTTCATTCAGCGCCCACGTGTCTTCGGCCAGGCCGAGAGTACCGAACAGCCCGTTGAGCTTTGCCAAATAGACCGAGTAGATGAACGGGTGCGAGATGGGGAGCGCCGGTCGTTCCGGATCCAAATGGAGGGGAGAGACGTAGAGCTCAAACTGCGGCGCCGTTCGGATGAGATGAAAGCGGCAGATCCCATAAATTTTGGGCGCCAGACCGGCGGTAAAGGCGACGCGCACCCAGGGAGAGTATTCTCCGGGCAGCAACTCGAAGCTCTGCCCCTGAATCTGCGCCGTTGCCGTGCTTCCATTCAAAGAAATCGTGAAGGGCGTCTTGAGCGTTTTCCGCCGTTTGTGCCAGGGACTCTCCGGTCCTTCGAGCATGCCTTCGATACGGTTGCCCTGCCGGCTGACCAGATGCCGCACGCCACCCGTCATGCCTTTCGCTTGCTGACAGTCCGTTGTGAAGTAGGAGAATGTCCCCTGCGAACCCTTCAAGTCGGGAGTGCACATGCCCGACAACAAGACTCCGCGAAACTTTTCCGGCGGGAATGTGATGGGCACTCGCAAAACCGAACTGAAGACCCCGTTCGCGCCCAGCACGCTCCAAAAAGTCTGACTCTTGCGCTTCAGCTTGAGCAGCGGCTTTTCGAGCGGGAACTGATATTTGCCCAAAGGCAGCACGCGCGAGGCTTTTCGAATATCGACGGAGGACAGCATGGGAGCGTAAGTGCAAGGATCGCGGGTGAGGAAGTCGAAGATGTTGTGGTAAGACGCATCGACGCCGGTTGCAAAAGAGGACCAGGCAACTGGCGAGATGGAAGGGTGCGAAGTTGCCAAGGGAGCGAACGTCCCCTCCTGCTTCAGCCGGAGGAGGCGAGGGAGTTTGCCCTCGTCCATGAAGCGCCCAGTCAGCTTGGGATCCAGTCCGTCGAGGCCGAGAACAACCACGCGTTTGGCGACAGCTTTTTTTCCGGTGGTTGCCCTTCGTCCGAAGATGGTTTTCAGAAGAAGACGGAATGGCCAAAACAACAAGTAAACAACAGCCAGGAACAACGCCAGGAAAAGCGCCAGAAAGGAAGAGACAAAGACGAACCCGGCGCCAGGGCCGATGTACGCCAGCAGGCAGCCAGGCCAGGTCAGGAGGAGAAAGGCCGCACACGCAACTCGTCGCAGGAACTTCATCCGATGGGTCATGGTGCGTGGCTTGGCGCGGCTGTGGCAACTACAGCAGGGTTTCTTGAGGTTCGTCCTCAATCCGGAAGGCACGCGTTTGCCGGCCGTGACGCGAGCGGCGGCATGCAGTCGCCACTTATCGACCAGATCGCTGTCCAGAGGGCGTGTGCTGGAAGGACAATGTTGTGCGTCCTCAACCGAAGCGTCGAGACGCCCACAGGATCTTGACATCGTACTGCTTGAACTGCCGGTCAGCCGTCAGGATGGGAAGAGACTCGCACTGGGCCTGCGCAATGAGCATACGATCGAAAGGGTCTCGATGATGGTTGGGAAGGCTATAGACTCGTAGTGCATGCACGTGTTCGATAGGAAGCGAAAGCATGCCTTCCTGGTGAAGACGGCTAGGCACATAGCGTGCAGGCTCTTCCGGCAGTACCAGCTTTCGCAAACGGCACTTGATCGAAATTTCCCAGGAACTGCCAGCAGAAAGGTAAATGGCATGATCGCGGCTGGCTATCAGGTCGGCGGCCTTCTTGTTGAGCCTCTCGGGTTCAAGAAACCACCAGAGCCAGCACTCTGTGTCAATCAGGAACTTCACCTTTCAAAAGCCTCCAGGATCTCATTCGGCAATGGTGCGTTGAAATCCCGGGCGATCTTCCCTAGCTTGTGATCGCGTCCAGGGACGCGCCTCTTGCGCGGTTTGTCAAAGGGAACAAGCTTGGCGAGAGGTTTTCCCGCCTTGGAAATGATGACTTCTTCCCCACAGATCACGCGGTTGAGGAGGCGTGAGAGGTGGGTCTTGGCTTCGTGAATGTTCACCTGCATGCGTCACCCTGTCACGATCTATCAAGATTGAAAATAGACTAAGTGATGGACTAAGTCAAGCGCCAGGGCTGAAACGTTGCAATTAAAAGTGGCGGGCAAGCTCTGCAGCCCTCCCTCACGGCCGGGCTACTGACAGCGCCGGGGCGCCAGTCAGTAGCCCGCGCGTCAACAAGGGCTCCGGCCCGCTGCGGGCTGCCCGCCACTTCTAATTGCACCCGGCTGAAACGGCTGAAACGTTGCGACTAGGGGCAGCCAGCGCCTTGATTCTGAATCATGCGCCTGGCCGCCGCGAAAAACGGCGCCAAACGAGAAAGCCGGCACAACCAAAGACAGCCAGGAGCGCCAACAACAGGATGCTGGAGTTTGATTGCCCCAGCGGCTGCTTAGTTCGAGCAGTGGCGGGTGCTTGTTGAGGAGAGGCGGAAGGGCCGGCGACCTCAGTGGGCGTCTTCAAGGGAGAACCCGAAATCAAAGCCGCCCGCTTGAACTTGATGCTGGCGGCCAGGTCTTCCGGAGGCCTGATTGCCGGGTCTTCCGGGTAGCTTGTCAATTGCTGGCTTTGGTCGGCCGCGCCGGCAGACGATTCCAACAAGTCGACGCCCTGGCTATGAACAACAATCTCTTTCCAACCTACACGTCCTGGAAAGTTCGTATCCTGGTACTCCAGGACGTTCAGATCCTTGAGCTCTGCTGCATCCAGCGTGATGCGATAGTTTAGGGTGATCTTCAGTGTCGGCAGATTCAACCCACCTGGCAGCAGTTCGAGCTGCTGCGACACGCGGGCCGCTGGACAACGCCTGCCGTTCAGCCTGATGACCAGTCCTTCGGTTAGTTTCCCAGCTTTTCGCGAAAGGTAAGCATCCTGCTCTGACGTTTCAATCGATCCGTTCCCGTTGAGATCGACTGACGGCTTCTCCTGGAAAGCCGGAATCTCGGCCATGTCGATGATGTACAAGAGATCGATCGCTTGAGGACCAAGCGTCAAGCGCGCGTAATGGCTAATTGAAAAGTTCCCCATTGGGTGGGAGAAAGCTGCCATCGCGCTTAGGCACACGCAGAGTGCCAGCAACGTCCGTTTCCAGAGCAGGCGGATGGGTTCAGGCTGACCGAGGAGTATGGGCATCTAAAATTTGGGGAGGTGCCCTCCGCAACGTTTTTGGTCGGTGGCAGGAATTAATGGATCGCCACTGGGGACAGCCATGGGCCAAGCGACGGCTGATGGAAGCGAAGAATCCCTCCTTAGATTAAGGAGGGGAAGCGCGGCTGTCACCCGCTGCGGGAAAGTCGGAGACGTTCCGCACGCGCCAGACCGAAGGTCCGGCGCCTGGAGATTGGACGTTTTGATCGGCTGAGGAGGGCGGGCGCTGGCACAGCCAGCGCCGGGGTGGTGCGACCGGCCCTTGCCGAAACCTTCAATCGAACGTTTCGTGCCGCAAAGGCTCTTCCTCGATACGAAACGCTTGAATGACGGTTCTCGGTGCATCCCTCAGACCACCCCCGTGCCGC
>JAKEER010000433.1 GCA_022616615.1 Acidobacteriota bacterium
GCCGCTCCGATGGCCTGCGGCCACAATTGCGGGCGGGACGCCCGCGCTCCCAGGGTGGCTGCCTCCAACGTACGCTTCGTGTCGAGTCAGTGCATTCCGCCCGCGTGAATGCGGCTGGCAACCAGACCAAAGGTTGTACCAGTCACTGCAGACGGAACACAACCTGGCAGCGCCAGGCTCCAACCGGCTGTGCCGCTTGCTCCAGCCGGAGCTGTTCGAAAATGTCGAATAGAAACTTTACGGCAAGCCTTCGGCCTGCTTACGCGGATTGCAATGTGCGGCGAGCAGTAACGGACGTGCAGTCCGCAGCATGTCAAGGCCAGTCGACAAGCTGATGGGTTCAATGCCTACCACGACCACGGTCCCGCAACAGGAAGCCTTCCGGCTCTCTGCCTACCTCCAGATTAGTGCGCTCATCAGTTTGTCGATGTGGATGCTTTTGTTCCTACCTGCTTTTCTTACGCAGAAAGGGTGGTCATCCCAAAGAATCGGTTGGGCGATGGGCGCTTACTTCAGCGTCTATCTGGTTGTACAGATCTTGGCTGGCCGAATTGCTGATCGGTACGGAAATATCACCACCGCGTTGATTGGCGCTGGGCTAGGGGTGGGCGGAGGCCTCACTTACCTGGTGGCATTGAAATGGCCGGATTTGATTTTCCTCGCTCGGATGCTGCATGGCACCGGAGCGGCTATGGTCACCGCTGGGGCCATCTTTCACCTCGTGGATGCTGTGCCTCGGCATCTTCGAGGACGGATGATCGGGTATTTCGGACTCCCCGGTTTTGTCATGCTGGCAGCTGGACCGTTCCTGGCCGAGTTCTTCCAAAAGCTCATGGGACTTAGCGGGACCTTCCTCGCCATCCTGGGAATTTTCGCGGTCATGTTTTGGATCTTGGGGCAGCTGCCGGGCTCAATGCAAAGAGAGGATCTTCCCTCTGAATCCTTTATCCAGGGCTTCAAGCAGAATTTCTTCCGCTTGCGATCGATTCTAATGTTCTCTTTGGTTTTTGGCTTTTGCTTCTCTGTCTGGCAAAGCTTCATGGCCCCGGCAGTGAGCCGCTTAGGCGCCGGAGCGGTCTCGGTGTTCGGCCTTGGCTACGGGATGGGGGCTGTGTTGACACGGTTGGGCATCAGTCAGCGGCTCGAAACCGGCCGGAGGCGACTGGCAGCAATCTCGAGCTTGGTAGCCTATGGCGCCTGTCTGGCTTGCATTCCTCAAGCGTCGCATACGTGGCAGTTGAGTCTGCTAGGGCTGTTGGGCGGGATGAGCCATGGCGTGTACTATCCGGCTTTGAGTTCGATTGCTTCCGAACGATTTCACGCCTCGGGAACCGCAAGCGCGATGAGCCTTTACATTTCATCTTCGAGCCTCGGGATGTTTGCAGGTCCCCCGCTCTGGGGAGCGCTAACGGATCGTACTGGGTACAGTTGGACCTTTGCAGCCGCGGGAGGAATGCTCATAATAGCGACTCTCGTGTTCATAGTCACTGAATGGAAGAGTTCATGACTAACATTACTCTGTTAAGTTGTCATTGGGTGGCGCAGACATCGCGTTTTTTGTGATGTCTGCGTTCGGTTTCGCACACATGACAAACGGCGCCATGTGTGCGCCACCCGGAATTTCGCCTCCGAAACTTAACAAAGTAATGCTAGAAGCGTGACGCGTCGTGAAATGATGGGAATCAGGGCCGGTTCTCTTGCTCTCGGTTCCAGTCATGCCACCGGAGCGGCGCTGGATGAAAGCTATTTCTCAGACGGTGGGCGAAGCTGGGGACCTGCCGAAGTGCTGAACGACTTTCCTCGAAAGTCTGACTCCGACCCAGCTTTCATCCCAGATGGGCAACGAACTTGGTCTTTCTTTTCAGCTGGCTGGAATCGCTACCCGTTTCCTGCGCGGCGTCGAGGAAGCCAACTGACGGGCCTCCATACCAACCACTCACTCCGCCTGCAGCCCGGCGCGTTCAGGGCGCCTCCGGTACGAAATCTAGCTCTCTTTCAATTTGACCTTCAGTTCCTTCTTTAGCTCAATCCTCAGCAACGTGCCCTTCTTCAATTTCAGGTCTTTGCCGCCGCCGCCGAAGAAAATCCGTCCGATGCCCTTAACTGCGGAGCCCGCAATGCCACCCGTCGCCATGCCCGCCGCCGTGGCCCCGGCAGTGGCGACCTTCTTCGCGCCGGATTTGCCAGGGGATTCGAGTTCGTTCTCGTCGACCTTGACGTTCTCCGCATCGACACCCACGAGCCTGGCTTCGATCGACTTCTTGCCGGACGGAGTTTTGATCTCCCTGAACTTCAATGTGAGATGTCGTTCGTCGGCATCCTCGATTCTGCCTTTGACCTCACTGCCGGCGGGTATGATCACCTGCCCGGCATCTCCTGTTACGGGCTCCGATAGATGCGCTTTGAATTCCTTCCCCTTTTTGACTTTCTTCGCTTCCAGTTCCTGGTCGAGCGAAATAGTGAGCACAGTCGTCTTGGGAATGCGAACCTCCGCGGCATGAACCAAAGGGACCCACAGCAGAATCGAAGCGAGAGTGGTTACACGCATGCCGCAATTCTATCTCACTTTGCCAACCTCGATGTGGTGACTGTTCACCAGGGCACGCTACCGTCGCATCTAGTTGGCGCTCCGGAAAGTCATGCAGCGGCAGTTCATTTCGCCGTCTTGAGCTTCAGATCCTGCATCCTGCTTTCGTAAGACTCGATGGGTCCGAACGCGGGCGAAGGCAATGTTTGGTACCAGTAAAAAATTGGATCGGGACGATCCTGACCCATCACGGTTCTGAATCCACAGCCGACAACGCGCGCGGAGCGCGCGTTCCACCTGGGTGGAGCGGGCGCTCCTGCGCACGCTTCTTGCCGGAAGAAATCGATCTTCAATTTTTTCACAGCTCCCTCCATAACTGTCGAGAGCGGCCCTTGCAACCATCTATTCTTGCTATTCTTGCCGAAGCGCCATTACGGATCTATCTCCGACCGGAACCTTCCTTTGACGAACTTCGTTCGCCACCATAGGATGATAAGGAACTATCGCCTTTCAGACAGACGCTTGGGCCATGTCGCGAAGACATCAGCACTCGTTCCTATTGCTGGTCTTTTTCACGCTGGTCGTGTCCTCTCAGCTCCTCGCCCAGGTCGCCGTCCACGGAACGATTACTGAGGGCGGCAGCCGGCCCGTCGGATTCGCGCGTGTCCGGCTCGACCCACCGCCGCCGGCAATAGCCATTGCATTGGCATCAAATGACGAAGGAGTCTTCTCTCTTGAGCTTGAGCAAGCAGGGCACTACTTTCTAACCGTCACTGCGCCGGGCTTTCATGCCCTCAGCCGGCAGCCGGTTGAGTTCATTCTCGGCGCCAACTTAGTCACCATTGAGCTCACTGCCGTCGAGCTCCTCAGCGCCTCAGTGGATGTTTCCCCGGACAACAGTCTTTCCGTGGAACACATGGCCGCGTCCCACACCTTGACGGAGTCAGAGATCCTTTCGATTCCGGTGTCCCGCTCCAATTCCTTGAACAACATCGTGGCCGTGATGCCCGGAGCAATAAAGGACTCGGACGGGAAACTGCACTTCCAGGGAAGTTCGGCCGAACAAACCACCTGGGCGTTGGACGGCTTCGGTCTCACCGATCCAATATCGGGACGGCCCGAGGTTGATCTGAGCGTGGAAGCTGTCAAGTCGTTGGACCTCTTCTCCGGGAGCTATTCCGCAGAATTTGGCAAGGGCTCTGGCGGCACTTTGTTGCTGACAGCAGCCACAGGGGACAACTCCTTCGAGCAACGGCTGACTAATTTCATCCCTGGGCTGGAGCAAAACAAAGGCCTGACGCTAAGCAGCTGGCGCCCCAAGTGGAGTTTGTCGGGGCCAATCAAGAAGGACCGCGTCTGGTTTTCCAATGGACTGGATTTTAATGTAAAACAAAACATCATTGCCGAGCTTCCCAAAGGTCGGGACCGCAGTTGGAACTGGTCGGCCAGCAATCTACTCAGGTTTCAGGTGAATTGGCCTCCGGCTCATCTTCTCACTGCCAATCTTGTGTTGAACTATCTAAACGCACCGCGCACCGGGTTGTCGCCGCTGGACCCGGAGGAAACCACGCTGGACCTACAGGCTCGCCGCTTCTTCGTCAATGTGAAGGACCAAATGGTGTTCCCTGGCCCGACGATTCTCGAGTTCGGATATGGGGCGTATCGCTCCCACTCCCGCCAGGGAGCTCAAGGAGAGGGGTTCTACCAGGTCACGCCGTCAGGACGCGGGGGAAACTTCCCTTCGCAGGGTCAGCGCGTTGGGCAGCGGGACCAGTGGCTGGCCCGTATGTTTCTACCCGCCTTTGACGGCGCCGGCCATCATCAGTTTGCGTTCGGTCTTGATGTAAGCTGGTCCCGCTACTTTCAGGATTTGCAGCGCTCCGGTTATGAGTTTTACCGCCTGGATGGCAGCCAGGCTTATAGGATCGAGTTTCGCGGAAAGGACAAATTCGGCAACTCAAACGTGGAGACGGCAGTCTTCCTGCAGGATCGATGGGCGCCTCGCTCCTGGTTGCTGATGGGAGCTGGCCTTCGCTGGGAGCGCGACAGATTTCTGTCCAGCCAAGCCGTAACGCCACGACTGAGTCTGACCCTCTTCCCTCCCCGCCTGAAGCACACCAGGTTCTCCGCGGGGTTTGGGGTTGTGCCAGAAGCCACGCCTCTCAGTCTGCTGACTCAGGACTTGGACCAGTACTCCATCGCGACGCGCTATGCTCACGATGGGAAGACGATTGTAGAAGGCCCCTGCGTCAGGTCGTTTCGATACACTCCCCGGAGCATGCGCATCCCACTCACAACCAATCTGAGCCTCGGCTTCGAACAGGGCTTGCCGGGAAAGCTTTCGCTTCAAGCCAGTTTTCTCCGCAAGCGGAGTGCTCAGGGTCCGACATTTGTCCCTGCTCCCCATGTTTCCGTCCAGTCAAGCCCTTCGGGGCTTTCGGCCAGTAGCTGTGAAGCAGTTTACGACTTGCTTAATTCCAGGCGGGAGAGCTACGACTCTTTTGAGCTGGGGCTGAGACGGCAGTTCCGCGACAAAGCCGAAACTTCTTTGAGCTATACCAGGTCGCGAGCTTACTCGAACGCTGCTTTCGAAAACCATCTCGACCAGCCAATTGTTTTCTCCAATCCGGCAGGCCGTCTGGCCTGGGATACGCCCCACCGTTTGGTCAGCTGGGGAATATTCCCGCTGACCCGGAACAACACGCTGGCTTACTTTCTGGAGTGGCGCGACGGTTTTCCATTCTCGATACACAGTCAGGAAGGGAAAGCGATAGGCGAGCCGAATAGCTGGGAATTGCCACGATACTTCACTCTCAATATCCATTTTGAAAGAAAGGTCTGCCTGCTCAGCCAGCAATGGGCAGTCCGCTTGGGCGCAGACAATGTTACCAATCACGCCAACTTCGCGCTGGTCAACCCTGCCGTCGAGTCGCCGGACTTTCTGCATTTCTACGGCAGACAGCCTCCCAAGCTCGTGGTGCGCATCCGCTGGTTGGGGAGAATGCCAAAATGATTCGACCCATTCTCCTGGTCTCTGTCAAGGACTAACCAGGTGAACCCTATTAGCGATCACTCTAGGCAAGTAGCCAGTGCCCCATCCGGCTCTCCCGGGCTCACTTTTCTTACCGCTCGATTCGAGCAAGCACATGAAGGAAATCCAAATCCGTCAAAGTCAGCTGTATTTTCTCGAATCTGTTCTCATCGAGAGGCTGGGAACCAGACGATGGCAGCGCAAGTTGTCGGGAGGGGCAGGAGCATTGAAGCTCGTGAAGCGCAGCCTCTCTTCAGAGCAGCACCGGCGGAATGGTGCCATTATGATGTGACCCCGGATGGGAGGCGTTCGTCATGACCACCCAACGGGTGATCAATCCGAACACGCCCCTCACCCTCGTGGTGAACTGCACGGCACGATTGGGCAACAGACCATAAACCCGTGTTACCAATGAGGCTTGGCTCCCACCGCAGGTTGAGAGCCGAAAACGATGAGAAATAGGGGTGAGGCTGATTGCAATCCTCGGTTCCGCGATATCTATTTCTACTTGCTGCCGGTCAAGTTCACAAATCGGTCAAATTCAAAAAGAGGGGTAGTGCGTGGCACGGGCGTCCCGCCCGTGAGCCGAGCATGGGCGAGACGCCCATGCCACGTAACTGGGACTTGGCGGTATGAGGTCGCTCGCTACCTATAGTTCCAGTATCTATTTGAGATGAGGAGGAGAACCTTTGAAAACGGCAAAAATCTTCAGAAACGGGCAAAGTCAGGCGGTGAGACTCCCGAAGGAGTTTCGCTTCGAAGGAGATGAGGTCTATATCAAGAAGACGGGACGCGTGGTTCACCTGATCCCCAAATGGCACTCCTGGGACGTCCTCTGGCAAAGCCTTGAGAAATTTACGCCGGACTACCTGAGTAAACGAAGCCAGCCTGCCAGGCAGAAGAGGGGAAGGCTCCTCCTATGAGAGTCCTTCTGGACACCAATACCTGCAATGCGGTCATCAAGCAAGCCCGTGCAAGTGCTAAACATTTGTTCCGCCTTTCTGTGGGTGACGTCGGTCTGTCGTCTATTACCCTGGCGGAGCTTCAACATGGCGTTGAGAAGAGTCTTCATCAGGAGAGGAATCAGCAGGCCCTTGACGAGTTCCTCTTGCCATTGGTGATTGCGGATTTTGATGCCAAAGCTGCCAGTATCTATGGAAAGGTGCGCACCGAACTCGAGAGGAAGGGAACCCCAATTGGTTCGCTGGATACCTTGATTGCCGCGCACGCTGTGAATCTGAACGTCACGCTGGTGACGAATAACCTGAGGGAGTTTCGACGCGTGACAAACTTGAACGTTGTGGATTGGACCGCATGACGGCGCCAGCTTCACTTGCTACCTGCGAAGGCAACGGCCGGTCAAGTTTGAGAGTCACTCCCTCTCCCGGGGAGTTTCCGGAGAGGTGAATCTCGCGTCGTGTCTCCAGACTTGACCAGTTTTGTGAAGTTGTCTCTGGCCTCGCAGGCACTAGAAGCTCCACCGGACACCCAGGCGGATGGCGCGCGGGTTCTGGACTTCGAGTGGACGGCGCGCGGGAAACCACGGGCCCGAAATATCAAACTCCCGCAAATTCCGGTTCAGGTTGAGTAGATTGAAGATGTCAATGAGCAGAGCAAGCTTGACTCGACCGAATTCCACCTCCCGGCTTATGCGTTGATCGAACGTCAGGCTGAACTGCGTGCGCAGGCCACCCGGCTGGCCTCGCGGCGTGGCCATCACAAAGAAGGGACCCTGCGACAGGCCGGTGACAATGAGCTTGCGCCCAAAGGGAAGACCATCGAGATATTTGACTACGGAGCCCAGTTGCCAGCCTCCTGGCACGCGGCAATGGACTGCGGCCTTCCCCACGTAGGCCCGGTCAAAGTAAAGCCGGCCGCGAGCGTTAATCCCGGAGTTGGGATCATCGAAGAGACTGCCGATCACGCCAGAGTCATTCTCAAACTCGCTATTGCCAGGGCTGCTGGGCCCAACCACCTTGTGCGCACTCCATGAGAGTGATAGAAACCAGCGCTCACCTAGTTCCTGGCGCAGCCCGATTTCCAGGCCCTCGAATAGGGAGCGAAAGCCCGGCGGATTGGTCAGCAGGAATCGATCCTGGCCCAGCGTGGCTGGGTTCTGCTCGTAAACGGTCAAGACCTGATCATCACGGGTCGCTGGAAGGTTATCGTCCCCGGCATCGAAGAGCTGCACCGGCCGAAAGGCGGAGGAAGGCACGCCTTCATTAACTGTCTCCACCAGCCGTTTGTCGTCCCGCCGGAAGAGTCGGACACTAGCCTGGACTCGACGACCGAATTGCTGATCCAGCGCTAGCCCCCATTCGTCCGTGAACGGCCTTTGCAGTTGTGCGTCGACGGCTGAATACGGCCCCCCAAAGACCCGCAAAAGCTGGCTGTCTTCCCCGGGTTGAAACGAGCGGTCCTGATTGCGGTCGTTCCAGGAGTAGACCTGTCCACCCAGGCTGTTCGGGTTGGCATAGCCACCATAACGCGCGGGGAGAAGATGGTAGTAGCGCGCGAAGTGAGCGGAAAGCCGGGTGCCTCCGCCAAAGCGCTGAAACACAGGGACAGCCAGGCCAACCCGAGGTCCCAGTGTCTTCCACGATATGACTTTGCTGACTCCAGCCAATCTTCGTTCGGGAGCAAACGTCCCGGCGCCGGTGCGCTGCGCGGGCAGGAAGGTTCGGCTTGCGTCCCAGGTCAAGCCGAAGTGCACAAACCAGCGCCGGCCCATCTGAAGCTGATCATCGAAGAACACAGAATACTCACGCAGACGGTACTTCGTGCGGCTGGGGGTGTTGTACTGGATCACCTGAACGGGGACGCTGCTCGGAAAGAACAGTAGCTGGACATCCTTGAAGACTCTGCGGTCCTCCGTTGCCAGAGATTCCTCCAGGTCAATGCCCAAGTCGATCAGATGCTGCATACGACCAGCCAAGGTCTGCCGCCAGAGTTGCGCCTGGCCCATCAAGGAAAAGCGGCTGCGGGCCGAATCGGCTTCGACCGGCGCGGCGCCGGTCATTTCCCCGGTAAAAAGCTGTGTTCGGTTGGGTTCCGTGGTCCCGCGCAGAAAGGTGTCGGTGGGGGAGGTGTGTGAAAAACCGCCCCGCAGTTGCCAGACGGTTTCCGAGTGGCGGCGGTGCGCCCAATGTCCGTGGAGAACTTCAAAGCGATCGTAGCCCCGTAGCGCCGCCGAAGGCGCAATACCGGGACGCGCTCCCAGGTGGGAGTTGTGAAGCGACTGTCCCGTGGCCACGAGATTCAGCTCGTGCCGCCCAGCCAGCCTTCTGTCGAAGCGGAAGAAGCCGGAATAGACGGTCGTGCTGGGAATCGCGGGGAATTCAGGGATGATCTTTGATAGATGCTGGATCCCCAGTGAAGTAAAAAATGACCAATTGGTGGTGCGGGGCAAAGCTCCGCCAAGAGTAAATTGGCCTTCGCCGAACCGCTTGAAATGCGGAACAGTGGTGAAGCCGAATTGCCGGAGCCGATCGTCGAGGTTGGAGCTCTGCAACGGCTCTCCGAGGTAATAGCCTTCGGCTCCGCCGTGAAGCTTCCGCTGGCTCGGGCGGCTAGCCACGCTGAAAGAGGCGCCAGGCGCGTTGGCCGCAGCCAGATGAATCGCGGTACTGACTTGAAACTCCTGAATACTTCCGAAGTCCGGATAAACGAGGGGCTTGCCGGTGTCGAAGGGATCGGTGACGTTGACTCCGTCGAAGCGATAGGCGTTTTGCGTCCAGGAGCTGCCATGAACTCCGATCAGGGCAATGGTTCCAGTTGCGACGCCGCCTTCGTCCACGCGATTGGTAATGCTGGAAGGTTCCTGATGTTCGAGCAATGCCCAAATATTTCTGGCACTCGGTAAATTGAAGAGGCTCCAGCGGCTGAATACGCTGCCGTGAGCCAACCCCCAGGTATTCGCCGGATCAGCCTGCCAGTCGCTGACCGTGGCTCTCTCGTAGGCTGGCCCCTTTCTCATCTCAACGTTGACCGAGCTCACACGGCTGCTTTGAACCCGCACTTGGTTGACCCTGACGGTGAGGTAATCTGGCTTTTGGAACGTCAGCTCGTAATGGTCCGGAGGCAGGGCCAGAAACCGGTACTGTCCAAATCCGTCTGTCGAGACGGCTATCGACCCGTTTCCATCCGCACTAGTAATGGAGACCCGGACATCCCTGAGACCTTGAGCGCTTCTCACCTCTCGCACCTGCCCGTTCACCCATCCTTGGGCCAATTGAGCGTGCGAAACCTCTTCCCACCACGTCAAGTTCACAAAAAAAGTAAAGACGAGAAGACTGGGTCGTCCCAAGAACGTCCTGAAGTGGAAGGCAAGGAGGACCGGTTGAAGAAGCAATTGATTCAGGCTCATCATGTGCTTTCAACCAAAGCATGACAACTGCGTGCCGTTGACTACATCATAACGACGACTTTAACCTGATGTAACACCTGCTTTGTCTTTCTACAAGCTGGGCTGAGTCAGCATTGCGCTCTTACTGAGGATCGCAGCATACAGTAACGAAACTCGTGGTTTCTCGAGGAACTCAATCGACCTCGGTTCCCCTTTTTAGGTTCACTTGCTCCCAACGAAGTTCCAGATTCGGTCAAATCTGCGTTTGTTTGAACCGCCAAGAGCGCCAAGAACGCTAAGGGGAATCCGAGCTGTCATTTGGAATCTCAGAATCCGGATGGCCGGCTGAGTACTTCTATGAAAGGCTTCATCAGGCAAGCTATTGGCGCTCTTTGCGTCCTTGGCGGTTTGCTGTTTTGGGTCTCGGCCGTCAGAGGTCGCTCGCTACAGGTAGTTGCCTAAAGGCCATCTGGACGGATATAAGAGAGGCACAACCGGCAATGATGTAGATGTATATGAATTCGAGATTGGGTCAAAGAATGACGAGTTGTTTCGAAGCCGCATTTGTCCTGGCCTTCATGGTTCAGGCATTGATCAGTGCCGCCCAAGCGGCGAACCGTATAGACTCGCAGTCCGCTGGAAAGTCCTCAGAGGAGCAGATCGTTGAGAAGCTGGAGGCCTTGGGAGCGCATCTGTTCAAGCAGGACGGGCGGGTCATCGAAGTGAAGTTAGACCGTACAAGGGTTGTGGACGCTGATCTCAGCCTTGTCGCTGAGCTCCTAGAGATCACCGATCTTTCCCTGGAACAAACCCAAGTGGGTAATGACGGAATGATCCATCTCAAGCCGCTGCAAAAGCTGGAATGGCTGAACCTGTATGGCACGCGAGTAGGCAATACTGGACTAAAGCATTTGAAGGAGCTAAAGAGCCTGCAGCACTTACCCGTGGGCCGCACCAATGTGACTGACGAGGGGCTGAGCCATTTGGGAAGCATGACCCAGCTGTCGTACCTCGGCTTGCGTGGCAACAACGTGACCGATGCCGGCTTGAGGCATTTACAGAAGTTGACCGACCTAGCTGGCCTTTATCTCGGCGAAACGAAGGTAACTGACGCGGGGCTACGACGTCTTCAGCACCTGAGTAAGCTGAAGCAGCTTTGGCTGCACAATACAGCAGTTTCCGACAAGGGCGTTCCCACTCTTGCAAACTTGAGAAGCCTTGAGGAACTCCATATTTACGACACAATGATCTCAGGCGAAGGCGTCAGACAGCTTCAAGCAGCCCTGCCACAATGCCGTATTGTCTCCCACGCAGAGAGGAATCGGAAATCTGTCGCAGCATCCAGTCATTGAAACACGCCTGAAGGGCTTATTATCACGGATGCTTCTTGCAGCGCGCCGATAGGTAGAGACTGGAGGATGTTAGTTTAGTTGCTGGGCGTCAGGCGCACTAGACTCCTTTGGAGGACAAAAATGGAAGAGTTGGTACAAATTAAATGTGTCGCATGCCGTAAAGGGGAGCCCACAGCCACAGAGAAAGAAATTGCGGAGTTTCTTCCTCAAATCCCCGAATGGAGAATAGTGGAGCACGCTGGCATCAAACGCCTAGAGCGTACCTACAAATTTAAGGATTTCTCCCAAGCCTTGTCATGGGCCAACAAAGTAGGTCAATTGGCAGAGGCGGAAGGCCATCATCCTGCCCTCCTGACTGAATGGGGCAAGGTAACGGTCACGTGGTGGACACACAAAATTGGCGGGCTACACCGTAACGATTTCGTTATGGCGGCGAAAACCGACGCATTGGATTAAAACTTCCGCACTTGGAGTCGTGGAGTTCAAAGCGCCTTGAGCAGATGTTCTAGTTTTCCGCTAGCCGACTACACTCCATCTGAAGGCTGGCGTGTGGGAAAGGCCTGTAAAGCAACCATAGTATCCGAGTGGCCGTTTCCCTAGTTGCGGTCTCGGTGTAAGCGGCAACGCCGGACTGAGGAACTTACGGCTTGAGCGGGCCCTTAGTACTCCATTTCATAAATACAGTCACGTATTTCGCGGCTCTGCCGACAGATGTGCGGAAAGTCTCCGACTTTCCGCTCCGCCTAACTTTCATGTCGGGGCTGCGCCCCGAGCTGGAGATTGGACGTTCTCCGGTGTGTTCGAAGCCTGCAGAATGCGGGTTTCAGCCCACCAAGAGAGCAAATCAATACTTCGTGTGTGAAGCGCTCAAGGGTTGCAACGAAGCGTGGGCCTGCTTCGGGCGCCCTGGAGGGGCGCGGGAGAGTAGCCTGGGGCAAAGCATCAGCGACGCCCCAGGTTGGCGTCCATCCAATTCGGTTGCGCCCCGGCAGGGGCGCTGGAATGCCGTCTGGACGCTGATCCCACGCCCCTGCCGGGGCAGCAGAGGTTCACGATGCCCTGATCCCTGGGGCGTCGCGAGGGACCGCCGTCCCTCGCTCTGCCCCAGGCTAACGTCCCATGCCCCCTCCGGGGCAAAAATGTCCAATCTCCAGGTCGGGGCTGCGCCCAGGCTGCGCCCCGAGCCCCGAGGGCGTAGCCCCGATCCTTGAATGGCTAGGCGGAAAGGCCCAGCCTTTTCACACATCGAGCGGCAAAGCCGCCGACCCAAGCGCGTTTAGGTCATCTCAGAGATGCTCTTCCAACTCGAAGCATACGTGATGGTATTTTGCGAAACGCAGTACTTAGACAGCGTCAATAAATAAAGGTTGCAACTAGACTACTACATTTAGTAGCACTCTGTTAAGTCGTGTGTGATTCTTTGGGTGGCGCACACATGGCGCAGTTTGTCATGTGTGCGTACAGTCCGCATACACCGCAAAAAGCACGATGTATGCGCCACCCAGAGTTGATACCTTTATTTATTGACGCTGCCTTAGCTTATGCGATGGGGATTTATCAACAGCAGCCATCAGCCTCCCACGCTCGCTACTTTCTCAGCCTTGAACTAGGCCGTGGCGGTGCCAGAGAGGAGAATTTTCTCCCCGTTTCTGATGGAGGTTTTGCCGGTTCCAGGCTGGGATTACTTAGCATCGTCACCTAAGGGATTCCCCCAAGTCACTTGCGAGCCGCAAGTCGAAGATCAGACCATTCAGTACCGTGTGGACAACCAAGGGGTATTGGCTTTGGTTCTCAGTTTGCATTCACACGCTCGTCTGGCTGTGGTCTCGCGTGATTCAAGCCAGCCGACTTACCCGTCAGAACTACTTTTGCAGTTCGCAGGATCTCCGCGAAAATGGAGGAAACACGGGAACGACGGCTCGGGGCGCGTTTCTCTTTTGGGCTTGGGTAAGGATCCTGCTCAGCTGGGCCTGAGGCGTTGTCACTGGTCGTCCACAAATAATCCACCCTAATCCAATCGTTGTCGCGCATCCGCAGGTCATCCCAGAAAACGCCGTCAGCAAGGTCGATGCCAGCGGGATTCTTCACTTGACGGCCGAACTCGTCCTGGCCACCGTTATAGCCATCTTGAAAGGCGGCTTGTGCCTGCGGGAGGCCTTGGGGGAGGTCGCGCCATCTTTCTCGCTGTGATGAGGGACTCCAGTGATCGTCTCTCACATTCCAGGGCCCGATGTCCCAGACAGGCGCGACGACAGACTTTCCTTTATGAGTCAACCTGACCTGGAATTCTCGCCCGCCTTTCCCTGAAAGGGAACGTCGAGAGGGCAGTGCCACAAATCGATCGCGAGGACGAATGACGTGTCCGTTGGCCGTCGTTCTGCCAACCAAACCTTCACGGGTGGCGAAGACCATTCTTCCATCTTTCCAATCAGGCAGCGATCTCGAGGGAATGCGCAGGGTTCTTTCGTGACTGTAGCGGTAAGGCTTGCGGCTGCCTTGGCGAAACACCGTGGTCACGGCCGTGCCCTGGGTTAGAGCAAATTCACACTCCAACGACATCACCGCGCCCGGCAGCACCGGCAGGTAATCAAAGACCTGCAAGCCATAGCCTCGTGCAACAGCGACAACGGTATAGGCCTTGAACGGGTAAGGCGTAGGAACATGGTTGATAAGGAACTGTCCGCGACTATCAGTCTCCTCCCTGCGACTTGAAGATGCGATCAATCTGTTTCGCAGATCGGTGGTCCAGAGCGAGCTGCGGGACTGCCAGGGTTGACTGATCAAGATGACCGTTGCCTTTGAAATGCCCTGCCGAGTGCGGGCGTCGACAACAGATCCAACAACATTGCCCACGTATTCGTTCTCGTTAACCGGGGAGCGGAGCGGGCGAGCCAGCATCACACTCCAGCAGGAAGCAGCCAGCCAGCTCCACAGGAATAAGGCGGGCACTTTCTTCATGACAGTCTACTCCTTGACTGGACCCTCGAGTCGGCCTGTCGCACTCCGATAAACGAAGAAAACATCTTCTGGATGTTCCAGCAGCGTGCAGCGGATTCGCAGGGTGTCGTTTGCGATCCATCCAGCCAGGTGAGTCGACAAGTGCTCGTTTGGGGCAGCCAGTCGAACTTCTTTCGGCGCCGTTCCGTCGGCCTTCACAACCCACACATGCGTTGTAGTCATAGGGCTGTGTCCGCCAGGGTCGTGGGCTTCAAAGGCAAAGAAGCGACCGTCGGGCGCCCAACGAATGTTTCTGGCTGCCTCTCCCTTCTTCAGTTGCATCACCAAGCTTCTGCGGTTGTCCACAACCGAAATCACCGATAGCTGCGATCGTCCCATCTGATCGATGATGGCGACGCTTCTGTCCTTTTGAGGCGAGAAGATCACTGGGCCTTGATTCACCTGCGTGGCAGGGGGCATTGGATCTGATGACTGCTGAACGGCTGAACGATGGTCTGGCTTCCAGATGCGATAGATGACAACTCCAAGAATCATCAGAACCAGAGCAATCGTTAGGAGGAGCCATTTGACTTTCATTCTCACACCACACGCTGTCCCGCGCAGGCCCGTAGGGTCGGCAATCCCTCCAGGCCAGGGTCGCGTCAAAGTCTTGTAAGTCGGTGAGTCGAGGCAAAGCCCTTGCTGACGCGCGGCTACTGACTTGAGCCTCGGATCTGTTCAGTAGCCTGATCGTAAGGGAGGGTTCGCGACTTTGACAGGGCCTGCCCTCCAGGAGGACTCTTCGTTGGATGGCACCTCTCACAAAAGGGATTCCTGCGGTGATTTTGCCAAGGGCATTGAGGAACAAGGCCGCTGCGCTCTTCTCAGCTCTTCTCAGCTGCTTCTCGAAATAGCGATTAACAGCTCGTGCTAGCATTAATCTTTTAGGTCGTGATTTGATGGCTGCACCGCGGCAGAGGGGCAGAGAGGGGAGCCGTGCACGCCATTGCGTTTGGCTGCCAAAACCGAAGAAGCCTTCCAGACTTGGGTTGGCAAGCACAGGGCCACGTTGTGGAATTCCCCCTCACCCCCAACCCCTCTCCCGCGTTGGGGAGAGGGGAGCCGACTTTTTCGCTGAACTTCAATTCTTACAGCCCCCTTCTTCCACTTTGGGTGAGGAGAGCCGAATTCAGCTTGCGACCGCAAGGAGCATGCACACGGGAGTTGTCATCATGATTCGCATGTTCAATCGAGTTTCGTCACTATGCTCTGCCATCCCCACTAGAAGGCTGGCGCAAGTTGGAATAAGGCAGCTTCGTACTTGGCTAGGGGAACAACTGAGGTCAGGGATACGTTGTAAACGTTACAAGCTACGGAGGCATCCCAGGCCGATACGCGCGATTTGGCAGATCCTGCGCGGAGTATCACAGCGAGGCGTGTTGCAGACGACTCCGTAGCGGCCTCATTGCGGCGGCTACAATTCCAGTCACCGGATCCGCCGGTGACTGAAGTATCGAAAGGCGGCACAGCTATGGAAGAAAAGAAGCGCGACAGCCTAGTGAAGGGGCAACACATCATTGCAGAGATTGTCAGGAATATGTTGGAAGGCCGCGAGCCGTTGCAGTACACCACGTTGGTTCCAAGCCTCTATTACGTCTATCTGCACACGAACGACTATAAACGTTTAGAGGGAATCCTCCCCAGGATCATCGAAGAGGCGAAACGCGCACTGGCGGAGGAATTGGAACGAATGAAACAGAACGCGGAGCCGCCGCGGATCTTGCAGAATCTTGGCTTGTCGAAGAAGAACCCCATGCAGTTCGTCAGCGCTCAGGAGGGCTGGTTCATTGCGTTCTATGAGAGCGTGGATGAAGAAACCCAGCCTGGCGACATTGTCATCGATTCAGAGCTGGCGTTGCCCCCTAAGACCGAGTATAGCTCCGGTTTGAAGACCAAGCGCATCACCACGCGCCTTAAGGGTGGCAAAGCCACCTCAACCCAGAGGTACGAGGATTCCGAGACTCGAAGAGAGCGGGTTTATGCGAATATCACTTATGAGGATAACTCCGGCCAACAGGTTTATCTGATGACGAAAGACCAGATCGTCGTTGGGCGAGGCGGAAAAGATTATTGGGTCGACCTCAAACTGCAAACACTACCTGATGTGTCACGCGAGCACATACGACTGCGTTGGGACGAACGTTCCCATCAGTTCTATATCAAGGATCTGAGTCGTCTGGGAACGACAGTCAATGGGAAGCCCATTCCCAGCAGTATTGAGACCGGCGAGGAGCAAAAACGCGACAAGAACATAGAGGTGCTGCTGCCAGCCCAGGCTTGCATCGGGTTGGCCGGAGTGGTATTCCTCAATTTCGAGAGTGCCAGCGGACTATGAGCGCATTGCATTGGGCGCGAGTTTTCTTTCTTTTGTGTTTGATTCTTTGGGTCGCGTACTTTGCGTTCTTGAGCACTCGTCACAAGTCTTGAGCCCCAAGATCAACCCATGGGCACCACAACCACATTTCGATGCGCAGGCGAAACTCATCCGGGCCTTCTGCGGACAAACAACGAAGATCGTTTTCACCTCGATGTCGAGCGGGGCATTTTCCTGGTGATTGATGGCATTGGAGGTCAAGCCGCCGGGGAACAGGCGGCGGAGATAGCCTTGGACAGGATGCGAGCCCGGCTCGAAAGACAAACCGGCAGCCTGAGCGACCGCATTCGTGAGGCGATCACCGTGGCCAACAACGAAATCTTTCGCCTGGCCCAAACGCGTGACACCTGGAAAGGAATGGCTTGTGTTCTGACAGTCGCCATAGTTGAAGACGGTCAGGCAACTGTTGGTCATGTCGGGGACACCCGCTTGTACGAGTTGCGCCGCGGCCAGATTCGCAAGGTCACGCATGATCACTCACCTGTAGGAGTTCGCGAAGACAGCGGACGGCTCAACGAACTGGAAGCGATGCAGCATCCCCGCCGCAATGAAGTTTACCGGGACGTGGGTTCCGAAGAGCACCATCCGCACGATGACGACTTCATCGAGCTGGCTCAAGTGCCTTTCGAATCCGATAGCGCTCTTCTTCTTTGCAGCGATGGCCTAAGTGATTTGCTCACGTCCGCACAGATCCTTCGAATTGCTCAGCAATACGCCGGTGATCCCTGGGCAGTCGTGCAACGGCTCATTGCAGCTGCCAACGATGCTGGAGGCAAAGATAACATCACGGTCCTGTTCGTTGAGGGAGAACAATTTGCCGCCACGAGTTCAAGCGGAAAGACCAATTCGAGAAGGAATGGAAAGCTTCGAGAAGAAGAGGAAGCTGAGGGTCACTTCACCATGCGCCTCTTTAAGGCGCTTGGCAGTCGCTGGGCCTTTTTTTTCTATGGTGCGCTGGTCGGCGGGGTTCTTTGGAGCGCTCTGCACTCAGGTCTCTGGCAAAGAGGTGACTTGCCGGGAAATGAACCCATCGGCAGACATTTGGTAAAGACCCTTGTGGTAGGAGCGAGCACGCAGTTCGATTTCACCAGCATCGGCGATGCCCTGCAGGAGGCTCAGGCAGGCGATACGATCGAAGTGAGCCCCGGGCAGTATGTCGAGTCCATTGACTTGAAAGAGGGAGTCAGCCTCATCAGCCAGAAATCCCGAGAAGCTGTAATTCTCGTGGCTCCTCAAGCCGGGGAATCTGGCGTCGCTGTTGTCGCTAACAATCTGAGAAGCGGTCGATTTGCAGGCTTCAAAATTCAGGGAAATGACAGGAATCCTCTGGCCATTGGCTTGCGGTTAACCGACTCCAACATAGAAGTCGAGGACTTGGAGATTTCCGGGACCCGCATTGCCGCGGTTGAGGTGAAGGCTTCGGCGGTAACTCTCAGGGCCAATTACATACACGATAATTCGGGCAGCGCTGTGCTGGTGGGCGCCCTGGCCACGCCGCGCCTTGCCCATAACGTAATCGTCAACAATGGAAAGCAAAGAGGAGACCGGAAAGCGGGGTTGGAAGTTCTTGGGGGCGCACGACCCACGTTGGTCGGCAACGTTATAGCAGACAACGGTGTCTATGGCATTCGCGGATGGAATGCCGACGGTGAGACTCTCCGCAGGAATTTCTTTCGTGTGGACAGCAGAGACAGAGCGGGACCGCCGCAGCGGACTGGAAATGCCGCTGCGGACACGGTGAGCCGAGACCGAGCCTCAGGCCAGACTCGACGGGACACACCCTGAAGGAGTGTGCCTTCCGGTGTTGTAGTAACGAACTCAGACCGCGGAGGAACTGAAGATGTAGGGTGCGCTGCTTCTCAAGCGCCCCTCGAGTCTCTACACTTGAGTCTGTGACCCGTTACCTGCTGCACTCTTTCGAGTTGTCGGCTCCCCTCTCCCCAGCGCGGGAGAGGGGCTGGGGGTGAGGGGGAAACCGTTATGCCAACGAAAGTGCCGGGCCGAGACAAGGCCAACAGCCCCTCGTTAACCCCTCGTGCGCGAGAACTCCGTCACTCGGATACCCTGGCCGAGAAGCTCGCCTGGATGCTTCTCCGCAATCGCCAGCTGCTTCGTTATAAGTTTCGCCGCCAACTCCCGCTCGACAATGCGATTGTGGATTTTTGTTGTCTGTCATTGAAACTCGTTGTTGAACTCGATGGCGCCGGACACGCTTACGGGTTTCAAGCCAAAAGAGATCGGCAACGCGATCGGGAATTGGAGGAAAGAGGATATCGGGTGCTGCGTGTCCCGAATGGTATGGTGCTGAAGGCACCGACAGAGTTTGTGAAGAAGATTCGAGAGCGCATCGCCCAATTGGAGCAGGCTCGGTTGGACGAGCTTCGTCGGTTAAAACTGATATGAGGTAATCCCCCTCACCCCCAACCCCTCTCCCGCGCTGGGGAGAGGGGAGCCGAAACTCTGGACTAGGTGCGCCAAAAGGAAAGCGCACCTTAATGGGTTCTGTGGTTCCTCAGCCGTAAGGGAGTTTTCCACCGAAGGATGACGGATAGACCGTGAGTCCCATTTACACGCGCTTAGGCAAATACGAGATCGTGAGAAAACTCGGCCGTGGCGGCATGGCCGACGTGTATCTGGCGCTCGATACGGAAAAAAAGCGGCAAGTGGCTTTAAAACTCATTGAACACAGCTCAGACCGCGACGGCGAGGATACGCTCGAAGCCGAGCGTCGAGGAGCCATGTTGCAAGCACGGCTGGCCGGCATTGATTCGCGTGTGGCGGCAGTTCACGAATACGACGAACTGGACGGCCACTTCTACATTGATATGGAGTACGTGGAAGGCGAAGACTTGTCTGAGATCCTTCGCAAAGGCGCCTTGCAACTCAGCCGTGTGGTGAAGATCGCAATCGAGATCTGCGACATGCTGGCCCAAGCTCACGCATTCAACACCGTCATCGAAGGGAAGGAATTTGAAAGCATCGTTCATGGCGACATCAAACCCAGGAACGTTCGCATCAACGCACAGAATCAAGTGAAGGTTCTTGATTTCGGAATCGCCAAGGCTCTTTCACGAACTCGAAAGCTGACTCGCAACGAGTTCGGCAGCGTTGCCTATTCTTCTCCGGAACGGCTGGAAAGCGGAGATGTAGACGTGCACTCCGATCTCTGGTCCGTCGGTGTTCTGCTCTACGAGATGGTTACCAGGGTTCAGCCATATCGGGCCGACTCGACAGGCAAACTGGAACGCCTGATTCGTGATCGCGTCCCGCCGGCGCCGCTGCCGGCCGATTGCCCCCAGGCCCTAAGGAAAATCATCTTGAAAATCCTGGCCCCCGCCATCAACCGGCGCTACCAGAGCGCCGCTCAAATCAAGGCCGACTTGGAAGCCTTCCGAGACGGGATGGAAACCAAAGCCGAGCTGGAACAGGATAGCGAGACTACGCGCCGCACACAGCCGATTGTGCCTGCCGATAACGCGGACGACCGAACACGCCGCACGACGCAATCTCCGCCCATCGCGCGCTCTCCCGAGAAGGCCAGCCTGAAGCAGCAGGAGCACGACCCTGCTTCTGCTAGACGGAAAACCATCCGACGCGCCGTTCAAGCGGTTCTGGTGTTACTGCTGGTATGGCTGGTTAGCGGCGAGATTGGGGTCTGGCGAAAGGCTCATCAGCTCCGCGTCAGTATAGACGCCGAGCAAACCACAAACCTGAAAGACGCCTGGAACCAGTATCAGCAGTTGGCTTCTCGCAGCTATCTCCCAGCGGGATTGAGCGATTTACGGAGGTCCCTCAAGCACAGATTCGTTGCCGCTGCCGAGCGCGTGATCGCCGATTACCGGGGTGACACGCCCCGGGTTGCCGAAAGGCAATGGGAGGAGACGCTGCTGTATCTCTCCTGGGCCTTGGAACTGGATTCAACAGACCGCACCGTCAGGGCCTACAAACGTTACTGTGAAGCTCACATCGACCGGATCAATGGAGAGGCCCGCAAACTGACCAAGCGATTGAATGATGCTTTGCAAAAGTTTCGCGAAGCGGCCGCTCTGAAGCACGGTTGGCCGGACCCTCACCTCGGGCTGGCCAGAGTCTATATCTACGACCTGAATGATCTGGAAAAAGGATCGGCAGAGCTCAAGCAGGCCGAAGAGGACGGGTACGTGCTGGGCAACCGTGAGAAGGCGCAGATGGCCGATGGGTTTCGCAATCGTGCCGATCGCATTTGCGGAGAAATGCGCCGCCTTCGCACCTTGCCACAAGAGAAAGAGCATCTGCTGAGGGCTAGAGAGGACTATGTGGAAGCCTTAAGGCTGTACGAGACTATCTTCCCCTATGGCGATAGCGGCCGTAACATTCAGCAAACTCAGGCCAGGATCGAAAAGGTGGAGGAGCGTCTTGCGGACCTGGATGAGGGCCGGCAATGACCACGACGCGGAGCACTGCCGAAGAACGGAGGTTGAAAGCTGGAACACTTCGGAACGCTCGAGTCCAGACACGCAGCCCAGAGGGAGTCTTGCTTGTCTCGGCTTCGGTGGTAGCTCTGCTCGGACTGTTCTTGGTTTACCGGGCCCGAACTTATGGCTTCACCGGCCTGGAGCAACAACTCAAGAGCAAAAAGCTGCTTAACCTCAATGCAGTCTCTGGTCGGGCAGAACTGATCCCCTTCCTGACCGTATTCGATCATCCAGCCGACCGGCAGTTTGCCGCCAGCAAGATCTTGGGACATTTGCGCGACAGTCCCTCCACTCCCAATGTCGGCGCCCTGGCAAAGATCCGCCTGGCCGCGAAAGAGGTTGACTCCACTCGCGGCCTGGATGTCTTTCGCAAGAGGCTGGCTCAGTTGCGGGAAAACCATCCCACCCGGGCGCCTAATCCCGACATTACTTTCCCCCTTTTGACGCTGGCCCAGTTTAATCAGCTGAAGCCGCTTCTCGTGGTTCGGCATCCAGACGAGTTTCGTTCACGCTTCTGGCTGCATGTGATCCTGTACTTGGCTGGCTTCTACGTTCTGCATGCGCTGTGGAAAATCAAGGCATTGGGCGGAGATCCTTTTCTGCTGCCGCTCGTCCATGTGCTTACGGGGCTGGGTTTGATCGCTATGGTCAGTCTTCGAGATCCCTTGCGAGACACTCTTAGCCTGGCTCCTTTCGCACAGGGAGTGATGCTGGGCTGCGCCCTCATGCTGGCTTTGAGTTTCCTGGATTACCAGAGCTTGCTCGCCAAACTGAGTTTTGTTCCGCTGCTTTTGAGCTTTCTGTTTTCGGTGGTTCTCATCCTCTGGGGCAGCGGTCCCGGCACCAGCGACGCCAAGGTCAATCTCTTCGGCTTTCAACCTGTCGAAGTCGTTAAGATTCTCCTGGTGTTCTTTCTGGCCGGCTACTTTGCTGACCGCTGGGAATTGCTGCGCGAACTCAAAGAAAAGCGTTACAACTTGCCGTTTGTCCTGCGGGGCATTGCTCTTCCTCCGCTTCGCTATGTCCTGCCTGTTCTCATCGGTACCGGGCTCGCGCTGCTTTTTTTCTTCTTTCAAAGAGACCTTGGCCCAGCGCTGATCATGTCCTGCTCTTTGCTGGTGTTCTATGCCATCGCCCGCAATCGGCTGCCAGCCGTGATTCTGGGACTTCTGATCATGCTGGCCGGTTTCTGGGGAGGGTACCGGCTGGGTTATCCTCACACGGTCGCCGAAAGAATCCAGATGTGGCTCTCTCCCTGGGATAACACGGTGCGGGGCGGCGATCAGCTGGCTCATTCATTGTGGAGTCTGGCGTCGGGTGGATTTTCAGGCACTGGTCTGGGACTTGGAGATCCAGGCATCGTGCCGGCGGCCCACACGGACTTGATTCTTTCGGTGTACGGTGAAGAGCTGGGGTTTCTCGGCCTGCTGTCGATCTTCGCACTGTATGCGTCGCTGGTGTATCGCGGCGTGCTGATCGCGCTCAAAGCGCCCAGCGATTACACCTTCTTTCTCAGCCTGGGACTGACACTGCTTATGGCTCTGCCGGTCTTGCTCATTTCCGGAGGATTGCTAGGCCTATTTCCGCTCTCCGGGATTGTTTCTCCCTTTCTCAGCTACGGTCGAACCTCGATGCTGGCCCATTTCGTGATGGTTGCGATTTTGATCTCGATTTCTTCACGAGCCGCCACTGTCGAGCAGTCCCAACCTTTTGAAAGGCCGGTCCGCTGGCTGCTTCGCTCCCTGGCTGCGCTGGCACTGGTGATTGCGGTTCGAGCAGCCTATCTGCAAATCATTCGAGCCGATGCAACCTTAATCGCGGGCGCACTCTCGGTTCAGGCCGATGGCGCCCGTCGCTATCAATACAATCCCCGGCTTGCGGAGATCGCGCGCCAGATCCCGAGAGGCGCCATTTACGATCGGAATGGCATTCCTCTAGCGACCAGTCACTGGGAGGAATTGCAGAAGCACCGAGGGCAGTACTTGAAGCTGGGAGTTTACCTGGATGAGGTGACAGTCCGCTCGGAGCGTCGCCACTACCCGTTTACGGGCCGAACTTTTCATCTGCTGGGCGACTGGCGAACACGCGCCAATTGGGCCGCCAGCAACACTTCGTTTGAGGAGCGTGATTCCAACCGGCGGCTGCAGGGATACGATGATCGAGCCAGGGTCGTTGAGCTGAAAGGTCCACGCGACGACAAGCCTATTCGCGTCCTCAAACACGACTACAGCGAATTGATTCCGCTGCTTCGCCATCGCTATCAGCCGGAACACGAGTCTGTTAAGCAGATTCTAAGCCGCCAGCGGGACCTGCGTTTGTCAGTCGACATCCGCCTGCAGCTGCGCGTCGCGGAGATTTTGCAAAACCATCTCCAGCGCCAGAACAAGGACAAGGGAGCCGCTGTGGTCCTCGCTCCGGATACAGGGGGTCTGTTGGCCTCCGTCACCTATCCGTATCCGCAGGGGAGCGGACCGATTGGATCCTCGCAGACTCCTGACGACGTCTCCGAACGGACCGGGGAAGCGATGCTCGACCGCGCGCGCTATGGCCTTTATCCTCCTGGGTCCACCTTCAAGCTCGTGACCGCCATGGCTGCCCTACGTTCCAATCCGGGGATCCTGGAAGAAACTTTCCAGTGTCAGACCTTGCCAGATGGACGAGTGGGAAATTTGGTTCGCGGATGGCCACGTCCCATTCGTGATGACATTCAAGACAAAACCGCCCACGGAACGGTGAACTTGGAGAAAGGGATCATTGTTTCTTGCAATGCCTACTTCGCGCAGATGGCAACCTATCTTCTGGGCCCTGAAGCCTTGCATGGCACAGCCGATCTGCTCGGGATTCGAGTGGCCGCACCCAATACCCCTAAACAGTTGCGCAGCGCCCTGCCCCAGGCAGCCTATGGGCAGGGCCAAGTCGTTGCAACTCCTTTTCAAATGGCAAGAGTGGCGGCCACCCTGGCCAATGGCGGAAGCATGCCTTTCGGACGCTGGGTGACATATGACAGCAACCCACGAATGCAGGAACCGCAAGCGGTCTTGTCCCGTGAGCAGTCTGAGAGATTGGCGCAATTCATGCGCGCCGTCGTGACGCACGGAACTGGCCGGCGTCTGAGCTCCGCTCAACCTCCGGTTGCCGGCAAAACCGGAACGGCCGAGATTCAGGATGCTCCGTCCCACGCCTGGTTCATTGGCTTTGCGCCTTATGGCGGCTCACAAAGACGGATTGCCTTTTCGGTCCTGGTGGAACACGGACGATATGGGGGCATCGTGGCCGCGCCCATAGCGGGTGAGATTGTTGCAGCGGCGCGCGAGTTGGGAATTATTCCGTAGGGCCCTTATTCGCGATGGCTGGTAGCCACGATTAAACGCGCAGTTTGCGTTTAATCGTGGGCAGTTCCGGAGTCCTGCGCACAAGCCCACGATAGCCGCCAGAATACGCGGCAATCGTGGCTACC
>JAKEER010000434.1 GCA_022616615.1 Acidobacteriota bacterium
ACTTTTCCTCCTGAGTGTCGGAGATAAGAATGATGGACTCTTTAGGGCGTGCCCATCTGGAAAGTGTTTCAAAGTCCACCCATCTGCCTCGAACCTTGGCAACCGGAAGACTCCCCGTTTCGCCTCCCAAGACACCTATGATGTGTGCACACTCAGCCCGTTGTTCAGGCTTGTTAGTCAGCGAAGGAACGAGCTTTGCCTGTTCAGTAGCCCAGCGTTTGAGTTCTTTGCGCATCGACAAGAGATTGGCTTTATCACGAGAAACCCGAACTGATTCGCCCAAAAGGAGACCGGCAATACCCACCGGGGTCCTTGAGCGGAAGCCACCAATGGATATGCACCCCCTTACGTCTGGGATTACGCACGCTCGACCAACAAGCCTTTGCTCATGATAGAGCGGCCGCACATTCTTTCCTGCTTTTCGCGCAAGCTCCTTACCTAGCTGCCATCCACTGTAAACCTGCCGAGTAGTTCGCTTTATTAGCGCTTCACCGGAGATACGAGCCCAATCACCAGCGCGCGTGATCCGCGAGCTCACCTTACCTCTGTCCTCCATCAGATCAACATCGAGCGCCACGCAAAGCACAGATGCCGCAGCCGAAGGACTTGCCGAGAAGTTCTCGTGTGGAATTGAGGCGTCTTCCAGCAAGTCGCTGGGCATCGACAATCTAACTTTGCCTTTTTGGCGAGGGGTTCGAAGCCATACACGAACCCTTGTACCTCCGTCCCGAATTCTTTCGGACTTCGCAGCTGCACGCAACAAAGGGCGCGAAGAAAGCCCGCTCTCGAATTCAAGGACTCTGGTGCTTTCTATGGCCTCGTCGTATCGGCGCGTCGTAACTCGAACACGATCTCCCCACATGAAAACCGAAAAGAACCCGATTCCATACTGGCCGATACTCTCGAATCCTCGCGAAATCAGAGAGGGGAATTGCTTGACAGCATCCGGTGTGGACCAAAAACAGGCGCCAAAGTCGAGTAACGGTCCCGTCAGCACGTCGCGTGACATCCCCACACCGTTGTCCTCAATCTCAATCCAAGCACCATACTGGTCTTCCCCCGTACGAAGAATCACTGTTCCCCATTTGGCGTCGCGGTCTTCAATGATTCTGCGGGCGCGTACCGCATCAGCAGCGTTCTGAATTAGTTCGCGCAGGGGAACAGACTCGTCATCGCCGTACAGTTGCTCGCCCCCGAGCCTAGTTACCAGGGATGCGACATGCCCCACCCTTACCTGGGCATCAACCGGATGCCACCCCTGTGTGGGGACGAACTCGCTTAGTCGCTCTGGATTCTCGACCCCCTTAACCCCGGACGCCGCAAACCTCTTCCTCCCGAGATCCACGTTTAGATTGTCGGCCTTGCGTAGTTCATCATCGACCGCACGTAGGGTGTTGAAGCAGAGCCACCATGCTTGAGCTTCGCCAGACGGAAAGGGTTGACCCGTATACACCAAGCGGTCTCCTTTACGTGTGGGTTGGTAGAGTCTTTCTTGGAACCGCGAGTGAACGGCGGCTGCGTCTGAAGGAGCGCGAAGACTCTGAGGAACGGAGGCGCCCGGCGGGCATCTATTTGGGCAGCGTCTGCAAGCCTCAGGATTAACGCCAATCTTAGGGGGTCGCCAGACCAATCATTCGGGTAGTGGACAGGGGCTCCCATGGGCTTCGCGAACTTCAAGACAAGGTCATCCGACGGCCACCAGTGGCTATGAGCAATCTTGCCTATTACGGGGCCAATGGCGTTTCGCAGTTCGGGCTGTTCAATGAGGTGGTACGCTGTGCCTGTCTTAGTCTCCCGCCATTGTGTAAGCACCAGTTTCTCTGCACGCTCGGCGTGTAGGTTTCGCAGTAACTGGAACTTGACTTCCCGTACTGCCTCATCTGGTGGATGCTCGATCTCCTCTGGCTTCGGCGCTCGTCCCAGTATTCGTTTGAGGATTCCAATCATCAGATCGGACCATTCCGTGCGCTCCTTGAGTTCCGACAGTCCACCAGGATAGGCTGCTAATCCGAGACCAAGATCGTGGACAAGAAATGCCCCACCTAAGATGAATGCCTCAATTGGAGTGATGTCATAATGCTCGCCAACGATCATGTCCGCTGTTTCCCACAGGGCATCCAGATGAGTAACATCGTGGACCGTTAGATCTCGAAGATCTTGAGGGATTTCAGCCGCCAGCATGGCGGCTCGCTCACGGAATTGTTCAAATGCCTGCCGCAGCCTTTCGCGCTCGGGTGCGTGAGGGTCGTTGTCCCGCGCGGCGAGGGTAGTTCTCCAGAGACGCGTTGAGCGGAAGTCGCTCATACAGTCAAAGAGTATTGGAAATGATTATCCGCGGAAGCCAACTCTTGTGCAAGCGAGATGTGCCGTCGCACAGCAGCAAGGGTCAGACATCAAACGTTGCAAGCCGATCGCGCTGCAAGCGGCACAAGCAGGCGCTGACTTCTCTTGCGAAAAATCAGCCCGCCGTCAGCCCGATACAATCAGCACGATCGCTGCCACGGCGCACGCCACGCCCGCCAGTTGCAGGAGGCGGAGCCGCTCGCCCAGGACAATCCTAGCCAAAATAATCGTGCTGGCCGGATAGAGCGCGGTCAGCGTGGCCACGATGCTCAGCAGCCCCCGCCGCACCGCGAGCAGATAGAGAATGTTGGCGAGCA
>JAKEER010000435.1 GCA_022616615.1 Acidobacteriota bacterium
ATTGCGGGCGGGACGCCCGCGCTCCCAGGGTGGGCTTCGCCACTCCAAAAACTGTCCAATCTCCAGATTCCCGCTTCGCGGGATTGGGTCAGGAGGGCTGTATCAAATCAGTTCCTTCACTTTCTTAACAATGCAACTGGCACTGAGCCCGTAGCGATCCAGGAGTTCTTCCGGCTTGCCTGAGCGAGGAATTTCCTGAACAGCCATCTTGAAGACCCGAACGCCGTCGTTCGCCACGGCGTTCAGAACAGCGTCTCCAAGCCCGCCCTCGGCATAATGTTCTTCCACCACGACCAGCGTGTTGTTGCTCTGGGCTGCAGCCGCCAGCAGGCCTTTGGCGTCAACGGGCTTCACCGAGTAGGCATCCACGACTCGGATTGCCACGCCTTCCTTGCTCAAGAGGTCACAGGCTTTCATGGCTTCAGCTACGGTGACGCCGGCTGCGACAACGGCCAGCCGGTCGTTTCCACTCGAGCGCAGCGTCTTGCTGCCGCCAATCTGAAAGCTTTCCTCATTTCGATAGAACACCGGATTCTTGGGCCGGCTGGTTCGGATGTAAACCATGCCCTCATGTTCAGCAGCCAGTGCCACGAGTCTCTCTGTGGAAACGGCATCCGAGGGGTAGAAAACCACCGCGTTTGGAATGGCGCGGAACAGCGCCAGATCTTCCAGAGCCATCTGCGAAGGGCCGTCCTCGCCGATCGAGACACCGCAGTGCGACCCAACGCACTTGATGTTGGCCATGGAAATGGCGCCCATGCGCAGGTGGTCCATCGCCCGTCCGAAGAAAGCCCCAAAGGTTGAGGCAAACGGAACCTTGCCGCACTTGGAAAGGCCCACGGCAACGCCCACAAGATTCTGCTCAGCAATGAACCCTTCGAAGTATCTTTCGGGATAAGCCTTCATGAATTTCTCCGCGAAAGTCGAGTTCTTGGTGTCACCATCCATGGCCACGACGGCCGGGTTGGCGGCTCCGAGCTTGGTTAGGGCCGCGCCGTAAGCCTCGCGCGTAGCCACTGCGTCGCCCAGCTTGTACTCAGGCGCCGCCACAGGCTTCCGGCCCGGCTTGCCGTTGGCTGCAGGTGAGGGTTTCGCAATCTCAATGGCGCGGGGGGGTCCGGTGAGCGGTAGTTCACGCAGGGCCTTCTCGACTTCTTCTCCTTTCTTCAGCGGCTTGCCGTGCCAGCCGTCCTTGTCCTCAAGGAAGGAGACTCCCTTGCCCTTCTTGGTCAGGGCAATAATCGCGGTTGGCCGGCCCTTCGTGCTCTGCGCCTGCTCGAAGGCTGCGAGAATCTGCTCCAGGTTGTGGCCATCGATAACTACCGTCTGCCAACCAAACCCGCCAAACTTTTTCGCGTAGGCCTGGCCGTCTGCACCGTGCATGGTGGCTTGGCTTTGCCCCAGCCGGTTGACGTCCACGATAGCTGCCAGGTTGTCGAGTTGATAGTAAGCCGCCAGCGCCGCCGCTTCCCAGACGCCGCCTTCGGCTGTCTCCCCATCGCCCATCAAGACATAGGTGCGATAGTCCAACTTATCCAGCCCCTTCGCATTCAGCGCCATCCCTACGCCGGCCGAAAGCCCTTGGCCCAAGGAGCCGGTGGCAACCTCCACCCACTTGAGTCGCGGCGTTGGATGCCCTTCGAGATCGCTGTCAATGCGGCGCAAAGAAAGCAATTGCTGCACTGGAATAATTCCGGCTTCCGCCCAAGCCGCATACAGCACCGGCGCCGCGTGGCCCTTGGAAAGAATGAACCGGTCATTGTTCGGATGCTTCGCATCCTGCGGGTCATAGCGCATTACGTGGAAAAACAGCGTCGCGACGACGTCCGCAGCCGACATGCAAGAAGTCGGATGTCCCGAACCCGCCTCGGCCGTGGAGTTGATGGAATGAATGCGCAAGCGCGTAGCTTTGTCGGCCAACAGCCCGATCAGCTCGTTTGTCATGAAACCCTCACTCAGTTAGTGAATCGATGAAGCGAAACAGCGATGAGAACAGCGCGGAATCTTATTATGAATCTCCGCCATTTTCAAATCTGGCGGGGCGAGAGGCGGGCATGACGCATACAAACCGGCTGCTGATGACCATCAAAATACGTCACCGTAATTGCGAATGGCACTAAGGTAACTGAATCCTCAGTTTTGGCAGGTGAAGTGCGTTAGACAGAGGGCGTGGGGGATACAAGTTGCTAGAACCTTCATCCTAAACGCCCTTGATGATCTTGAGCAGCAAGCGACAAGGCGCAGTTCTTACACTCTCAGTAAAAATAATCAAGGAGACAAGCTTATGAGATGTCGTCAAATGCCGGCCACGCTTTCTCTCGTTTTCAGCATGATTGCCTTCGCCTGTTTCGGTGGCGATGCCCTGGCTTTGCAGAATTCGGAGGTTCCCGTGGGGACTCGGTTTATGGTGGAGCTTCGCGACAAGCTCGAGGCCAGGGAGATCAAGAAGGGCAAGAAATTTGAGGTTCGAACCCTGGAGGCGCTCACCGCCAACGACGGGAGCACGATAGCCGCCGGCGCCAAGATCAAAGGCCGCGTGACTTCGGTCAGCAACAATCAGATGGTTCTGCGATTTGAAGAAATCGACACCGGCCGCGGCAAAACTCCGATCATCGCTTCAGTTACCGGTGTTGCCGGAGAAAAAGATGTCAAAGCAGAGGTGGGCAAAGAGGGCGAGATTCGTAGCTCCGGTGGGCGAGGCAAGTCCGCTGCCATAGGAAGCGCAGTGGGTGCGGCAATTGGAGGCGCCGTAGGAGCTGCCAAAGGCGGGGCAACAAGCACGGTCATTGGCGCTGGAATCGGCGCCGGTGCGGGAGCAGGCGTTGGAGCCGCAGCCGGCGGGCGCGACCTGGAACTGCTGAAAGGAACCCGGCTGGACGTGGTCCTCGACCGCCCTCTGTCGTTCAAATCAAGGCGGTAAAGGCTGCCTCGGCCTTCGTCTTGTAACAGCATCACAGCATCCCTTCGTGGCGCGTCCCGTCCACCGTCGTCTCCGGGGCCGCGCCCTGCTTTCGTTCCCAACCTCTTGCACATCTCGCCTTCCCGCCTTTCTCCAGAATCTTTGAAGCCAACTCTCATAATTGACGAAGGGACCAAACGGAACAACTCGTTCAAAGTTTTCCTTGGACCGTGAAAACAGTCAGTTAAAGAGAATCAGCCCAAAAACCGAATAACTGTTAGAGCAAGCAACTACATGAGAGAATCTGTCAAGCGACGGCTGCAGGGTCATGGCCCAATCAAACGATGATCTTAGGAGGGCATGAACAGCCACGTCCCGACCGATTCAACGATCGGTAGTGAGCAAGGGCCCGCTCGAGCGCGGTAAGTTATGAAGCCACACGAGAGCGAAGCCAGTCGAAATATGAGCCGTTCAGGAATGCATGGAGAAGAGGTTGTAACGCGCGAGGTGGAGAAACCCATTGGGCCTCCATCGACTTCGACTCTGTCTATGGCGAAAACCCTGGAAGGCTCGCTGCTCATTGTCGATGACGATGAAAAGGTCCGCAACGTACTGTCACACTACCTCGTGCAGAAAGGCCATCGGGTTGTGTTGGCAGATAACGGAAGGCGAGCGCTGGAATTAGTCGAACAACCTGGCATCGACCTGGTGCTACTCGATGTCCAGATGCCGAAACTGAGTGGTATCGAGGTCCTCGAAATCATTCGCAAAACCCATTCTCCCAACCAACTTCCCGTGATCATGGTGACCGGTGTGAAGGACAGCCATGAAATTGTCAAAGCACTGGATCTCGGGGCAAATGACTATGTAACAAAGCCGATCGACTTTCCAGTAATTACGGCCCGCATTCATACGCAGTTACTGCGTAAGAAGATGGAAGAAGCGATGCGCGAGAGCGAGGAACGCTATGCGCTGGCCGCTCAGGGCAGTAATGACGGACTGTGGGATTGGAATTTGCAAACCAATCAGATTTACTTCTCCCCCCGATGGAAATCTATGCTGGGCTATGACGAGAGTGAAGTCGGGAACAACCCGGAGGAATGGTTCAGCCTGATACACCCCGAGGACCTTGCTCGGATCAAGGTGGATATTGCAGCCCATGTCCAGGGACGGACCTCGCATTACGAAGCCGAATGCCGGATGCTGCACAAGGGTGGAAGCTACCGCTGGATACTGAGTCGAGGACTCGTTGTTCGCGACGCACAAGGGAAAGTTTCCCGCATGGCGGGCTCGCAGACCGACATCACCGAAGGCAAGGTAGCCGATGGGTTGACAGGACTGCCCAACCGGGTGCTATTCATGGACCGGCTAGCTCGAGCTCTGGAGCGCGCAAAACACCAAAAAGGCTATTTGTTCGCTGTTCTTTTTCTGGACCTGGATCGATTCAAATTAATCAACGACAGTCTGGGTCATTTGATCGGAGACCAACTACTGACCGCACTGGCTCGAAGGCTGGAGCGATGCCTGCGTCCTCGAGATACGGTCGCGCATCTTGCGGTGAACCATACCCTTGCGCGGCTTGGGGGAGACGAGTTCACCATCTTATTGGAAGGTATCCGGCACGTTAGCGATGCAACCCGGGTCGCTGAGAGGATCCAGAAGGAACTGACCTTGTCTTTTGACTTGAGCGGGCAAGAAGTCTTCACCACGGCGAGCATCGGCATTGCCTTGAGTTCGACAGGCTACGAGCGGCCCGAAGACTTACTGCGCGATGCCGATACAGCAATGTATCAAGCCAAAGCCCTCGGCAAGGCGCGGTATGAGATGTTTGACATGGCCATGCGCGATGAAGCGGTGGCACGACTTCAGTTGGAAACGGACCTTCGCAAGGCCGCCCTGGAGCGGCAGGAATTTCAACTTCACTATCAGCCGTTGGTGTCTCTGGAGACCGGTCGGATTGCCGGTTTCGAAGCCCTTCTGCGCTGGCAACGCCCCACGCGCGGCCTGCTGCTGCCAGATGCATTCATTGCAGTGGCGGAAGAAACAGGATTGATCGTTCACATCTGGGGCCAACCGCTGGCGCAAGCGGAGGTGGCGGGAGTGAGCAGCTGCCACTGGCTCACGCCAGGGGTTGGCGGGTGCCCCATAACTAACGCATTACAGATG
>JAKEER010000436.1 GCA_022616615.1 Acidobacteriota bacterium
CTGTTTACAACGGTAATTTGGGCGATCGCGGCGGAACACTATGGGATAAAACAGATCGAAGAATTGTTCGCGTCGCAAGGCAAGACGAAGAAACTGGTTTGGGCTTGCGCCATTACCTATGTCGGGGTCTTGGCTGCGGTATTCTTCTATCGAGATGCTAGCTTCTCGCGCCTGTTTGTTTTGCTTAGTGCCATTTTCCTTTTTCTCCTTACGATCATCAGCCGAATATCCTTCCGCGTAGTGCTTGCCAGGCGATGCCAAAATGGCGATCGCGTTCGCATCTTGGTGATTGGAGCCGATCAGTACGCCCAACGCGCTGCTCGTTCGCTCGTCGCAGGCCAGGTCATGCCATGCACGCTTGTAGGTTTTGTGCGCTTGGCCGATCAGACTGCGGCGGTTGCCGATGGCCCGATTTATGAGATGGCGGACATTGAAGAGCTTGCTCGGGCAAACGGGATTGATGACGCGGTGATTGCGATACCGCCTCAGCGCTTCTCGGAAATACCTGCAATCCTTTCCGAGCTCAGTCCTCTTTGCGTTCCCACACGCGCGGTGTTGGATCTTGGGGACGGTGTTTTTGTGCGCGACCGGCTATTTGACTTCGGCGGGATCGTGATGCTTGACCTGCATGCTCACCCGACCGAGTCGGTTATGTATTTCCTCCTGAAGCGGCTTTTTGATTTCGCCTTTTCCGCTCTCGTTCTCATCCTGATGTCTCCTTTACTGCTGCTGACTTCCGTTTTGATCAAGCTCAGTTCACGTGGGCCAGTGCTCTTTGTTCAGGAAAGGGTCGGCCTGAATGGGCAGATTTTCAGAATGTATAAATTCAGAACCATGAAGGCCAGCTCGTCAAGAGAAAGTGATACGCGCTGGACTGTTCCGGATGACCCACGCAGAACGAAACTCGGAGCCTTCCTGAGGAAAACCAACTTGGATGAGCTGCCTCAGTTTTGGAACGTGATTAAGGGCGATATGAGCATTGTCGGTCCACGACCTGAACGACCCCACTTCGTCGAGAAGTTCCTGCGGGATATTGAAACCTACCATGCCCGACACTACCTGAAGGTTGGAATCACGGGCTGGGCGCAGGTTAATGGCTGGCGAGGGGATACCTCGATCGCGACGCGTGTGGAGCATGACTTGTACTACTTACGGAACTGGAGCCTGACCTTTGATCTTCAGATCATTTTGCTGACGATTTTCCGGGTTTTTGTGGGAAGAAACGCGTACTGAAACTGCAGCAATCTCTACTTTCCGAGGAGAATGGCATGGAAAAAACTCGCGACAAAGTGTTGCTTGTCGGCGGCGCTGGCTACATCGGCTCCGCCTTAGCCCGAGAACTCCTGCAACGCGGGTACGCAGTAAGAGTATTTGACAGGTTGTTCTACGGTGACATGGGTATCCGCGAGTTTTCGGAGCGATTGCAGGTCGTGGTCGGCGACATGCGGCACATGCCCAAATCACTGCTTGATGATGTACGCGCTGTTGTTAATGTCGGCGGTCTGTCGAATGACCCGACCGCCGAGTTCAATCCGCAGGCGAATTATGAAATGAATACGCTCGCGACGGAGACGTTGGCTCGCCTTTGCAAAGAGCGCGGCGTGAGGCGCTATCTATTTGCGTCGAGTTGCTCCATTTATGACGTGGGAGTTCACGATCAAGAGCGCGATGTCATCTATGACGAAACAGCGGCTGTGCAGCCGCGTGCTGCGTACGCGGTCTCCAAGTACGAGGGTGAGCAAAGGCTGCTGGAGTTGGCGGACAAGGAATTCTGTCCGGTGATTCTCCGCAAGGGAACCGTCTATGGCTTTTCTCCGAGGATGAGGTATGACCTGGTCTTGAACACTTTCGTGAAGGATGCGTTCACCAAAGGCCACCTGACAATTCACTACGGGGGTGAGATGTGGCGGCCCCTGGTAGACGTGCGCGACGTTGCGCGTGCCTACATAGCTTGCCTGGATGCAGACGAGAATCTCGTGCGTAACCAGATCTTTAACGTCGTGCACTCTAATCTACGCGTCTCTGAATTAGCTCTTCGTGTTCAGTCGGCACTTCGCACGAAGGGAATTAACGTCGAGATCCGGCCGGATTATCGCTATCACGGTGTGAGGAGCTATCGCGTGAATGCGGAGAAAATCAACCGCGTTTTGGGATGGCGTCCCACCGTATCCGTCGAGGAAGCCGTAATCGACTTGGCCGAGAAGATCCGCGCCGGCAATTGCGTTGATTTTGAGAACCCACGCTATTACAACATCGCCTGGCTCAAACTGCTTGAGGAAGCCGACCGCATCATTCGCCTCACAGGCTTTCTGCTAACTTCACCAAACGGGGGTGAAGTGAAGTCGCCACGAGTCGTCCAGCCCATGGAAAGACAGGCGGCACGATGAGGGTGCTGCTGATCGGGGCAAACGGCCAACTGGGCACGGATCTGCGTCGGACCTTTGAAGCGAAGGGCGTGAGCGTGGTTCCCCTCACGCATGCCGATGCAGATGTGTGTGACAGTGGCCGGATCGGCGAAATAGTTTCGTCCATTCGGCCAGACGCGGTCGTCAATACGGCAGCCTTTCACAAAGTGGAAGAATGCGAGAAGCAACCCGAGCGCGCATATCAAATCAATTCTCTTGCCGTGCGGAGCTTGGCGCAAGCGTGCGAGCGGGCAGGCGCAACTTTAGTTCACTTCAGTACCGACTACGTTTTCGGTGGTGGAAAAGGCAGCCCGTACGAGGTTGAAGATGCTCCCAACCCTGTAAACGTTTACGGGGCTTCGAAAGTTTCTGGAGAGCACCTAATTGCCTTCAACATCGGAAAGTATTTCACGATTCGTACGTGTGGGCTCTACGGGCTGGCCGGGAGCAGCGGGAAGGGCGGAAATTTTGTCGAGAACATGCTCAAGCGAGCTGCTGCCGGTCAGCCACTCCGAGTTGTCGATGACCAGGTTCTGACGCCAACGTATACGGCTGATTTGGCGAGAACTGTTCTGGAGTTGATGCAAACCACGACTTATGGCTTGTATCACATCACCAGCGGGGGGCAGTGCTCGTGGTATGAATTCACATGCAAGATGCTCGCGCTCTCTGGAAGCTCAACCGAAGTTTCACCCGTAAGGAGCGACGACTTTCCCAGCCCCGTAAAGCGGCCGGCATTCTCCGTCCTCAGCAAGAACAAGCTCTATGGGATTGGACTTGAAAGGATGCCCCACTGGGAGGATGCTCTCGATCGCTATCTGCAAGCGCGGCGTGCTCGGGCCGCCAGCGGATAGTGTGAAGGGATACCAGCTCATGCAGATACGACTTGAATCGCGGCAGCTCGGAGACGTTTTGGTTCTGACTCCCGAGATTTTTCGGGATGACCGGGGCTTTTTCATGGAGGCCTACCGTTTGGACGAGTTCAAGAAGCTCGGCCTGCCCACTGACTTCGTCCAAGATAATCATTCAGGTTCAGTGAGAAATGTGCTGCGTGGCCTGCATTTTCAGTGGGACCCGCCGATGGGCAAGTTGATGCGCGTCAGTTGCGGGACAGCTTTCTTAGTCGCGGTGGACATTCGAAAAGGATCCCCTACTGTCGGCAAGTGGTTTGGGGTCGAAGCCTCCGCAGAAAACCGGAAGCAAGTGTGGGCACCGGCGGGGTTCGCGCGAGGTTTTTGCGTCCTTTCCGACTATGCGGAGATTCAATACAAGTGTACGGGGATTTACAACAGTAAGGGTGAGTCCGGAATCCGATTCGATGATCCCGAGATCGGTATCGAATGGCCGATCGGCAGTCCACTCCTATCCGAGAAGGACCAGAGTGCCCAGACCCTGAACCAGTGGCTCGCTCGGCCGGAAGCGAATAACTTTCGGTATTAGGTCGCCTTCGCGTTGAATGACACCCTGTCACGATTCCCCAACCTGCCCAAACTCGTTCGCTTGTCGCAATGGGCACATGTGCGTAGCAACATGAACTGCTGGCCGCAAGGAAGAGCTGGCTAGAAAAGCCGCAGCCCACCTCCCACGCAGTGATCCCCCCGATGTATCTCCGCACAGAGTTAGGTCCCCACCAGCCTTGAGCATGCTCGACGGCCACGCCTACGGGTGCGACCAAGGGCTAGCCCTACCTATCCGACCCAACTTCCGTAAATTCGTAAGAGTAAACAGCCTTCGCAGCGGTCCAGCCTTGCTTCGCCGAAAAGCTGTGACAGAATGCGACTGAAGGAGGGAGAGACCTTGTCTCCCATGGAGCCGCAACCGAAGGCAGAATTCCCGCCAGCAAGACGACCGGCGTCAACGAGCCGGCCAGTTGACAGCCGACTGAGAGTGAACAGGCCGCAGAATGAGCCGCAGGCCAACGAGCGAGCTGAATCGCCGAGGGCTCAGCAGACGGAACCGAGGGCGACCGAGGAAATGGCGGGGAGCCAGCAAACGGCTGGGAATGTAGGTGGAGAGCGGGTTGGATCCAAGGTGACGGTCGTCACTGGCAGGGGCGGGCGGCTGGGCAGGATCACTGGCGACGAGAGCCAGTCGCGCAGGATGACGGGGCCGCGGAC
>JAKEER010000052.1 GCA_022616615.1 Acidobacteriota bacterium
GACGCAGAATTGTTCCACGGGCGCGTAGCTCAGTTGGTTAGAGCGCTACCTTGACACGGTAGAGGTCTGGTGTTCGAGTCACCACGCGCCCACCACTCTTCTCCTTTGTTCATGCGGGATTGGTGAGTTCTCGCCGCCCGGGCTTGGACCCGGGAAGCGATTTCCCAAAAATTTCCCAAAATCCGGAAGCGTCCACCTATGTACGAGAATGAGCCGGCGCGGCCTTGGGTTGGGAGAAATTCGGGTCCCATTCTGTGAGAGGGCTTCCACAGCAACAACTCAAGGGCATTCGCCGCGCGGCCGTCCTGCTCGAAGGCTGGCACACGGAATCAGTGACCTGGGTCCTCGGGCCTTGGGCTCCTGCTGACAAACACCAGGTCCTCGTGGTTCGCCCTTGTGTACGCGCTGCCGAAGTGCAGTCTTGGCTCCACAGCTCGTCGTCGGGGTCATCCCAGCCGCAAGCCACAACCAAGTTTGCATCAGGTGAGACCGAAACTGCACCGACTTGGCAAGGGGCCAGATCTGTATGGAACACTTGCAGTATTTCCCCTGTCCAAGCGTTCCACGACACCAAGCCAACGAACTCAACGAACTCGATTCCTTTGACTCCCTCGATTCCTTTGACTCCCTCCGCAAGTAGATAGGGCGTACTTCCCACGACTTGGTAGCGGGACAAGGGGTACGTTCCTTTTTTACTCTCGATCAGCCAGCGGTTGGCTAATTCACCCGTTGGCACCTCATAGAATGCGAGCCCCCACTTTGCAAGTGGCCCGAGCTCGTATCGTCCAGTCCGGTCTGGTTCATGCTCTTCGATGAGCTCTACGACGTACCGTCCGTCGGGAGTAAACTGGGCGCTCCCCGATTGCCACTCAGCAACTTCTTGCCAGGTATCCAGACTGCGGAGGAAGATGGAGTAACCTTCCGTCGCCCCCTGGACCTTTCTCCCGACAAGCGCGTACTCACCTCCCGGAGAAAAAGGAGTCCACCCGTCCTCCCTTTTTCCATCTCGTATCTGGCGAATGATTGAAAGGCTTGTTGCGTCAAGCACGAATTCTGAGTTGCAGTAGACCATGTGAATCCAGGGCCGACGTGGCACGAACTCGAATTCCCAGATCCAAGCTTCATACTTACTTGGTGGATCGGGACACTCCAGGTGAGAGAAATCGACTCGCCTGAGCTCTTTCGTCCGTCGCCAGTCGATCACATGAACCACGGGCTTCGCTTTGCTTTCCATCCGCTATTTTCCCTCTGGATGCCATACTTGCCACAGCTTTCTACAAATAGGTCTCATAGCTTGTTGGCAGGGTGGCCCTAGCCTCGTTCCTGGCTACAGCATCTTTTCTGACAAGAGCGATGAGCAGATTGAGTTCTATGTTCAGAACCACCGCTGGCCTTTCGGCGGAGGAACTGGAGCACTATCGAAGGACCGGGAACTGGCTGAAGCAGGTCGTACCGTAAAGGTGCACGAAAACAACTTCTACGACATCACCGTTGAAGTTCCAGGTGTCTCGGACGAACACCGCACACTGCGGCTGAGGAGACTTCCTGCGATGGATGTTCTCTCGGCGGTCAAGAAGGCTTATCAGAGGTATTTCTCCCGCACCGAGAGACACCCGCGCGGTGCGGACAACTTTGTCATTACGATTCGGAAGATCCCATCCCAGAATCCATGTTGAACAAGGCGCCGCTGCCGATGGTAGTGAAAACAAGAACGGGCCGGTAGATTCCGGTGGAGGGCGTCTCCGGTCCCCGGCCCGTCCTCACCCACCTCCATCGCCTGTGGGTAACGGGAAGGCGCGCTGGCCTTCTAATCCCGCGTTCGACCCCTCGGGTCCCTCCTGGGCGCTGCGGTCTGCGCTCACAAATTGCACTGTCAACTCTAGGGGGCGGAGGTAGCGGGAACAATAGAGCAGAGGTAGGGTCGGGGCAGTACGAAGCGGGTAGTACCGAGGTGGGGGAAGAAAAGCTGGCCGAAATGGGCGTCAAGGTCCTACGGGGCAGCGGTGAGTATTTGGCTCGACAAACCAGAGTTCGACGGCATTGTGAGCTTCAAGGTAGGCTACGAAGGCAAGTCCCGTTCTCCCCGAGAAGGGTGAACATACGGGCATTCCACTTGAGAATCGCTGCTTCGCTCATTTGACTAGGTCGGAGCCCAGCGCCTCGCGAATCACTTTGAGCAGCATAGGGATGTCGAGCGGCTTGCTGAGATAGGGCCGCTTCACTTGGTTGAGGAACGCCAGTGTATCGGGGCTGGCGGTGTCGCCGGTGAGAAAGACGACTCGATCCCTGAGCCCCGGCATGTGCTCATCCAGAAACGCAAAGAGCTGCTTGCCGTCGAAAGCGGGCATGCGGATGTCGGAAAGGATGAGGGCGTATTCGCCGCGGGCCAGCAGCGTGACGGCTTCGCGACCTGAGGTGGCCAACTGGACGTCGTAGTTTTCCTTGCTCAGGACTCTGTCGAGTACGGCCAGGATGGCTTCGTCGTCGTCAATGACCAGGATGGGAACGCGGGCGGCTTCCCCCCTACTTCAATGTCGACCAAGCTAGTAGGCATCGGAGCACCCTGCAGCGGCTCCCAACGGGTCTGGCCCCCACACTGCTTGCAAACTCGAATGACGAAACCGACCTCCCGGAGGTGCTCTTCTTCGATGGGGCCGAGCACGACATCGGCGCGGGAACCGCAGTTATGGCAGCGAATGTGAATGGTTCGCATGGTTCGAAACTACGCGCCCCGTCGAACTCCGTCAAGATCGCTAGGAGCGGTGGTTGAGGCCGAGGAGCTGAGCGATCAGAGCGGTTCTCGTCGGCACTCCCACCTTCCTGTAGACATGCTTCAGGTGGTCCTTGACCGTCTGCTCGGTAATGAAGCAGCGGTCAGCGATCTCTTTGTTTGGGAGTCCTTACAGAACCAGATGAACAATCTCTCGCTCGCGGCGGCTCAGGAGGTAGGACTCGAGTTGCTTTTCGAGCAGGGGCAACGAGAGCCTCAGCGCCTTGGCGAGAGGCTTCTTGGGATCGCCTTCTTCTTCATCCGGCTGCGGCCGGGCACCCTGGATAGACACGCATTCCTCCGTGCCCCTCCAGGCGATGGGTTGGATTGTACTTCGACGCCCCATGACAGGCTACCGAACTCCTGCTGCCCGGTCAAGTAGTGTTTCTGGGCTGTCCGAATTGTAGTGTTTCTGGCGGGAGTGATTGAGCTGCTTTTCAGCTCTGAATCCAAGGCACTTGCGCGTCCGTTCCCCGGAGGCATTTGGGTGGGCTTCCGGGCGGTCCTGTAGAATCATGGCTCTTGAGGGTGTCTTGCAAATTCAGGGACTAAGGGGAGATTGATCGTCTGCTGGCCGTACTGACGGACTAGAGCCGCTTACAGGGGCTTGCCGGAGGCGTCGGCATAGGCGCCGACGTTGAAGCGGATGACGCTGCTGTCGTCCACGAAGAAATAGCGGGCGGTGTTGCGGGCTCCGACGGGCTCGCCGGTGCAGCTCCACTGCTGCGGCGTCGGGCGAGCGAGGCGGAAGATGTAGCGGGAGTTAAGGAGCGTGTCCTGTCCCCCGCCGCCTCCCCCGCCGCCGAGGTCGATGTCGGGCATGCCGAAGTCGGCGAGAAGGTCGAAGCTGTCGGTGTACTCGGCTTTCTCGAAGCGGTACTGGATTTGCGCCATGTTGACCGAGCGCAGCAGGCCCACGGCGGCGGCCTCGTGGGCGCGTTGCTTGGCCTCCAGAAAGTAGGGCAAGGCGATGACGGAGAGGATGAGGATGATGGTCATCACAATCAGAAGCTCGATCATGGTGAAGCCCGACGAACGCGAACGGGCGTCGGGCTTGTCCGGCCGCGGCACTTGCGGGCTGGCTTGGCGGATGTGGCGCAGGATGTCGTCGAGAGCCTCCTTCATCTCCCACTTGGGGATGACCTCGCCATCGAGCCGCGAGGAGAGCAGTTGGACGCGCCGCTCGGTGGAGACGAGCAGGTCGCGGTTGCGGGCGCTCAGCGCGTCCATCTTCTTGGCCAGCAGGCGGGTCAGGGCTTCGAACTCGCGGAAGTAGTCGCCGGTGCGAAACGGAGCGGGATCGTAGTTGCCCTGGGTCATTCGCTCCAGGTTGGAGGGGGAAAATCGCCAGCGAGCCGGCGAGCACCAGCAAGGCCAGCGCGTAGAACAGCACAGGCGTGAGTATGCGGGTCTGTACCTGGGCATGCGACGCGCCCACTTGCGGTCGCGTACCGCCTCCTTGGGCTTGGCCATGCTAGTCCCTCCCTCGGGGAAGTTCGGAGGGATAGTACGAAAGTGCATTAAGCTAAGGACCTCATGAGGGGGAATTATTTCCCGCCCCGGTTCAGTGACACTTCGCGTCAGCCTGCACACGAAACGGAAATGGAAATGGAGAAATTTTTGTTGCTGACTAGCGCGAGGCTGAGGCCGCCGTCACCCGCTAGGGGGTGGTAGCTTGGAAGGACCCGTGCATCTCGCAAAAAAATTTCGCGGAATGCGGGGCAAGATGCTTTGAGTGTATTTCTCCGGCCTCCATCCTTGCCATCTAGCACAGGTTTGTCTGCAGGGCCTTCGCTTCGGCTACGAGGTCGAGGGGATACTCCTGGTACTCGCGGTCGTCGAGTCGCGTGCCCATCTCCGTGCGCGGCGCCGCCGATTGCTTGAAAAAGAAGGCGATGCCCTGCTGCCGGCACAGAGCGAGAATCTTGCGCGCCCAGGCGTGGTCCATCGGACGGTAGCCCGGGCCACTCTCCCCGCCCACGATGATCTGGTGAATGCCGGCCACCTGGTCGGGCGTGAGCTCGAGGTCCTCGAGCAGAGGCTCGGCCGAAACAAACCGGACGCGCGCCGGGCACTTGCGCAGGTAGTCTAGCCGCCACTTGTATTTCTGGGACTCGACCGATACGCCGAGCCAGACGTTGGGGTAGCCGTCGCCCCAATCGGGCGGCAGGTGCCGGGCCATGCGCTCGGCGCGCTTGGTCAGAATCTGAAAGTGGAGGTTGGGGCAGCGGCGCACGAGTTCCCAGGCTTCGGCTCGCCAGTCGTCGGCCTTGTTGTGAAACCAATCCGACCAGGAGCAGGTGAAGACGGTTTCGATGATGCCGGCCTTTTCGGCCAGGCGTTGCCAGCGCAGCGGGTCGCCCCAGGTCTTGGTGCGCTGCACGATTTCGGGATTCCAGAGCTCGAAGTTGCCGGTCTGCTGTTGGCGCTTGTGCTGCGCGGTGAACATGTAGCAATGGTCGCAGCCCGAGCTCACCTTGGTGCAGCCGCGCCAGGGATTCCAGGTGCGCTTGGTCCAGGAGATTGCCGTGGTATCAGCCATTGTTCTCCGCCGATGATAAAGCAGGGGGCTTGGCTTTGTCAAGAGGAGAAACGACCAGGCCGTAGTAGGTGGCATTGCCGGCCTCCGCGCGCCAGGCGGATTCAATGCGCAGCTTGACGAATTCGGGCACGATGAAGAAGCGCGCGGCGAAGCGGGCGATATGGGGCTTGACCGGGATCTTCCAGGCGTGCGGGATGCCCATTGCCTCGAGCGCCATGTGGGACGTCTGGCCCATGCCGACCACGCCGTGCGTGAGAAAGATAGCCGCGCGCTGGTGAATCCGGTGCGCCACCGCCGCCCAGGTCGCCCAGGGCTCGCCGTAGGTGTCGATGTCGATGACGTTGTAGTGGCCGCTGGCGATGGCTTCCACGAAAAGGGGCGTGACGTTGGCCTTGAGAGTGCCGGCCATCCGGGGCCGAATGTCGCAAGGCGTGTAACCGGCCAGTTTGAATTCGGCGCGCAGGTGCCGCCAGATCTTGCCCTCGCCGGCGTAGAGGTCGAGCACACGCAGTGGTCGCCGGAAGCGCGCGGCTTTGAGCACGCGGCGCCGGAGCTCCACCTTCAGCTCGAGGTTGGCGTTGTCGGTTTTGGTCATCGAGCCCATGCGTTAGTCCTTTTCGAGCCGGGATTCTTCCCGGGTGGCGCCGCAAGGGCAGCGGTCGGTGTTGGGTGAGAAGCGATGACGGCCGTAGCGCCGACAGCGGCTATACTTGCGGGGTCGCCCGCC
>JAKEER010000437.1 GCA_022616615.1 Acidobacteriota bacterium
TTCGGCGCCGATTCCCAGAACAAACAACTGTGGTGGTGGGAAAATCCATACCCTAGCTATAACCCCAGCATCTCCTGGAAGAGACGCGTGATTAAGGACAGCGGCGAGAATCAGCACCACGACCAGGTCTTTGGCGATTTCAAAGGCAGTGGCAAACCACAACTGGTCTTCTGGAACCAGAAGGCCAAGGCGCTTTTTCTGGCCGACATTCCGGCAGATCCGAAAAACACGGAGCCTTGGCCTTACACGGAAATCTTTTCGGGAAGTGCCGGTGAGGGGATTCAAGGCGCCGCGCTCTACGCAGAGGGTGCTGCATCTTTCGACGTGGATGGTGACGGGAAATTGGATTTGCTGGCCGGTAACTATTGGTTCAAGCATGAAGGAGGAAACAAGTTCAAACCCGTCAAGGTAGGAACCATTGGCGGGCGTATCGCCGCCGGGAAGTTCAAATCGGGCAAGTTCGCGCAGATTGTCATCGCACCAGGCGATGGCAGTGGTCCTGTGAAGTTTTATGAATGCAAGGGTGACCCTGCCAAACCAGAATCCTGGACGGGGCGCGACTTGATCGGGCGCGACATCATTCATGGTCACACTCTCGATCTGGGCGATATCAACGGTGACGGACAACTCGACATTTTCACCGCCGAAATGGCCAAGTGGACGCGCGAGCCGAAGGACGCCGATCATCCGGGGGCAACAGCCTGGATTCTTTATGGAGACGGGAAAGGCAACTTTCGCAAGACCGAACTGGTGGCCGGCCACGGCTGGCATGAAGGCCGCTTGGCCGACCTGGACGGCGATGGCGATATCGACGTTCTCAACAAGCCCTATACCTGGATGGCGCCGCGTGTGGATGTGTGGCTTAACAACGGCACGGGTGCCCGAAAGGCCTTGCCTATCAGCACGGCGGGCAAGCGAAGCCAGTCGTTCAAAGGGGCTCTCAGCATGGAGCTCTGGACCTACCGCAAACAGCTGGCTCAGGACTTGCCAGGCACGCTCGCCACAATCCGCAAGCTGGGTTTTAGCGACGTTGAGACCGCGAGCTTCTACGGGCGTTCGGCAGCAGAGTTCCGCAGCGAGTTAGACAAAGCGGGTCTGAGCTGCAGCAGCTACATCACCAGCTACGACCGGTTGAACAAAGAACTCGACGCTGTGGTCAGCGACGCCAACGCCTTGGGTGCCCGCTATGTCTTGACAGCAGGCATTCCGCGCAAAGGCAATTTCACTTTGGAGGATTGCCAGCGTGCTGCAAAGGATTTCAACCGGTGGGGTGAAAAGCTCAAGGCTCAAGGTTTGCAGTTTGGCTATCACCCCCACGGTTTCGAGTTCGTACCCACGGCTGAAGGAACGCTGTTCGACACGCTGCTAAAACTCACCAAGCCGGAGCTAGTCGAGTACGAGATCGACGTATTTTGGTTTTTCCACGGCGGCGCTGATCCAGTGCGATATCTCGAAAAGTATCCCCATCGTTTTTCGCTCGCGCACCTCAAAGACCTTCGCAAGGGCACACCGACCGGCGATTTGAGTGGGAAGGCCCCGGACGAAACCAGTGTTGTGCTGGGCACAGGCCAGCTGGACTTCCCAGCGATCCTGCGTGCTGCTGCCAAAGCCGGAGTGAAGCGCTATTACATCGAAGACGAAAGCCCTGACGCGCCTCAACAAGTTCCTGAGAGTTTGAAGTTCTTGAAGGCTGTTCGATTCTAGGCTGCCGGTCAGGGTGCAGAAAGACTCTACAGATGAGAGGCCAGTCACCGCATGCAACTGCGCGCGGTAGCACAACTGCTAGGGAGTTTCCCATGCCGCGTTGCGGCGCCACGACGGATGAAAATACCCCCCTAACAAAAGGGGAGCCGTGAAAAAATTCGGGACGGCAATGCTCCCGCCGAGCCTGAAGCTGTGAAAGAATTGAAAGTCTCAGTTCCTCTCGCCCCCGCGAGGGGAGAGAGGCTAGGAGTGAGGGGCCTGTGCACGCCGTAGCGACTCCCGAAGAGAGGCCGAAGAGGCACGCCAGATGCGGAAAGAGAAGCGCAGGTTGTGACAGTATGGCAATCCCCCCTCACCCCCCCTCACCCCCAGCCCCTCTCCCGCGTTGGGGAGAGGGGTGCCGATTTTTCTCTGAATTTCAATTTCTTCACAGCTTCCCTCTCTGGAGAAGGAGCTTGCGGCTGCGCGGCTCGGCCGGAGCCTCGCCCTCCCGCGACTGTTCATGTTGGGCCCGGGGGTACGTGGTCCATTCGTTGTTTCTTCGCGCCCTTCGCGCCTTTGCGGTTTGATGGTTCTTTTTAGGTACTCGTTTGTCCGTTTAGGAGGTCCATTGAATCCATCTGCATGCTCAAGCTGTCGTGGTTCTCGCATCGGACAGCTCACGATTGTGTCGCTTTGTGTCCTGTTGGTTTTGGCGCCATTTGCCTTTGCTGCCGGCACCACCGGATCGGCTGGCGGCCGGTTCTACCGCCTCTACTGGTATGAAAAAGGGCTCGAGCATGGCAATCCCCATTTCAATGCCCGTGTCCGCGTGAACGACCCTGAGATCGCCCTGAACCCGCGATTCATGTACCGCGCCGAACCGCGTGGCAATGGGATGATTCAGATTCGGATTGAAGAGGACCTCGCTCAATTGGCTGCTGCCGAGCTTTATCTGGAACTGTGGGGTGGACACCCCGGCACGGCAAACAAACGGGTCACCATCAATGGGCGTAGCCAATATTCCATCCCTGAAAATGGCACGAGCGACAGCAACTGTACCCACCTTTACCCGGCGCTCTCTTTGAAACTGACCGATCTCGTGAATGGTTACAACGCACTCCAGTTTGCCTGCGACAAAGGCTCTTCGTTCTGGGGACACTTTATCGTGGACAATGCAGCGCTACGACTGGCTTTGAAGCCCGATCACCCTGACCTGAAGAAATTCGGTTTGGTTGGGTTTCAGGCTGCCGTGAAGGCGACACCGGCCGGAGGCGAGCGGGAGAGCATTCAGTTGCAACTATCAGCGTCTTCACCCAACCTGCTTGCGATTGCTTCGGTCGAATATCAGGGCTTCTATCGCGGCTATGCAGAAAACGGCAGCCTGGAAGCAGTGACCTGGCATGGTTTCACCAAAGCACGCCAGGCTGTCGCGGTGGTGGCGGCGTCGCAGCAATCGCCTTTCGTAGCCGGCTGGGATTTCTCGATGCTTCAGGCCCAGGAAGATGCGGCGGTTCAAGCCATCGTTCACTTCAAAGAACACCCAGAGCTGAGTTACGTCACAGCGCCGGTCCGTAGCCTGCGGTTGGTTCACCCAGAGCCAAAGAAGGTTGAGCTCATTACCTCCAAAGATTTGCCCAAACCGTTTTGGTCGCGTGCGGGCCGGAAGAACCAATGCACTCTGGAACTCGCCACCGATCCGGCCGTGATCGAAAAGGCGGAACTCCACGTCGTGGTCTGGGATGGTGGGGCCGGAACGGTCAAGAACTACTTTACGCTGAACGGCCACCCGCTTGCTGTCGCCGCGGATGGCAAGCATGACGTGATTTATTCCAAACTGCCCATTGAGCCAAGGCTCCTCCGCAGAGGCGAAAACCGGATTGAACTGCTGTCAGACACCGAACACCACGGGATTGAAATTCTGCTGCCAGGACCTGCCTTGGCAGTGCGGAGTGCGAAATAGCCCTCAGCGGCTTTGTGGCGCCGGCCACAGGTCGACTTTCCGTTCCCTCAGCGACTCCTGGTATTTTCGTTGCAGGGGGCGATTCCACAACGATTCCCCTCTCTCGGGAGGGGCAAGGGCCGTCAGGCCCTGGGGTGGGTTGTGGAACCGGGAACGAACCCACCCCGGCGCTTCGCGACCGCTGTCGCTTCGCGCCACCCCTCCGACGGAGGGGATTTTCATGGGAGAACAGAATGTCAATAGATGCAAAGCACAAAAGTCGCACCATGACCGAAGGAAGAAACAGGGCGGGCGCCCGGTCGTTCTTCAAAGCCGTGGGATTCACGGACGAGGACCTGGCCAAGCCATTAGTGGGCGTAGCGAACACGTGGATCGAGACTATGCCCTGCAACTTCAATCTCCGCAAATTGGCTGAGAAAGTCAAAGCCGGAGTGCGAGCTGCTGGCGGTACTCCCATGGAGTTCAACACGATTGCCGTCAGCGATGCAATCACCATGGGGACCGAGGGAATGAAAGCCTCGCTGGTCAGTCGGGAGGTCATTGCCGATTCGATCGAGCTGGTTGGCCGTGCTTATATGTTCGATGCCATTGTTGCCCTCGTTGCTTGCGACAAGACCATTCCGGGGGCCGCGCTTGCACTGATTCGTCTTGACGTTCCCAGTTTGATTCTTTATGGCGGCACAATCATGCCAGGACGATATCAAGGGCGTGATGTCAACATTCAAGACGTTTTTGAGGCCATCGGCGCGGCAGCGGCGGGCAGGATAACGGACCAAGAGTTGAAAGAGTTGGAAAGCGTGGCGTGCCCAGGGGCGGGGGCCTGTGGCGGCCAGTTCACCGCCAACACCATGGCTCTGGCTATGGAGTTTCTCGGGTTCTCGGCTTTGGGAACCGCCAGCACCCCGGCCGTCGATCCGCGAAAAGATCAAGTTGGCCTGCGGTGCGGCAGCATCGTTATGGACCTGTTGCATCGCGGTGTGCGCCCCAGCGACATCCTGACCCGCCAGGCGTTTGAGAATGCCATTGCCGGCGTTGCTGCCACCGGAGGCTCGACCAATGCCGTGCTCCATCTGATCGCGATGGCTCGTGAAGCGGGAGTCTCTCTCAGCGTCGATGACTTCGATTCCATCAGCAGGAGAACTCCCTTGCTGGCAGACCTGAAACCCTGGGGCAAATACCTGGCTGCCGACCTTTACCAGGCAGGTGGAATTGAATTGGTCGCAAAGCATCTTGTGGAAGCCGGGTTGATGGATGGCTCTCAACGAACTCCCACGGGCAAGACTCTGTCCGAGGAAGTCCGCAAAGTAAAGGAGACTCCGGGCCAGGATGTGGTAAGGCCGGCCAGTAATCCGCTCAGGGCGACCGGTGGCTTGGTCATTCTGAGAGGCAACCTGGCCCCCGACGGCTGTGTGGTAAAGATCACGGGTCATGAGAAGGATCACCATCGCGGCCCCGCGCGTGTGTTTGACCGCGAAGAAGATGCGATGACTGCTGTCACTGAGGGCAAAATCCTGTCCGGTGACGTCATCGTCATTCGTTACGAAGGACCCAAAGGGGGGCCTGGAATGCGCGAGATGCTGGGTGTCACTGGAGCCATTGTCGGAGGAGGACTGGGGGAAGCAGTGGCTCTATTGACGGATGGGCGATTCAGCGGCGCCACGCGCGGACTGATGGTCGGGCACGTCGCGCCGGAAGCCGCGGCCGGCGGCCCGATTGCCGGCCTCTGTAACGGAGATATCGTCGTTATCGACATCCCCACAAGAAGGCTCGACGTGGAACTCGCTCCAGAGGAGATTCAGCGCCGGCTCTCTGCATGGCGCGAACCTGAGCTCCGCTATCCAAGCGGTGTGTTTGCCAAGTATGCGAAGTCTGTATCTTCGGCTTCTGAAGGCGCGGTGACGCGCTAGGTGGTCAGCCGCAAGAATCGAGATGTGCCCCTTGATGTCTGCGACGAACAACGACGGCCTCGATCGCAAGCCCATCTATATCCCGCGTTTCAATCTCAGAGTCCATTGCGCATCGAGCTTTCGTTCCGATGCGCGTTGCCTGAAGGCGTCACCCGCTGAACAAATAAGAAGAGCTATCTGCGAGGTAAGTTGAAAATGAAGTGGAAGCTGGCCATAGTTGCATTGGCGCTGGGAGTCTCGTCAGATCTGTTGGGAGAGCCCGCTGCCGGCGATGTCTTGTGGGAATATACCTACACCGTCCGGTTCAGCAAACTCGATCCTAGTTCCGCGCGGGAGGGGCTGGAACAGCACAGAGAACGGAGTCTGAAGGCATGGTCCCGTCAAAGTCCTCTGCCCTCCCTGACGATCGGGTTACTGAAGAGCACGGAGGCCAAGTCAGTAGCCCGCGCGACAGCAATGGCTAGATTGCGATTCAATCACTTTCAGGACTTTGACGGGGCCCTGAGTCTGAACGAGCGTGCCCTTGACATCGACGATCTGAAAGACGCAACCAAAGCCAAAGCGGTTGTGAGAGGCCGTTTGGCAGCGCAGAAGCGTTCCGGAGAACAAGCATCCCGCAAGTGGTGGGACTCTCGCTGGCGTTACCGGATTCCGTTGCGGGTGGAAGCCAATCGGTACGAGCGCAAAGACCAGCCCGTCGAGGCCGGCCTCGACTTTACTCAGGCATTGGAGGCGCTAGGCGTCCCTGCTGCGTTGGGAGACACGTCCCTTCGCGTGATCGAAGTCAGCGCGCAGGGAGAACTGCTCGATGAGAACGTGCCGTTTCAGTTTGACGATGCGGAGGCCTCTGCTTCCAAAGCGCCTGCTCGCGGAATCTTGACCTGGTTGCTGAAAGGTGTGACCTCTGAGCGAAGTGGGCGCCACTTCTTCGTTTACTTCGACTCTGCGGGGAAGTTCGAGACCGGACGGGGAACTCCACTGGTTGGCCCTGTTGAGACACTTCTATACGAAGGCCAGGAAACCTTCAAGATCAGCACCCGAAGCGCCACCTACTTCTATCACAAGGATGGGGCTGGCTTGGCAAGCATGCTGGATAAAGACGGCAACGACTGGATCAGCTATCACCCGGGAGGGCGATCAGCCGGAGAGTTTCGTGGCATCCCCAATCTGGGAGACTTCGCTCATCCTGGTTACTCAGGGGACAAAGGCGCCCGAACCCAAGTGCTGCATCAGGGTCCACTCAAGATGACAGTGACCTCCGAGAATTCCGCGAAGACGTGGGTGACACGCTGGGAGTTCTATCCGGATTATGCCAGAATGACCGTACTCAAGAACGAAACCCCTTACTGGTTCCTTTACGAAGGCACCCCTGGCGGTAAGCTGGACGAAGAGACCGACTTTCATGTGCTTTCCGACGGGTTGAGGCGATCAAACAAGGAACACTGGAGTGGAGACATTCTCGGTCCCGAATGGATCTATTTCGGAGACGGCCGGCTGAAGCGCATGCTCTATCTCGTCAATCACCAGGACGACGATGCCACAGACCAGTTCTGGCCAATGGAAGGCAACATGACGGTTTTTGGCTTTGGCCGCCAATACCGCTGCTGTGGCCGCTACCTGAGTGCAGCACCAGCAAGCTTCACGATAGGTTTCGGTGAGGATTCTGAATTCGCCGCGGCTTCTCGGACGATCAACGGGGTTTATCAGGACTTGGGAATCGTTGTAGGAAGGGCAGAGAGGCAGCCGAAGAAGACAGGGACAGCTCCCTAGCTTAGCCAGTGCACGTACCTACACGTTCGTTTGTCTGGCCTAATAGGCTCTCTCGTCCGCTGGAGGATTCATCATGAAAGCTGTCGTCAAGACCGGGCCTGATGAAGGTCAATTGGCCTTGAAGGACTGGCCTGAACCCTCGCCCGGACCAAACCAAGTGAAGCTGAGAATCGGCGCGGCCGGGATCTGCGGAACAGATATCCACATCATCAAAGGCCGGTGGCGATGCGATCCCCCTGTGGTGTTGGGACATGAGTTCTGCGGCACGGTCGTCGAAGTCGGGCCGCAGGTCAGGGGTTTCAAGCCCGGTGACCGGGTGGTAGCTTCCAATCCAGCCATCGTGTGCGGCAACTGTTATCACTGTTTGGCCGGAAACCCATTCATGTGCAAAGAACGTGTTTCGGCTGGCTATATGATTGACGGGGCTTTCGCCGAATTCCTCTGCATCCGCCCCGAGGTGTGTCACCACCTGCCAGACCATGTTTCGTTTCGAGCTGCCGCCATGGGAGAACCGCTAGCCGTGGCCGTTCGCGCCGTCATGGAAAGAAGCACCGTTCACGCCGGCGACTTGGTGGTCGTTTCGGGACCAGGTTGTGTGGGATTGTTGACCCTGCTAATGGCAAAGCTGGAAGGCGCCAGGGTGATCATCAGCGGAGTCGGCACAGACCTGCTCCGTCTCAAATGCGGCAAAGATCTGGGAGCAGACCGGGTAGTCAACACGTCAGAAGAGGACCTGCTGGAGGTGGTACGCGATTATTCAGGCGGCCACGGAGCGGATCTGGTCTATGAATGTTCCGGCTCTGCCAGATCATTGGGCGTCTGCTGGGAGGCTGTTCGTAAAGAAGGCACGGTGGTCCAGGTGGGGGTCTATCCTGGTCCAATCGAGACGGACCTGAACAAAGTCATGATGAAGGAACTCAGATTCATAGGCACCTATGGCTATGTCTGGACTTCGTGGAAAAGAGCCGTGCAGCTTTGGGACGAAAAGAAAATTCAGATCGACTCAATGGTCTCTCACGAATATCCCTTGAGCCAGTTTGAAGAAGCGTTTCGCGCCACCCAGGATGGCAGCGCGATTAAAGTCGTACTGAATCCGGAATCGAGCTAGCGGTACTCTGTTAAGTCATGGTTGGGTGGCGCAGACATCGCATCCTTTGGCGATGTCTGCGTTCGGTCTCGCATACCTGACAAACCGCGCCATGGGTGCGCCACCCAAGATTCCCTGTGAAACTTGACAAAGTAGTGCTAGTTCGAGCCGAGGCAGCGCCAACACACCCTGGCCTTCGGGGAAATCGGAAACTTGCTGGCCAGTGGTGGAGCACCGGGTTTCTCCGACACTTTTTGGAGGTTCTTATGGGCATAGTCCATCCGATTGTCTGGGAGGATGCCTATTCCGCGGTGCTGCCGCTGATCAATGCGGAAGGGCTGCTGGTGTCGTCTTTCGATGCTCTGGCGCCAGTGCAAGTGCACTTTTACCGCTACGACCGGCAACGCGATTTCCGCATGTGCCGGCACGACCATTTCGAGGTGTTCCTGGTGCACAGCGGCCAAATCATGTTTCAACTGCAGGAACGCTTCTATCCGATGGCCGAAGGCGATCTGATCATCATCAATAGCACTCAGTATCACAAAGTGCGCCCACCGGCTTCCTCCTTGTCTGCTTCGGACTTGGATGCAGTGCTGCTGCATTTTCTTCCGGAGTGGATTCGCAACTCAGGCAACAGCGGCGAAGAGATGGAATACCTGATGCCGTTTCTCCAGCAGGATTCCAGCTTTCCTCACGTGATTCCGGCTCAGACAGGCATTCCGGCACAAATCTATGAATTGATCCAGCAGATCGCAGCCGAGTTGCCGGCGGGCACCCGACGGGCGCGCCTTTCCGTCAAGACTTATCTGAGGATGATTTTGATTAAGTTGCTGAATCACTACACGGTGTATCAAAGCCGCGAAGACGTCTTTGATGCCAAACGGCGTCGGCTGGAGCGGTTGCGGCCGCTATTCAACCATTTGGACCAGCACTTCAGCGAACCGATTGCTCTGGAGGATGCCGCTTCCATTGTCAACATGAGCCAGTCACACTTCCTGCACTTCTTCAAACAGGTCACAGGCCAGTCGTTTGTGAACTATCTCAACCAGTTCCGGGTCGCGCGGGCCCAAGCCTTACTGGCAGCGACAGAGAAGTCCATCGCCGAGGTCAGCCAGGAGGTGGGGTTCTGCGACCAGAGTTATTTCGGGCAGGTTTTCCGGAAGTTCCTGCATATGACACCTCGAGAGTACAAGTCACATTTGGAAGACAGGAAAAATCCATTGGCCCGCTGAACCTCGGACGCCATCATATTGTTAGAAAGTCTGGCTATTTTCTTCTATCAATCGCATTTTTCTCTTGGCTAGCATCTCACGCTGTTTTCCCGAGCAGAAGAGCCGGACGACCATCTCTATCGCCTGTGCTCCCGGTGCATCTGGCTGTTTACCGGCGCTCGATGGAGGCCCGCTGTACCCTTGGAGGAGAGCCGATGTCCCACTACCCTGGCACCGAACGGGAGAGACGAATCCCGTGGAAGGTACTGCAGACTACAGTGGCCGGGATTTTCCAGGCCTGCAGTATGTCTGGAGAGGATGCTGGACTGCTGGCCGAAACGCTGGTGCAGGCCGATCTGCGTGGCTGCCACTCGCATGGCGTTCTGCGCGTTCCGGAGTATGTCTTGAAATTGAAGGAAGGCGGAGTCGATCCTGCGGGCAAACCGCTTGTAGCCCATGACGCCAAGGCAGCCTCGGTGGTGGATGGGGGTAATAGCATGGGTCAGATCGCCAGCAGTTTCGCCATGCGGGAAGCCATTCGCCGGGCCCGCGAATATAACCTGGCATTGGCAGCCGTACGGGGCAGCAACCATTGTGGCGCGATGGCTTACTACGCCATGCTGGCGTTGCCGGAAGACATGATAGGCATTGCTGCCACCAACGCCTTGCCGACCATGGCGCCTTGGGGAGGCGTGGACAAGATTCTCGGGATCAATCCGCTGGCCGTCGCTATTCCAGCTGGCCAGGAAGATCCCATCGTCTTGGATGCCGCCTTCAGCGGTTCTTCCCACGGTAAGATCCGCGTCTATCACCAGAAGGGAGAATCGATTCCGTCGGATTGGGCTTTTGACGCGGATGGGCGTCCCACAACCGATCCGGCGGAGGCAATCACCGGCTTGCTGCAGCCCATTGGTGGATACAAAGGAACCGGTTTGGCTCTGGTGACGGGCATCCTGTCGACGTTGTTGTCGGGCGCCAGTTATGGGACAGAGCTGGGCAACATGGTGGATGGGCCGCAGCCGGGACGAGACGGGCATTTCTATCTGGCGGTGAAGATATCGGCCTTTGTTGATTTGTCTGAGTTCAAAGGCCGCGTGGACGGCATCATTCGCCAGATCCGGAATGGGCGGAAGGCCCCCAACCTTGATCGTATCTACGCTCCGGGAGGACTTGAGGCAGAAACCGAACGCCGCTATCGCCGGGAAGGCATTCCACTCAACGGGGCAACGCTCGAGGGTATCAGCCGTTCGGCAGAAGCGCTGGGAGTGGATGGGTCAGCGATCCGTGGCGAGTCGCCCGTGGAGATGCGGTAGTTTGGCCTGGGAGCGGGATGGATGAAGGTATCGAGATTTGTGCCGCCGGTTCTGTTAGCGCTGTGTCTTTGCGGCTTGCTGGCCGTGACCCAGGACGAGGAACTCTTTGAACTCGTGAAGGTGAAGGACGGGATCTATGCTGCCGTAGCAAAACCTCAATACAAAACAAACTGCAATGCCGGCGTCATCATCAATGAAGATGACGTGCTCATCGTCGATTCCCACTCCAAGCCTTCAGCCGCCAAAGCCCTTCTCAAGCAGATCAGCAA